>JAYUKX010000198.1:0-86617 GCA_043764095.1 Chitinophagales bacterium
TTTTTTCGTCCGATGCGCTGCATCGAACTCAAAAAAGTGGCTCGTCTGACCAAAAATTGCCTACTTTTTTGACTCGAAACCGTTGGGCTAAGTTTTTACGATAAATTTTATTAGGTTAGATTTCCGTTTTTAGCACATAACCTACACCAAAATGGGTATGAATTAATTTTTGATCAAAACCTTTGTCTATTTTATTGCGCAGGTAATTGACATATACTTCCACTACATTTGTATTAATTTCAATATCTAAATCCCATACACTTTTAAGAATTTCTATTTTAGGAATAATACGGCCTTGGTTTTTGATGAAATAGACCATGAGTTCAAATTCTCTTGGTGTGAGCACTATTTTTTTACCAGCGCGCCAAGCCTCGTACAAATCCAAATCAAGTTCAATATTTGCAAATGACAATTTGGCGCTATTTACGACAGGTGTAGTCCTTCGCCGGGCCAAAGCATTGATCCGAGCATGTAATTCTTTCATTTGAAAAGGCTTAGCGAGATAGTCATCCGCACCCGCATCTAATCCCGTTATTTTATCGTCGGTTTGGCTCAGTGCCGAAATCATCAAAATAGGCGTATCAATCCCTACTTGGCGCAGTTTGCGACAGAGTTCAATACCATTTTGTTCTGGCATAATTACATCAGAGACAATGACATCATATGTATTTTTGAGCGCTGCCGCCGCTCCTGAAATTCCATCGAACGCGCAATCGACAATATGGTCATATTCCTCTAACCACTGCCGAACCGATTGCGCCATTTTGCGCTCATCTTCGATTAACAATATTTTCATTAAAAATCAAGATAATAAATTAATAAACATACAACTAGGATAGAATTCATTTTAGGAACAAAGGTGCAACTTTTCTAGTATTAAACGTATAAAGATCTGCAAATTGGCATTATTTTTGCTTTTAAAAAACACCTTAACACCGCTTAGAAACAGTGGTGGAATAAAAGCACAAATTCATGCTTCAGATTTTAGTCTCAGATTTTCTTTTTTTTGCGCGAATAGCCTACCTATTTAAGTAGAAAAAGAGGAAATATGACGGCAAAAGATGTGCATCAATCTGTACCATTATTTCGACACCGTTCTTTATTTATACATACACCCTTTAATTGCGCACACAAAGTGCGTTAGCCATTCTTACTTAAATGCATAAAAATTACAAATTAGCCCTCCTTTTATTCATAAGTTGTGGCTTATTCATTACTGCCTGTCAGGATGAACCCACCCCCGAAGCAACGCAAACAGCCGCCACATTCAAGCATACCGCTATTTCCAAATGGAACGATGTATTCCTTCATATTGAGCGTCATGCAGCAGGTTATCGCCCGGGGCCCGCGCCACGTGCGCTCGGACTTATTGGATTAGCGACTTACGAGGCATGTATCAACGGTATGCCCGAATACCAATCTTTGGCCACAGAATACCAAGGCTTATCGATTCCCGCCGCTAATCCAAAAACGGATTATTATTGGCCAGCAGTGGCCAGTGGTGTACATGAATTTTTATTGCGCCGTTTTTTTGCCACACAAGACGATACTTACCTCGCGGAGATCGACAAAGTAGCATCTGAACTGGAATTTGCTTTTAAATCGGAAACTACCTCAGAGCGTGTAGAAGCGTCTAAGGCTTATGGAACCATTGTAGGGAATGCTATTTGGGAATGGTCGAAAACCGATCCATTTGGTCATGATGCATTTCTGGATCCATTTAATAACTACGCTTGGCAGGATCATTATTCCAAAGATGGTGATTGGGCACCCACGCTACCCGGCCCTGGCCGCCCGATGTTCCCTTATTGGGGTAAGGCGCGTACGTTTGCGATTGAAGAAACCGACAAATTGTGCGCAAAGCCCATACCTTATAGTGCATCACCAACATCGGAGTTATACGCACAGGCATTGGAAGTATATGCCCGGAGCGGTGTCAGCCAAACCTATGAAGATAAGTGGATCGGTGAATTTTGGAGCGATGACCTACTGAATCTTACCTTTAGTCCAGGCCCTCGTTGGATTGCCGTGGCCAACCAAGTATATACCTCCAAAGATAGCGATTTAGAGACTGCTATTGTGTGCAATGCCAAAACAGGTATGGCACTCAATGATGCAGCGGTGGCCTGTTGGCACTCCAAATACTACTATAATGTGGAACGCCCTGAGACCTATATTAAACGTGTGATCGACCCCAACTACGAACCAGCCTTGAAAGATCCGCAAACGGGTGCTACTGGCATAACGCCCTCATTTCCAGCATTTCCTAGTGGTCACTCAACGATGGGTGCGGCAGGTGCAGAGATATTGACCAGTATTTTTGGCAACAACTATGCAATGTTTGACAAGTGCCACAATGGTCGCTCGGAATTCCTGAGTACACCTCGCTTTTTTGGTTCTTTTTACGATATGGCCGAGGAAAATGCCGTTTCTCGGATACCACTTGGTGTTCATTTTCGGATGGACTGCGAAGTTGGTGTTGACTTGGGTTTGGTATGTGGAAGGAAAGTGAATGCTTTGCCTTGGAAGAAGTAGTGTGAATAGTTATAAATTAATAAATGCCTATTTTTATCCTTGAAAACATAAATGTAATTTATAACTTATTCTATAAACGTAGCGTACACTTTTTTCTACCACAAAAGTGCACAAGAGTCCACAAAAGCGTAGAGTGGCGCTTCACTTTTTTTAGTTCACAAAAGGGTTGTATTGTAATGTTTTAAAAAAGCCACTTGGTACTGTTGGGTACTGAGTGGCTTTTTTTGTTATGTAATTTCAGATATTTTTTTGGAACTTTGGGGCTTGAGGAACGATAAAACATTAAATTTTCAAAATTATGCCAAAAAAGAACGAAAAACAAGCAAATACTATTCATTTTGAAGCTATTATTAAAAAAGGTTGCGACTTATTAATGACAACAATGTGCTATAGTCAGAGTAATATCGTTAACAAACTTACTGTACTCCATTATCAAATATCAAAACCTTGGTTGAGTAGTTTTTTAAATGGTACTCGTCCGGGAAAACCAGATATGTTAATGAAAACATCCAAGGGTGTCCAATACTTGGAGCAGGAACTGGGTTATACCTATCAATATGAACTACAAGACTACAACACCCAAAGCGCACTTGGTTGGCAGCAAAAAGTTCAGCCTGAATCGGAGCAGGAGATAGATACGCTACAATCTGTCAAATTTCACGACGATGGTCGCGTACCCGTCCAATATAAAACCGCGTTTTTTGCCAATGCACAACACGAAGTTATAGAAATTGGAGTGCGGCTCAATACCTTCTCTTCTTATTTTACTTCGCAAAACGACCAAGTGTATAAAGCGCATATTATCAAACTATTGGAGCGCGGAGTAAATGTAAAAGGCTATCTGCTAGACCCCGAATCTAATGAATCCCGAATCTACTTCCATGATCGCGCCAAGGTGCAAAGCAAAGAAAACGATGCCATCGATGAAATGAAAAGGGTCAAAGAAAACCTACGTTTGTTGGTTAGGGAATTTGCGCAGATGGGACTAAAAGGGAAATTTGAAATCTATGAATACAAGCATATTCCTTATGGTAATTTCTTTGTAGTGGATGGTGCTGAACCTGATGGGAAAATGATGATGGCCAATTACATTTATGGCATACGCCGGGCAGAAAGTCCTGTATGGGAATTTTCAAAAAAAGCCAATCCACCGCTTTACCGGAAATACTGGGAATCGGTTCAAAAATTTATAGAGGGTGCAAAAAAACTAGAGTAAAACGCCTCCGAATTTCATTACAATTATCATGGTATTTTGCGTCAAAACAGCCTTGTATTTCCGCAAAATAAGTGCATGCTATGCCCCTTGCAAAACAGGTAATTGCGTAATAAAATTGTCCTTCAGAAACGACCCACTTATCCCCAATTCTTCCTTATTTATTTCCTGTAAACATTTGTGTAAATTTACGTAAATTTACATAAACCATTGTTTATCAAAGGAATACCCCACCCCCCATAGCCCCCCGATACTTTTGCAGCATCATTTTCACCAAACAAAATTTTAAAGATGATGTGCAGTATCAAAAAATTTATTTTCGGATCATTGGTTTGTTTTTGGGGCCTTATGTATCCCCTCTCTGCCACGTATAGCAATACAGGTGTTGACACGTTGAATACCCTCTCTTCTTGTCCAAAGCCGACAGTAGGTTTGGCCGGTCAAGGCTCAGACTCTTTTACGTTTAGTGTTGTTGCTGCAAGCGGCACAAGCGTTGAGTATTGGGTAGTAAAAAACGGCGGTGGTAGTGGCCCTGTGAAGACAGTAAGTGGCAGTAGTGTGACTATTTCTGGTCTTGCAGCGGGTACCTATACTGTTTATTTTGAGGGCGTATGTGAAGGATCCAGATCGGACATTATTATCTTTGATGATCTGATAATGCCATAGTATTAATGCATGCGGTATGCTCAGTATCGTTGCAAAGTTCAGCATACAAATCTAGTACTCCGATGACTTAGTGGACGATAAAAGTATCGGAGTACTAGTATTTTTTAAGTTGCTCCAGTATCCATTCTTTCATATAAAGCCCATTTGATTTTTCCATTGCATTTAATATCTGCTGCTCTCCATACTTTTTGTCCGTCAGCATTTTAGCAATTTCGGTAAAAGCCAATGCAGCCCTAATAGGTCCCGTACTCCCTTTTTTTTCTAATATTCGTTTTAGTGAAAGGCATTGTTCGCGTACATAAACAATATCTTGTATTTCATACGCGCTACAGATAACTAATAGTTTGGCTCTAGTGGTATCGTTGATATTATCGTATTGTACCTGCTCCAAAAGGTCAATTACCCTAACGTATTCTTTTTGCTCAAATGCTGCAATGGCATCACACAAAATGATCAATTTATCTTTTTGGTCTTTGGGTAATTGATCTTGATGTTTTTTTACAAATTGGCGCGCCCACTGAAACGCCTTCACAGAGCAAGCAATATAAACAATATTACCAAGAAGGCCATTCACTAATCGGCCTTTTTGCAAAAACAGGTTATTATGATCGGCCAGCACATTTAATTGGTGCATTTCGGTCATTTTGATACTTGAATTAGGCATGCGGGATCGAATGGCAACAAACCGATGCAGGTAACGCAATAATTGGTGCATATCATTAGCATCCAATGATTTAGCGTGTTTTTTAAAAATATCTTTGGCCCGTTCGTAATGTTCTAATGATAAAGAGGAAAAGAGTTCATTAATCTCTTTGTGTAGGTCAAGTAACGGGAAATCTGTTTGCGGAAGCGCATCATTGGGCGAAGTCAAATCCTTTTCTGTTGTTGATAACTGACCTTTTTTCCCTTCTTGCGGAGGGTTTAGTTTAGTCAATACTGCATTATCAATAACAGATTGTAAATGGAGTACATTAGATAGTTGATGGATAAGCGAAACACAATTTTGCATAGCAGCAGGATGGGCATGTTCTGCTTCAGATATTACAAATTGGCGGTAATACTGAGCCACCATTAGCCCTTTGGCGCACTCCATACCGCTCTTCATGTTATGCTTTTGAACGGTAGTAAAAAGGGCATTAATTTGGGCATCATGCTCTTTTTTTAGTCCTTTCTGATTCAATATCTCCAGCCATTTCAATTGAGATATCCAATCTTTATCATCGAACGCCTCGCCTATTAAAAAAAATTTCAATTTGGCATGCAAGTCGTGAAAAGTATTAAACATATCCTTGCGCATATCCTCCTCGTTTTTGTCCTTCTTTTTATCTTTTCTTTTATCCTCCGCATTTTTGAGAAAAATAGTTGGATATGCGTCCATAATATCGTCCTCAAAATTTTTAATATTTTTGAGTGTTAATGAGTCGATATGTTTAAAAGCCAGCCATGGGATCGAATCTTGGGGAGCATTTGATTCCATAAACTTACGAAAATGCTTTCTCTCAACAGCACCTAACGTTGAAAACAGTGCAAAAAACTTATATTTATCAATCATAAAAAATTGGTTTTTTTATTAAATAAAATAAAATTCATTTTAAAAAACATGGAGAAATACCAAAAACTAGATGCATGCAGTAGCGTACAAAATGGACTAAAATAAAGACTTCTGTTCAGCAACAAAAAATAACGTAAATAATTAAAAATCAACACATTAAACGCCAAAAAGCAAATATTTACCAATTTGAAATACGCTATTTTTAATTATTTACTGCAACATAAAAGCAAACATTTTTCCAAAAAAATAGTGGAGAAACCGCGGGGATTGGTTTTTTAGCAGATGTAGCCCAACCTTAATATTGCTCTGTCAGAACGCAAAAGAGATACGATCATGACTATACTAAAAAAACACCTCATAGATAAATTTCAGGAACACCTCGAGGCCCAATACAATGAATACTGTAAGCGGCATGATATGGCAAAAAATGAACACCAACTGGTTGGTTACTTAATCGACCAAATGCTCATCCCACCAACTCAGCTGCAAAAGTATACCATTCTTCGAGAATTTGAAAAAATAAATAACGAATCAAAGTGTCCAAAAACTCAAGTAGTTGAAACATTGGCCAATAGGTTCAGCCTAAGCGAGCGGACAATTTGGTCTATTTTGAAAAATAATACTACTAAATACAAATAGTTCGGCATGACGAATGATTTGTCCCTTTGAGTACTCTAACTAATACAACTAAGCATTCATAAGCTGTTGAAGACACCGAATAACCAATGAGATACCCCCTAAACTGAATGAAAATGCTTTTGAATTTCTAGGTACGTTAAGCGTGTTGTGGGTGGGGATTTTTTCCTTGCCCTCAATACCGTACTTCTTGGATATGTAGTTTTTGTAGTAACGAAATATAACCCTTGAATATTATGCGTGTGCTTATTTTAACGCCATTGAAACTAGAGTTAGAGGCTGTGTTGCGGCACTTGCCATGTTGTACTGCCAAAGAGGTAAATGGTGCCGCATATTGGTTCGGTACATTCTTAGGCAAACACACCGAGTATGAAGTAATGGTGTGTGAAACGGGCATGAAAGTCGTAAAAATGGCCTTGGCGACCAAAACTGCCGTGGATTATTTTGATCCGCAAATTGCCTTGGTTATCGGTATTGCAGGCGGAATAAAATCAGATATAAAAAAAGGCGATGTAGTGATCGGTGAAACAATATACGGGTACGGCGGTGGTAAAGAAGAAGAAACAGGTTTTAGTGCACGTCCCGATATGGAAAGATGCAGCGATAAACTGGTGGCGCAATCAAAAATTATACGCGTAGGCCGTAAATGGGAGAAAAGAATTCATCTCGCCGCTCCCGACGGCAACCAACCTACCGTACACTTGGGCCAAATCGCCGTAGATGATAAGGTGGTTGCGACAGATAAAGGCCCCACGTTTTCACTCATCAAAAAGCACTATAACGATGCTCTTTGCTTAGAAATGGAGGGTATCGGTTTTGCCCATGCCATTCAGCAATACAAACATATTGAGGCTTTGGTGATCCGTGGTATTTCTGATTTATGCGCGCAGAAGTCGGAAACGGATAAAGAGAATTGGCAGGAGGTGGCTGCGGATCGGGCTGGGGGGTTTGGGTTTGAGTTGCTATACGAATTAGATGTGGAATCATTTAAAAACTATAATAATATGGATGTTAAAACGATTGTCAAACAGGTGTATGATTTACTACTCCCTGCTGCACTCAAAGAAATAGGTAACGATTTTGCTGGTGCTGCGAATGAAGATATTCGGGTGTTATGGAAGAAGGTAAAGCCGCTTTTTATTAAAGAGGTGGAGAAACTGGCTAAGGATCCTGATAATACGGATCGGCAGGGGGCTGTGCGGAATGCTTTGACGGATGGGTTGGAGGAGAATGAGGGTATTAAGGAGGAACTTGAGGTGCTTTTGGGAAAATTGCAGGGGCAATCTAGTGGGCAGACGATTTCTGTGGTGAATTCAAAAAATGTTATTGCGGGGGGGACGATTAGTGTTGGGGGTGATTTTCGGTTGGGGGATGGGTGAGGGAGGTTTCTAATCTTAGCTGATTTTGTTGACAATGGTTCATTAAATCTTTTTAATAACATTATATTTTTTACTTATCAATAAAGTCAACAGTGGATTATTATTCAAATTATTTGAGTGCGTGACAAAATTGAGGCAAAGAATTGAAATCGGGACAACTATTCACTAATTGAGCCTCACGAGCATGTATGATTATAAACAACAATTAAAATAATTCAAAATAAAACTAAATAATTAATAATATTTTTTATTCTTTTTAATCAATGGAGGATTCAAACCAAAATGTACTTTTGGGTACAAACATTATACAAAACAGCAGTATAACTGTTGGTGGTAGTTTCAGTTTAATCAATATTGATTTGCATGGAGAGGCTATTGAAAGTTTAAAGGAACTACTTGATATAATAGAAAAAATCAAACATGAAATTAGCATTTTTGATATTAATCAAAGTAGTATTGTAAATAAGGTGCAGAATCAAAATACTTTAAATAAAAAAAGATATCAAACTGAAATTGAAATAAATAATTATCTAATTCCGAGGCTTAAATCAATTCAAACAAATAAATCCACTGATACTCCTCATTATATATGGACGAAAAAAGATAACCCTAAGCAAAGGTTTTGGGATATAGATCTCCCATCTACTGAAAAAAACATTAATAACTTAGACAAACTAAATATCTTACTAAAAGATAGCAATTTCAAACAAGCCGATTCTGAAACCAGCCGCTTGATAATTGAAGAAATTAATTTTCAATCAAAGAGTAAAAAGTCATATTTGAGTTACAAAGACATTATTAATATTCCAATAGAACTAATATATGAGATAGATCAGTTATGGCTGTATCATTCAGAGGGGCGGTTTGGAATTACACCTCAATATATAATTTGGAAAAAGGAAGGAGGCAGTTTTGATAGGTTTGGTTTTAAAATTGGATGGAAAGTTCAACATGATGGCTGGCTTGATAAACACACAGATTTTAAATTCAATATTTCAGCTCCATTAGGACATTTGCCTTCTTTATTTTCAACTGTAAGTGTGGGCGCAAACATGGCCAATAATTGGAATAGGGTATATGAAAATCTAATTAATAAAATTGATAACTTTTTAACAAGTAACGAAATTTAAAAATAATGAATGTAATATTAATAAGTTTGCTCTGCATGTTTGTGATCTACCAAACAACAAAGTTAATGGTATTATTTGTCCGTATTCCATCGGGCTATGTAGGTGTATTAAAAAAAACAGGATCTTTATTTAGGAAAAACCAAGATTTTCCAGGAATATCATTAAATATTAATGATTTAGGAATTATACCAGAAGTTTATATTGAAACCCAAAGGGTTTTTAAATTCCCTAAATGGCACTATGAACTTATCTTTCATCCCATAACGGTTGTCCCAGAAGGAGAAATTGGATTGGTCATCGCAAAATATGGGAAGCCCAAACAGCAAGGGAGTAAATTAAGTCTATCAGTAGAATGTAATGGATTTTTAGATGCTAGGGCCTTTTTCTTAAACAATGGGCAAATGGGAGCTCAGAGTGATTATATAAATGAAGGAGACCATAAGATTAATTTAGAAATTTTTAAAATTATCACAAGTGAAACTCTTTCTTTAGATAAAGAAGGTCTTTCTCCGTCAGACTTCAAACCATATTTTATTAGTGGTAATCAAATAGGCATTGTTACGACAGAAGATGGTAAACCGCTAGAAGAAGAACAGATAGCCGGAGAAAGAATTGAAGGACATAATAAATTTACAAATGCAACTTCATTCCTGAGAAACGGGGGATTCCGTGGACTTCAAGAGGAAATCATATCATCAGGATCATGGAGTATAAATCCGTGGTTTGCAAAAGTAGTACTTCGAGATTTAATACAAATCCCAGTTGACAAAGTTGGAGTAATAACCTCTAGTTTTGGGAAATCAGCTAATTATTCATCAGAAATAGAAAGTATAATAAATAATGAAAGAAATTCTTTGAATTATTATGCTTCAATTAGAAAGATGTTTGATGAGAATAAAATAGAAGAAGCATATGAAAACATTAAAAATATGGTAGATGAAACGTATTCATCTAAAGATTTTGAAAAGCTACAAAGCTTTTTAGTCGATGATGGTTATAGAGGTGTCCAAAAAAAAATATTAGATACAGGAAAGCATAAAATTAATACCGAAATATACAAAGTTGAGACAGTACCCACCAATCAAATTATTCTAGAGTGGAACGACCGTTTAAAAGAGCCCGATAGATGGGATTACAACCTCAAAGCGATTTCTATTTTTAGTAAAGATAGACATATATTAAAGTTAGAAGTTCGCCACACATTTAGGATTCCAAAAGACAAAGCACCAATAATGGTACTGACCGTTGGGGCAGAAAGATATGATGGAGAGAATATGCCAATTGTAAAATCAGCAGCAATAAAAAATTTGGTTACGAAAGTTTTTTCAAGCACTATAGAAAATGAATTTTTGGCAGCAGCAGCGGCAAATGATGGCATTGACTTTATTGATGAAACAAGATCTGAGATTCAGGCAGCTATTAATGCTAAAATAAAAGCGGCTCTGAAATTTCATGGAGTACTTGGTATTGAAACGGCATTTACGGTAATTGAACTACCAAAAGAACTCCAAGAAGAATTAGATATGAAGAAAGCCCAAAAGCTCAAAGAAGAAAAAATGAAACATAACAAGGAAGAGAAAAAACTAGAAATACAGTATGCTATTGAGATAGAAGAGCAACAAAGAACTCTTACAGAATATAAATTAAAAACTGAATACTTTGAAAAATTAGAAAGAGAAGTACAAGAAATAAATTTAGAAGACATATCAAGTAGAACAAAAATGTTAAAACTAACCCATGAACTTGAGCGAGAACTTCAAAAAACAGAAAATGGTGTAAAGATTATGGAACTAGTAACGAAACAAAAGAGGTTTGAAAGTGAATTAGAATTAGAGATTTTTCTCAAAAAACTAAAAGCAGAAGGCGGTCCTGAAGCTAAAATCATGATGAAATTCATGGAGAATTTCTATAAATTAAAACTTGTTCCAGATATTCAATTTGGCAATACCGATGAAAGTGGACTAAACTATTATGGCAGCCCAACAAATACACTTCTTAGGACAATAATAGGAAAACTAAGTGGTAAGTTTGACTTTGAGAAATTGGGTGAAGGAACTAAGTACTTAGAAGATAAAACTGATGAAATAGAACCCAATGAGGATGATAACGGATCAAATAAAAAAAAACTAAAAACTAAAAGCAAGCCTAATGAAATAGGTCAAACTGATACATACCCTCACAGATTAAGTCTAGCTAAAATAGATTTGATTACTGAATATCAATTTGAAGATAATATACAGAATTCTGAAAAAGCAGAGCACATTATTTTAATGATTGGAGGAATATTAAATGATTACAAAATTGATCTTATTGACATAAGACCCGGAAGTTTGATTTTTACACTACAAATGGACGAAAAAAGTGCAGAAAATTTATTTATTTTTGTTAAGTTAGGTCTACTAAAAGATCTTAAAGTAGTAGATATTATATTCTCTAATATGGGAGATTCTGATTGTAGTGAAATAATAACTAAAATTGGAATTAATAATATCGAGTTTTTTGTCTTAAAAAAATGTTTAAAAAGAATAATTTTAAAAGACAATGGGATACATACCGCTTTTATCGAAGTCTCAAAAATTTTACATGATGGGTCACATTTACATAATATGATTATTCCACTTCAAAAGCGTTTATTATTAATAAATGATCATAACACCAAAGGTATTTCGAGTACAGAAAGTTATTTTAGAGATATAACTTCTATCGTATCATCATTATGCTCTGTAATTGACTCAATCAGCGAGTCTGACGTATTGATAAAAACCCATCAATAGAGCACAATCGTTACATTTAAAAGTTATTCTCGCTTTTTTAACATCCAGGCACTACTTTGTTTTTTAGGCATAAGTTTGTGCAAGGTAGATGCTTTTTATGCACAAAATTGACCGAAATTATTTGAGTGTGTTACAAAATTGGGATACAGAAATGAACCGAGAAAAAAATATTTTCATTGTTGGGCTTTCATTAAGAATGAAAAAGATCATGCACCGATTTTGTCACGCACTCAAGTAATTTCAAAAATTACCCTTTCTAAGGGAATATGTATTGATAATTTTCAAAAAATAAATATAAAAAATAAACTCATAAAAAAGTTTATATTTTGACAACATGACTAATAATAAAGTAAAAAAGGTGCCATTTGACTCATTACTTATAGTTTGGTCTATTGGAATAATTTTAAATTATTGGGTTTCAAATAACCTAGAACAATCTATTTTAAAATCATTTATTTTAATATTTTTTTTATTACTATTTAACACAATTTACAATATATTTAACCAACCGGATAACATAATCTTCTCAATTAAGTCTTTTTTGTGTACCGCAGGTGGAGCAAAAATAAATATTTTACAGGAGAAATGCCCTCACGAAATATCGAAATATACTGTGATTGGTTTAACGATTGTATTCACAGGTGTATTAGCTTCTCTATCAGGTGGATATGCAATATATAAAGTTTTCAATAATATTTATTGTGCTATAGGTTTTGGAATATTTTGGGGGTTAATAATATTAAATTTAGATATTATGATGGTAAAATCTATTAGTAAAAATGGTAGTATTGTATTTCAATT
Organism: Chitinophagales bacterium; assembly: GCA_043764095.1. Taxonomy (GTDB): domain Bacteria; phylum Bacteroidota; class Bacteroidia; order Chitinophagales; family Saprospiraceae; genus M3007. The sequence continues at coordinate 12,687 of JAYUKX010000198.1, forward strand.
ACTACAAGCGATTCCACGAATAGCATTAGCATCTGTATTAGCATTAGTGATCTCGAAGCCACTGGAAGTAAAAATTTTTGAAAATAGAATTAAAAGAGAAATTCAAAATAATATTTTTAGAGAAAACAAGCTAGATAGCATAAAAATAGAAATGACTTACGGATCATCTAAATTATATAATGAAGTAAAAGAGAAAGAAAGTACTTTAAAAATATTGAATACTGATAAGCATAGTGATCCTAAAGACGGTAGATTTAAAGAATTATTATCAGAAGAACAAAAGGTTAGTAATAGGATCAAGAAATTAGATTCAGAGATTGGATTCATAATAAATAATATCAACAAATCAACTTCAAATAGTGCCGTGGAAAAACTCATTCAAGAAAAAGAAAAAACTATACGAAAAAGGGATACCGAGCAGGTAATTTTAAATAGAATACGGAACGATATTGAAAATTACAGGGTTGAGTACACAAAAAAAATAGATAAAAAAATTCAGTATGAAGAAAAATTATTAATGATTAATCAAGATATAAAAACTAAAATGGACTCCTTATCAATAGCCAAGCGTCTTAAATTAGAAGGTATAAATGATATTGCTTTTTCCGAAACCTTAGTTACCCAAATAGAAGCATTAGGTACGCTTACGCAATGGGAAGATAACGAAAAAGATATAAACGGGGTTATTATATCAAGAAAAAATAATATAATTTGGTGGGCAAGTTTATTAATTACATTACTCTTTATGCTACTGGAAACTGCACCAATATTTGCGAAAATTTTATCCCCTAAGGGCGAATTTGATTTAGTGTTGGAAGAAATCTACCTCGAAAAAAAATCTAAACTAGAAGACATGAAAATAACAAAAAAATACAATAACGAAAAAAAACGATTATATGAAGAAAATATTCTAGAAAACATTAAACTTGATAATGAATTACTCAATGTATCAAAAAAACAATTAGCTAAGTTAGAAAATGGAATAGAACATTTAAAACTAGAAGCCCAGAGAGAGATAATAACAAATACATTGAATAAGTGGAAACAAAATACTATTAAAGATTTAGAAACAAAAAATACAAGTAAAGCACTATATAATTCTTTTTTTGACAGGGTTAAAGTTTTTTTGACTACTCAAGGTAAAAATAAATTATAATGAGATAAGATTGTGGTGCATACAGACATACCCCAAATTAAACTTTGCAATAAGCATCAGTATAAAATTAATTGCTTGATCGCCAAGCGGCTATTTAATCTAATTTAGTACAAAAAAACATATAAAAAATTTATAAAAAATTAAATATATAAAATCACAATAAGTTTAAACCATTAAAAATAAAAATATTATGACTAAGAACTCAAAACAAGATTTTTTAGAAACTATTAAAGAACCTCAAATAATCTGCCCTTCGTGTGGTAGCCCTATGACATTGGAAAATAAGTCCACCTTTGATGTCATACTTTCTGTAAATTCTAGAAAAGTTATGAATGATATTATTCGTAGTTTCCGTTCTTTCCTAGAACGGAATGAAAATGAATTAAAATCAACAAATTTATATGGCGTACACAGGAAACAACTAAAATCTTCATATCCTTTTCCGAAATACGATAATGAAAATGAAGAAGGGCTTATTAATACGGGCGGAGCTCAAACTATTGAAAAATATCTATCGGTATCTGATATTTTAGGAGTCAGTAAAATTAATAATTCTGTCATTACGCTTGAAGAACTAAATTCTATTTTATTAAAAAATGACGATGATAAAAAAGATCAAGAAAAAATAGAAACATTAATCAAAAGTATTGTGTTCGGATTTGAACCACATCCATTAATAGGTCCCGTACTTAACTTAATTTTCGATCAAGACGATATAAAAAATTGGGTAGATTCAATAAAAATTGGATCTAAAGATGAAAAAAACACCGAGAATATAAAAAAAATCGTTAAGAAAACCGCACCATTTTATTACGGCTACTTGTCAAAAATACTTGATTATATTGATAACTCTAAAAAACCGAACGCTTCTTGTAAACATTTTGGAAAATATGCTAAACCAGAAGATGTATTATCAATAAAAAATCAGGTAATAAGATGTATATATGCAATCTCAATATTTATGGGACACAGCGAAAATGAAAGAGAGGGTGAGCAAAATATTATTCCTTTTATGGAAAAAAATATACCATTTGATTTTCCGAGATTAGTCGTTGTTTCACAACCAATTTTAAGTCAGTTACTCAAAGGCCGATCTATCATCGAAAACAAGGGATTTAATATAAGTTCAAAATTTAAAGACCTTATTTTTGATACAGAACAAGATTTTAACGACTCTTCTTTAATCGAAAAAAGCATTGATGTCTTAAAAAAAGATATTAATGATATTTTAGAAGAACATGATTTTTTAAAGGATGATTTGAATAACTTTGTCGAATTTGCTTGTACAGGGTCGCCTGCAAGCGTACCAGAATATGTAAAAATAGTTGACAAAAAATCACCTGAACAAATTAATGAGTCAAATATGCCCCCTCAAGAAAACCCACCTCATTCTCATACAAAAGAAAGGATTTCAAAAGAGAAATGTGGATGGTATCCTAAAACAGAACAAACACATCCAATTGTATTAATAGGTAGTGCGGGTACTGGTAAATCTACTGTGATGATGGCTGGCCTAACAACTTTTATGAATACCGCCGGGAGTTTAGGTATATCACCAAGACCCACTACATCTAAAGATGTAGATCTAATTAATTGGTATTCAGAACAATTTTTTGATGGGTATTTACCGAAAGCGACCGAAACGAGTAGCCGTTTTAGTGTAGAACTAACCTTAGTAAAAACACAGGATATAGAAAATAGAATAAACTTTATCTTCACCGATATCCCTGGTGAAATGGTAGCACGTTCGCTTGAAAGAAAGGATACTGATCCTGTAATGATAAACCTGCTGAAGTATGCAGAGACAATTGTTTTCTTTTTTGACATCGCAACTGAGCCCTACTTTTTTAGTGTTCTAAATAAAGGAAAAAAGCAAGAAAGTTGGGAGCATCTTCTTGAAGACGTACGAGGCCTTCGAGAGCAAGGAAGGGGAAAAACAAATCAAATCTTATTACTAAATAAACTAATTGAAGATTTGCGAAAATTGCGGGGTAATGATAAAGAGATAAAAGACAATGTTCGTTTAATATGCGTAATTCCTAAATCAGACTTTTTTTCAGGAGTTTCAAGTGATAAGACAAAGTTTTTAAATAGCTTTTACGAAGAAATGAACAAAAAAAAGATTATTGATTCTTCCCAACTTAGTGAGGAAAGTGAAGATAATGGTGTTTTACATCTAAGATCAGTAGGTGGAGTTAATTTTGATACAAAGACAACCGACTTAATAGAAAGACAACTTGAAATAATAGAATTGATTAGTAGTAAAGCTAAAGAATCATTGCTAAAAATAGATGATGCTTTGGGGCAAAAAGAAGATGGTGTCTCCGAATCCGATAAAAAAGTATTAAAGAACAAGATCAGTGTAGAATTAATTGATGTCATCAATAATACGTTTAAAAAAGATGAAGTATATGTCATTCCTGTTTCTGCACAAGGAAAATCAGTAAAATCAGGAAATAGGAACGAAAATACACAATTACCCCACCCTCCGAGTCAAAAATTAGCGGAGTACGTATTTATCACACCGATTGCTTTAGAATTGAAAAAACAGAGTGACGAAAAAAAGAAAAAAGGTGATGGTGAAAAGAAAAAACAATAATATTTTCACCTTATAGCATTTTCACACGATTATTTAAATATAATTTTATTATAATTTATTTATTATTAAGTTTATACAAATCGCGTGGGAATGCTATATCACCACTTTTAAAGAGCCTTCCCACAAAACCTAAACAATAAATTAACCGATAAAGCCAATATTTAAAACCACTAAAAAAACACCTTAAAATCATGTCATCTAAAAATGAAAAAGCCCGAACTTGGGTCAATGGATATGCTGTTGCAGGAGCCGCAGCCGTTGCTGCTGCTGTTTTCCCTGGAGCTACGTCTCTAGCTTTAGTTGCTATTGAAACACACATGTGCTATCAAATCGGTAAAATATACCGAGGAGATGAGTATTCAATGGGAGAGGCCGTTGCGGCAGCAGGATTAGTTGGACTCGCCAGTATTGCAGGAAAACTGGCGGCACTTGAAGCATTGAACTTGATCCCGGTTGCGGGATGGTTGGTCAAAGCGCCTGTTGCTGCTGGAGTCATCAAAGGACTTGGAGAAATAATCATAGCGCATTATGAAAAACTAGAAGATTAAAAACATGTCACACCACCGCATAACCGCACTCCCCACCGCCGCAGTATTTGAAGCGCTTCGTAATCTAACAAGTAGCCTATCACTTCAACACCAAAGCGATGCCGGCTCGCCGCGCCCCATTAGCCTATCAGGCGCACCACCCTCAGCAGACGTGGCGCGCCTGCTGCTGCATGTGGCGTTGGAAGATAAAGGACTCCTACTCAATAGCCAACTCAGTTTTTATCTCTTTGCACATGGTCATATCCTGCGCAGCATGACTGGAGTTCCAAATACATCTGGTTTTGATACCGCAGCGACGAGTTTGATGGCTTTTATGCAAAATCGCATTCAACTCTTTTACGATAAGGGGGTATGGGAAATCATTTGCAGTACCGAAATCCGGCAAGTAAATGAAATCCGTGATTTAGTGAAAAAAATACAGCCGGAAGAAGCCAAAGTAATTTGGAAAAATGTCATTATTGGCTCAACCATACATGTAGGCGGGGATATGACAGTTGGTGATGTAACCAAAATTGTTCAGAATAGTGCCACCGCCGCTCAAACTCATGCATTTATGCAAGCGGCCATACAATTAGTACACCAAGGTCAATTGTATCAAGCAATCAAATATACTTTGGATTTTAGTAAAGATACTTACCCCGATTTATACAAGAATGTATTGACCATCTTGCCCTATTTAATACATTGGAATGAGCAACGTGGTGCCGGCGTATTAACCGAAGACGAAATAAATATGGGTTGGCAAGGGATGAGCAAAGTGATGCTGGATATTTTGAATAATTTTCTCAAAACTTGAGTAGATTTCGCATTATATAATTAGCGCATTTATTGTTTCTTAAATTATCTTCAAACACCTTTCCCTAGTGCTTAAAGCATCAGTACGTGAGAGAATGAGCAGTTACTACAGCAAGTATTGCGAGAGGCATTACAAGCATAACCCCCTACCCCATAAACCGCTGCTCCACCCACCGATAAAACCCCACACCAACCACCAGCATCACCAAAACCAGCACCGCCACATAACCCAAAAAATTCACCAAAAACGACCCAGAAAACGCAAAACGAAGTAACGGGTTACCTACCACTGGAATCAACGAATAGTGCAACAAGTAAATAGAATAGCACATACCACCGATGACTGTTAAGACTTGAATACTGAAAATACGTTTCCAAAATGATGTAAAAAGTACTAGAAAACTGAACAGGAAAAGAGCGCAGGCCAATAAGAGGGCATTCAGCACCTTGAGCAATGGAGTATGCTCTGGCACATATTTAGGATCGAAGTACCAAATGCTCAAAAACGCCAGTATTCCAAGCAAAATAATAACAAAACGAGGTATTTTTTGTATTTTTGGTGGTAATAATAGAAAATCAGTCAGTAAAAAACCGATCGCAAAATAGTGGATATACGACAATAAAGATTCAAATCGGGGCAGGTATATGGCATTCAATATGGTTGAAAATAGAATGACAATGACCAAAATTGATCGCCGTGTTGTTCTTTCAAATGCAAAAACTCGGGCTAAAAACGGTGCTAAAATATAAAATTGGATTTCAATCTCCAAACTCCAAGTTACAGGATTGATCAATGGCCGCGTCTCTGGAAAAACAAAATTGTGCACATACACAATGGAGGCCAATAGGCTTTGAATCAAAACCGCGAAATCGTATTTTTGCAGGTAACAATGTACAAAAAACAACAAAAACAATACAACAAAATAGGGCGGCTCCAAGCGTTTTAACCGACGAAAATAATACCGCTTTAGATCGGGCTGGACTGTATGATGGAGGTAATAGGCCGCAAACGGCAAAGAAAGTACAATTCCACTGATACAAAAAAACAGTTCCACGCCCAAGTGACCGTGTTTGAATACATCAAATACAAACTGCTGAATTACAACGGATTCCGTGTAAATATGCGTGTCTTTTTTAGAAAGAAAATAGGCAATATGATACAATACGACTGCAGTAATGGCCACAAACCGCAAACCATCTATCTCCGGGATAAATGCCTGCGAGGAAGTCCTGCGCTGTAAGGTATCGAGTAGTTTTTTGTACATAGGCCACTACCCTAGCAGCCACTTTAAACCATTACCGTGGAGTATTTTTTCGGTGACGCGTTCGCCTAGATCCAAGTCCTCGATAAACCGACCAATTTCCAAATCGCCCAACGGAAAAGGATAATCGGTACCAAGGCATACCTTGTCTTCCCCTACCGCTTCGAGGATATAGGAAAATAATTTGGGATCGTGGGTCGCAGAATCTACCCAAAAACGCCCTAAATAATCTGTTGGGGGAACGGGATTGTCCATTGCCACTAGATCGGGGCGACAATTGAACCCGTGCTGGATACGCCCCAAAGTGGGGATGAGTGAGCCTCCTGCGTGCGCGAAGCAAAAACGAAGGTGCGGTAATCGCTCCATCACGCCGCTAAAAATGAGGGAGCAGGCAGCGCGGGCGGTTTCAGCGGGCATACCTACGAGCCAGGGCAACCAGTATTTTTTCATATCGGCCTCGCCCATCATTTCCCAAGGATGGACAAAAACGGAGAGGTTGAGCGCAGCACATGCTTCAAAAATGGGGTAAAACTGTGGTTCGCCTAAATTGAGTTGGTTGACATTGGAGCCGATTTGGATACCCGGAAAACCTAGGTCGTGTACTCGCTCTAACTCTTTGATGGCCAATGCTGTATCTTGCATCGGGATGGTGGCCAGTGCCATGTACCGCTCTGAATAATCATCTACAATACCCGCCAAATGATCGTTGAGGAACATGGACACATACAGGCCATCTTCAGGTTTTGTCCAGTACGAAAACATGACAGGAACGGTGGAAACGACTTGCACAGGGGTTTTGAACATGGCGTATTCGCTGATCCGAATTTCGGGATCCCAGCAATTGCGCGCTATTTCGCGAAAGAAAACCCCGCCTTTCATCATGCGTGCAAATCCTTCGCGGTGGTGGTCGAGTTGGATGAAATCACCATAACCAAATTTTTTGGCAAAATCGGGTATTTGCTCTGGTAGGATATGGGTGTGCATGTCTAATTTGTGCATGTCGTCTGTTTATTTAGACCGCAAAGGTAGTCAAATTTGGGGTTTATGTTTTGCTATCGTTTCTTGGTACTTGATGGAACAAAGCGTTGTATTGACTTTTTTTCTACCACAAAAGTCCACATGAGTTCACAAAGACGTAGATTGGACGCTTTTGTGTACGCTACGCTTTGTGTACTCTTGTGCTCTTTTGTGGTAGAAAAACACTAAAGCACGCGCAATTGATAAATATGCTGTTATTTAAAACCTTATTCCTTTACAAATTTACCTACAAATACACCTTTTTTACCTTGTACCCGCAAAAAATAGATACCGGGAGTGAGGTCTGCAACATTGGTCTCCAAGCGGTTATCGGTTGCCGTCCAATTGGCTGCTACTAGCGCACCATTGATGGCATATACTTCAACAGATTGGGGCTGATCGTCATTGATCGTAGCATATACCATATCCGTTGCAGGGTTGGGGCTGAGGGCTAGGTTGGCTTCTACAATTTGATTTACACCGGATACAATGGGATCAAATTTGGTACCGGAATTAGGTACTTCTTTGGTCAAAGTATTCTGCACCCAAGCAATTGCGTACATTTCAGCGGCATTCCAATTGGCGTTGGTGGTTTTGGTATAAGTGAAGGACACATTACCTCCTGTTGCGGCCAAAGTAATAGGTTCGCCATCAATATTGGTCAACATATCGCGGAATACATCGCGGTGTACCGCTTCTCCATTGGGCGCATTGTAGTTCACTGTTTGCTCCGCAAATGCTACATACAAGGCGTAATTGCCACTGGGAACCGCACCAATGGTATGCAAAGTCACTTTTACTTCCGTAGCAGTTTCGGTGACTTGGACGTAAATTGGGCTGGTTTGGTTGAGTTCGGCGGTGAGTTTGGCCGCTGGCAATAATGTGGTGGCTGGTGCAACCAAACTGCCATTCAAAATTACCCTTGGCGTGCTAGATACGTCGTAATAAGCAGCACGAGCATTGTTTTCGGTGGTATTGGCTTGGTAAAAAATACAATTAGAATACGGGAATGATGGGTGATACGATAAATGGTGTACCGCCCCTGCATTCTGACCCAAAAGCGTGTACATGGCTGGGTTTCTGCTAGCACAAACCGAGCAGCGAGAATTGGTGACGTGTTCAACTAAAACATAGCGTGGTGCAGATGGCTGGGCATACGCGATTGTTTGAATCAAAAAAGCGACTAAAAAGAATAGTTTTTGCATAATTATGGTGTGTTTGTTATTATAAGTATGCAAAAATACGACACATACGGCACGCTCCGTTATTTTTAACCAATTCAATGCAAAACTTGTCCGCTGGCGAACAAACATTTCTCAAAGCGCAGAATAAATCCGTTCTTTGCACTCAAATTTTTTTCAAACTATGGTTCAAATATTCGTCACCGGCGGTACATTCGATAAAAACTACAATTACTTAACGGGGGAATTATTTTTTAAAGATAGTCATATCAAGGAGATGTTCGACCGCGGCCGCTGCGAGGTGGATATTGATGTTAAAACACTTATGATGGTCGATTCGCTGGAAATGGGTGAAGAACACCGTTCCATCATGCTTTTTAATTGCCATAAAGCGAACAGTAATCGCATCCTACTCACTCATGGTACCGACCGCATGGTGGAAACGGCTCGTATGTTGGCACAGGCCAAAGAGCAGATAGAAGGTAAAACGATTGTACTCACCGGTGCGATGATTCCATATGCTTTTGGGACATCTTCCGATGGATTTTTTAATTTGGGCAGTGCATTAGCCTTTGTTCAAGTGCTACCTCCGGGTGTGTATGTGGTGATGAACGGCCGATATTTTCATTGGAACAAGGTAAAAAAGAACCGCCAAACGGGTACTTTTGAGGAAATTGAGCCGGAAGAGGATACACAGGGCGATAGTCAGGAGTTTCAATCTGATTTTATATAGTAGTCTAAAAAATAATAATGCGCACAAAAGCATATTGGGTACTTATTTTGTAAATACCCTGCGCTTTTGTGCGCTTTTTATGGGAATTTTAATCAAATTTAAACACCACACTCACTCCCCCACCAGTGGTTTCAAAAAGACTCCAATAGTGTTGGGATATGGCATCAAGTCCTAAGGAAAGCCTATTGGTAAGCCGAATATCAAGATGAGAGGAGAAGGTGCCCCCCATGGAGTTAATGCCTTGCTCTACTAACGTTAACTTCCCGTCATCGTAATAAGTAAATGCTTGATTGCCCAAACGTCCACCGAACCCTGCGTCGATTTTCCAGTTGATCCATTTGGTATCGAGTATCCGAAGACCTATACCTAAGTCGCCAAAGGTGTAGGGGCTAGAATTTAATTGCGAATAAGCATAATTGAGATCATTTACTCCAAACATTGTAAGGGCACCGAAATGGAACCTGCCTTCCAATCGACCAACAATTTGGCGCGCAATAGTGACATGGGTAAGTAATCCGGGCTCATTCAGGTTGTTGTCGAAAGCAAGTGCAACACCCGTGCGGACACTTAATTTTTGTGCTTGTAACTGCATAAATGATAGGCTCAGGCAGCCTATAACGAATAATCTTGTAATAATTGTCATAATAATTGTATGTTATGTTACATGAATAGGCATGTAAGGGACGGGCAAATAAAACGTCCCTAGGAGTTAAAATTTGGTTTTTATGGAGGGGGATTATTTAATTTTGCGTAAAGTAGTAACACATTCGTCCACGTCAACCCTTGTTACAGCATCAAAAAAGACCAAACGCATAGTTAAATCACCATCAGGTTGTACTTTACCATACATTCTAGGAATTACCTTATTCGTAGCACCCGCTCGGGCGCATGCTATAGGCATTTGAGCAACATAAATACTATCACCACTGGGAGTAGAGTAATACTTTGCGCCTGTTGTTCCGCTACCCACTAGGTTACCCTCTGCAAATGCCATACTCAGTGTTCTATTCTCTCCTGTTCCAAGAATACCGAAACCTAGCGTATCGTAACAAAAACAAGTAGAGGAAAGACCTTTCCATGCTGGTCCGCCGTTTCCAAATCCTACACAATGGTTATTGAGTATCATAGCATCATCGGGGCAGTTGCAAGTACCATTGTCGCATTCGAAACCGCGATTACAGGTGCCATTAGGGTTGCAGGCATTGGGATCGACTGGCATTTCGCAATCATCCGAACATGCGATTAAATTGACAAATAAGCATACGCAGATGGCGCATAAAAATTGATTGAAAAAACGTTGCATAATTTTTTAAAATTGAAAGTGAAAAGTAAAAAAGAAAACAGAAAGCAATTTTTTAGGAATTGCGTTCTGTTTTCAAATGAATAATATATATTAATTAAAGTACAATTTATTGACTTATAACTACTTAAGAGTAGTTTTGGATCAAATTATTGGAAATTATAGATCGGCACTTTTTTCTCACAACCTGGAAAATCAGCAGTAGCATGGCCGATCTCTGTACCTCCACAGAAATTAGAACCTACAGACGGAACACCATTGATTGTAATATTACCTGCACCGTTGATGGCCGAGAAAATGAAATTATTCACCGGAATAGTAAGTCCCGTCACTGGACGATTTTCGGTGGCATAAACCCATTGTGCTGAATAATCTGTGCAGCAATGGTCTTCGCCTGTTGCGGAGTTGCTACCCAAAAGTACCCCTGTTAAATAAAAATCGCTGTTGATGCGGGCATGACTATCCCAAGAGCGTTGTCCTCCTGCTTCTAAACGAGAACCACTAAGCAATACTGCAGTAACTGGCTCGTTCGGTTTTAGCACTATTACACGACTATTTTGAACTAGAGTATTCATTGCATCTACAGATGGAGTACAAGGCTTTTCTTGTTCAAATAATTTAAACGTACCTGCTACACTGGTAATTAATCCTTGTGCGGCTTGGCCAATTCCTTGAATTTGACCTGTATTTACCGCAGCAATCACGCTGGTAATACTGCCCACAACATCTGCTGCTGAATTTAATACTTCAGAAACGGCCACACCACCAGAGCATTCTGCTGTAAATACATTGCTACCCGTTTGAACGATCTCTACTGCTTGACTTACCGTAGGAACATTATTTTTCACAATCAAAAATGAGGCAAAATCAGAAGCCCTCGCCCATGATTTCTTTTCAAAACCACCACCACTTCTCGTAGTGGCACGTACGTTCACTTTTGAGGTATATTCCGCTGATAGTTTAATCTTTTTATCACAGCCGCATTCGCTTGGGGTAGCAGCGGGAAAATTCACGCATAAAAAAGTATAACTCAATTTTGCATAGTTCGGTGACATATTTGAAGTTTCAGAAGAGGCACCGCGCTCAAATATGCGTCCTTTTTTCTCACCTAAATTCTCTTTCCAACCATCTGTAGCAATCTGTTGGTATTTTGCTGGCCCACCTTCTTTGGATTCCCACCACCAACGAGAGGACGCACCCAATTTATCTCCCTGATAATCTAAAATACGATCAATAGAGTTATTGCCTGCAATGCCATCAGGAATAGCATAAGAACCTTGATTGACCACAAACTCACATACGCAAGGGGAAGGAGTTTCTCCATCATTGTCTTTTGGATCCAAATCCAATACATCACGAACGTAGGTAGTAGGTAATTTTCCAACCATTTCGTTTGGAAGTGAACGGCCTTTCATAAGAAAGGCTTGTAAAAAATACGTTTTTTCTTGTACGCTTACATCTGGAAGGCTTTCGATGTACTGATTCAAAGGCATTGCGCCTTCTTTCTGTGAAGTATAAAGGCTAATTCTGCGGAATAAAGCATCAGATACCCGAATTTCGTCCTCGCCCGGGCGGAATGGGTAGGTCGTAAACTCTGCAATGACTATAGGTGTACCACAGCTGTTAAACCCATTGATCTGATACGTTTGGTTTTTCTGAAGGTTGTCCAACACCACCGAAGCGCCATCATTAGCCCTGAGTGGAGTAGTTCGACCTTCTCCTTTAGTACCATAGGTTAAGTTGTCGATACGTACACCATTTGCTTTGATACTAATCTCCGCTACTGCTTTTGTCGCATACTGCACAACATTGATATTTGGCACTGTCGGATTGTCGCACATTGCAGGTACGAGAGATGGATTGTAACCACTAACATACTTGGTAGTGTCGGTAATCGTGCCTTCTACAACTTGTGCTTGTAGGCTACTGCCAATGATCGTGAGCGTTAACGCCACTAAGAACTGTGTACATTTTTTAATGTTAATGTAGAGATTCATTGTAATAATAGATAAAAAATTGTTTGCCTACTCTATACACTTTTCGGCATCCGTGTCTTACTTTTTTTTGATATTAATACCTCAAACAACGGTAGGTAATCAAGACCAAGGATATTCAGATGTAGTTCCTTTTTTATTTTCGTTTGTTTATTTGGTGTTTTTTGAGTTCGTTTGTTTTATTTGCGGTTTGTTGGCACAAAAGTCTGTGGAGATTCATTATCCGGCAAGGACACTTTTACACTTTTTGGACAGGGCAAATTTTGGAATTTTACCGTTTTTGAGGTGAATTTTGGCGAAACAATGTGCCTAATGGAGTATCTCATTTCTTTAAAAACAAGCATTTTTAGCACATTTTCTTTAAAAAACGCTTAAAAAAGACCAAAAAGGCCTAATCTTCAAAATGGAACTAAACGCCCCTTTAAAGTGTTTTTTTTGGACAAAAAATACTCGAAAATAATATGAAATTTAAGGTAATTGACACTGGAATTTTTACAATTGACCATTTTATGGACAAAGTCGAGTGTGAAAATTGGATCACATTTAGTGAATCGGAAGGCTATGAATTGGCAAAAATAAATATGGGATGGGGTAGTCAAGTGGTCAATACCCAAATCAGAAACAACGAAAGATTAATTTATGACGCTCCCGCATTGGCAATCGACTTGTGGCCGAGGATCGAACCTTTTGTTGCAAAAGAAACAAGTGCTGGTCTTGCCATTGGATTGAACGAGCGATTCCGATTTTATAAGTATTTCCCCGGGCAACAGTTTAAGCCACACCGAGATGGTATTTATTTTAGGAATGAAGACGAATGGAGTTCTTATACTTTTATGATTTACCTCAACGATACATTTGAAGGCGGCGAAACCAAATTCAACAAATGCTCCATTCAACCCGCGACAGGAAAAGCATTAATTTTCAGGCATGAATTGCTCCATGAAGGATGTCCTGTAATTACAGGAATTAAATATGTGTTGAGGACGGATATTATGTATAGGAGGAAATAAGTATCGGGAAAAGTGAGTATTTGATACTTCTGCTCCTTATATTTCGCTTGCTTTAGACACCAAAATACAGTCCTACCTAAAAAAAGAGGCCAAATGACAATAAAAAATCAGGGTAAAAAATAATGAAAAATGCATTTGTTTTTACCAAAAAAATTACCTTAAACATTGAATATAAATTAATTAAAAATACTAAAAATAAAAATACAATCAAAAACACCTTATTTTGCCCTGTCCAAAATGCGTTAAAGTGTCCTTGTTAGGTGGGAAAAAACAAAACTACCTTTATACCTACAAATAGAATATTTAAATATTTAAAATTATGCAAAAAAATTTATTACTTGCTATCTGCTGGCTATTGTCAGCCTTTACCGCTACTGCCCAACAGGCTACTTACATTATGGAAGTAGATGAACAACCCTATGTAGAAATCACCGAAGATACTTTGGTTTTTGATACACCTTGGTTCAACGTCATTAAAAAAGTACCACTGGGTTTTGAATTCCATTATTTTGGCCGATCCTTCGATTCCGTAACCGTTTGGAATGATGGCTTATATTTTGATTATGAATCCGGTTCGGATGATTCAACCTCCTATTTCATGTTGGCTTTCGAGGCATTTTTGAGCGATAGAAGTATCCCGGGGCCATGGCAAACACCTCAATCACCGATCACTTATAAAACAGAGGGGCAGCCGGGTAGTAGGATTTTCAAATTCCAAGTAAAAAACGCGGGCTTTAGCGAAGGTGGTGCCGATGATTATACCAATTTCCAGACTTGGCTGTATGAAGAAGACCATTCTTTTGAAAACCGTTACGGAGATACTTATGCTCCATCTAACGCTTGGCAGGATGCACTGGATGGCCCATTAGTGGCTATGGTACAATCATTTTCAGGGGAAGTACTGATAGTGGAAGGTGACGAATCTGTACCTGATCTAGTGAGTATTGATATGACAGACCCCAATGCTGCAATCGTAGGGCTTGCTGCTGCACCCATCGAAGGGCGGATTTACCGCTTCAAATTGGCTAATGTCCCTATTATTAGTGTACCCGAACACGAACCTATTGCCGCATTCCCCAATCCCGTGGGTGAAATAGTTACCCTATCTGTCCCAGATACTTATCTTGGTTTACCTTACCGAATTGTAAGCATAGATGGAAGGGAAATGACCAGCGGCCAGTTAACCTCTAAAACCCTGAATACCACAAGTTGGCTTGCAGGGAATTATATTGTTGAAATATCTACCCCTGCTGGAAAGGCTTCGGGGAAACTGATTAAAAAGTAGATTTATACTTCGGCTCTGTAAGTTTTGTGCATGAAAATCTTACTGTACCCCATAAATCTATGCACAAAACTTAACAACGCTCAGTATAAAAAGGGTTTACACCAGTAGTCCATACCGATGTAAACCCTTTTTTAATTGGGTGTATAGCCAAACTATTGCACCACCAATTTCTGCACCCAATGCGCATATTCCACGATATAAACCCCTTTTGCCCAATCAGCAATCGACAGCGGTTCTATTGTTTTTTGTGGTTTAAACCTTGAAACGAGCCTTCCGTGAATATCCCGCACCGTTACATAACTATCCGGTTGCAGCATTTCCAATCGGATATAAGTGGTAGTGCCACTTGGGTTCGGAGCGAGGTGAAATGATGGCGCTGGTCGATCAATATCCGAAATGGACGACAGGTCATTATTGGCATTAAAAGTGGGCAATTGTATCATATACTGCCCTGTTCCGTTAGGCGTTCGGGCGTAGGCCCTATTAGCAAGTTGTTGTCCAAATGTAACAGAATCAATGATTTGTGTATTTTTATTGAGCAAATAAAGCGTTTCGCCACTGCCTGCTAATTTAAAATTGCAATGCAACGGCCCTACGGAGGCATCTTCGTCGGCCCAAAAAATGAGGTAACCATTCGGCGCAATCGTTACGCCCGAAGGTATGGTGTATTTGGTCAAATTGGCAGCATTATCACTGAGCGCATACCCTTCTAAAGATACATTTTGGTTACTATTATTGTACAATTCAATCCAATCCTCATACGCGCCTGATTCATCGGTGGCTGTATTGGTATTTACCGCCATTATTTCGTTGATCACAATAGGGCTCGATAAAGCGACAGATTGTACTTGATACACAAACACATCGTGCTCTGCGCCTGTAGGTAAATAACTGACCGATTTGGCAGTCGTATTCGCTGTGGCTGCTATGTAAAACCGAACCCAAGTGCCTGCAATTTGTGCTGGTAACGCAGCACCATACAGTCCGTCATTGGCAGCACCATCGTTGTGCTGACCATCGTCGAACATGGGCGTAGTCTCAAAATGACCGGTGAGTTGGCTCGTATGGTACAACGTAACCGCTGATATGCCCGCTGGTGCAGATACCATTGCCTGTACATACGGTTGTTCACCTGCCACAGGTTGTTGCCAAGCCGCTCCCGCACTATTGAACAAGTTGGCATTCTCGATCACTGGCGCTACCTGACTTACTTCTGCATTGCTATTGAGGTAATTAACGCGGTTGGTCACAAAATTTTTCAAGGTAGTTACCTCTGTATTAAATTGCGCAAAGGAGTATATTTTCTTAGGATCTTCCTGTACCAATGTGCTAATCATCGCCTTGTAATTATCCAGCATTTTTGTACAAACAGTAGGATTCATTTCTTCGCTAATAATGGTGCGCAAATGCGCCAAATACCGCTGCCGCCACTCGGGTACTGCCAAAATTTTATTCAACAATGGATAATTGACCTTATTCGCATTGTAAAATGGGCTCCAAGTCGTAATTAAATTGGTCTCCATTGCGCTATTGCCATCGTATTCCATCGGGAACATAAGACCTGTTTCGGCTTCATAATAGAGGTAATAGTCCATTTTCCCTTTGTAAACATAACTATCATCGTCGGTGAAAGCAATTTCGGAAGCCAATAACCACAGCGTACGGTCTATATCCAAGTAATCGGGTAATATGGTTGTAAGCATACCGGCGGGCGTATTATTGAGTGCATTTGCTGCTTCAATGAGTAGGTTCCAAGGTTTGTCCTGTTCGCTACTTTTAAGGATATAATATTTTTGGTACGTGGCCGTATCCGCACCGAGGTAATTGAGTGCGGCAGTACCGTCGCCCCAACCGGGACCACCACCACCTGGGCCACCACCACTTGTACCATCGGGTCTGTCGGCGCGCCAAAACGCTCCATCGCTGCTAAAAAACCATTCGCGCAGCATGGTTTTGTTGAGTTGTTGGACATTTGGATAAATGCCCCAATTCTGACCATTGATATATAGTTGTACAAAATTGGATTTAGCAGTGGGGATATGCCGCCTAATTTGATGTTGATAAAATACTTCCCGCAAGAAAGAAGCATCCTGAAAAGCATTGTTCAAATTGAGCGTTTGATACCCCATAATATCTTGGTTATCACGCAGATAGTCCATCGTAATATTGAATGATTTTTTCTCCGTATTATTCATGGAATACGATGTTTGGCCTTTGAACCGCACACCTACACTATCATATACCACACCATCAACGGTCATTTTGGCCAGCAGGTCGGTATGTGATTGGTAATTGGCCGTTAGCAATGACCAATAATTCGACTGTGGAAAATCGAGGTTAATGGTGCGTATGGTAGCAGAATCGTACCAGCCTCCAGGGGCTGTTTTGCCTGTAAGGAGCATACGACCATCGGGGGAAAGGGTGGTTTCTTTTGGAAAACCTTGCGCCGATAATACGGCAGAAAGGCAGACAAGCAAGCAGGTAAATAAATTGGATTTCATAAAAAAATGACGTTAGTTATTATTAGCAGGGGTAAAACTAGTAAAATAGTTGCATAATGTGGGTATTTGTTTAATATTGAATGAATGATTTTCAACGCTAATCTAGTAATAACTTACCACCATTGAACTTTTAATCCAATACCAACGTTATTGTCACATCATAATAAACCCATATAAAAATGAACGAATTTTTCCTAAAAATGATACAGCATTTGCGCAAAAACGAGGAGGTGATGCTGTACAGCGATGACCTACTACCGGTGTCCAACACCGAACAACAGATGATCGTCGCTTATTTGGCCGAAGAATTTAAAATGGAATCGGTTACATACCCAGTAAATACCATTAATTTTGACCCAAAAGCCGCTCTTTGGGCAGCACAAACCATTTATACCGCCGCTCAATTGATCTTATACAGGAAAGACGAGAAAAAGGTGTTAACTACATTATTCCCCGATTTTCCCGAAAAAATAACAGATAGTGCCCTATTATCGGCTGATTTGTGCCTACGCTTTTTGCCGGAAATACTCCGACAGATAAAATTGATTGATATGGAGGACGAATTGATTGTTATATTGGAAAAACACCTCACAAAATGGCATTATTCTGGCATTTCTTATCCATTGCACATTGATTTACTCGATTTCGAGCCGATTTTAGCGCATCCGCACCTGATTCAGATGTATGTTGATAAAGTAATGGCACTAAAACGATTAGACCTCGCCAATCATCCCGCTTTAACAGCGTATGTGCGTGCAAGTATGGGTATGTATTCGCCTGAACTATGGGGAGCGTTTGAATCTTAATTTTTTATTACACCGTAATCCTTTAACAACAATGGAGAACATTGAACAATTAAACACAGTATTAGCCTATACCAAAGGGGCTTTTGTAGGCAAAAACGAAATTATTGACCTATTGGGTATTGGCCTGATCGCTGGAGAAAACGCATTCCTCATGGGACCGCCAGGTACCGCAAAAAGTGCCATTATCCGTATGCTTTCTACCTGTATAAAGGGTGGTAAAAACTTTGAGTACTTACTGACGCGGTTTACCGAACCTAATGAAATTTTTGGGCCATTCGATATCCGAAAACTAAAAGAAGGCGAACTGATTACCAATACAGAAGGTATGTTGCCCGAAGCATCCATGATTTTTTTGGATGAAATATTCAATGCCAACAGCGCAATATTGAATAGTTTGCTGATGACTTTGAATGAAAAAATATTCCGACGCGGCAAAGAAACCCGCAAACTTCCAGCACTTATGTTTGTCGCGGCCAGCAATGTGCTGCCCGAAGATGAAGCATTAAATGCGCTACTGGACCGTTTTCTCCTCCGCATCAGGTGCAACTATGTAGATCCCGATCTGCTCGAAGAAGTATTATTGGCGGGCTGGAAACTAGAGAACGAAACCAGTACTACACCACCAAGTATCACCCCAGAGGCCATTAAAACACTTCAAAAACAGTGTAAAATGGTGGATTTGTCCGAAATACGCAAGCAATATATTGATTTGGTGCATAACCTGCGCAATACAGGTATCAAAGTCTCCGACCGACGTGCCGTAAAAATCCAAAACCTGATCGCTGCAAGTGCCGTCATTTGTAACCGCGACAAAGCGATCACCTCCGATTTATGGGTGCTTAAATACATCTGGGATACAGAGGAGCAAATCGAGATTTTGGCAGGTATTATCGACCATGTGATCGAAAAAGACCATACACCGCAGGCGCATCCACAAGCACTGCTCAACAAAATACCCAATGCCGAGGAATTGGCCAAAGAAGTACTGCTGTTAGAAACAAAATGGGCCGAAATCGGGCTGAGTTTTGAAGCACAAAACATCATAAAAGATAAACTCCGCTATGTGCAAACCCGTTGCAATTGGGTGAAAAATCCAGAACATAAGCAACACCTCCAAACCCAAATTGAAGCGTTATGGCACAAAATACTTCAGACCATTTGACCTATTTAATGAGCGTTCCTTTGGCAAATTTGACCGATTTGGGTAATTTACGTCAATGGGACAATCTTAAAGTTGGTTTTGAGGGTAATCTGGTTTGGGTAAAGGATTTTACTTATGCTCAATTGAATTCGGTGACGGTGAAAAGCATCCCTTCAAAGCAGATTTATACCGTTAATGAAGGGAAATTGTACCCACAAAACAGTTTATTGCCAGCGGGTAATATGCCCACGCCGCTTTGGACACCAATCCAGCGCGCCATCGCTTTGGATATGCCTCTACTCAACCATCATTTTTTTGGGATAGATGACAAAATACCTTTCCAATTAGTCCCTTCTGATATAGAAAAGCCTCCAGTGGGTATGCTGTTGTCCATCGCTACACTCGAAAATGCAGCAAGCAATATCGCCGAAATAAGGCTTGCTCCATTGCAATGGATCATGCTGAACGAAACAGAGGCATTTGTATTGGGCACGCCTTTATTGCCCTTGCAAGCACCTGTTTTTTGGAGAAAAAATAACTTTTTAATACCTGTTGGTTATGATTTTGACCTGCATATATTAGTGGATACCATGGACACCATCATCAATCCTGGAGCAAGCAATTGGGTGGTATGGCATACAAATAGTACGTATTATTTGTTTAAAAAACAGATGTTCGTCCCCTTATCTTTGGGTTCGATACGATTAACACATAGAACCAACCCATGATGAACATTGAAGAGTATTTACAATCGACCCAGGATTATTTCTGGCAATGGGAGGATAATTTTGAAGTGGCTGTCATTGTCAATGGCAACACTATCGCCTATCGTCCGCAGATATTGGAAGCACTAGAAGCCCTTGCGCCGCTGGGACTGCCGCGTTTTGGATCGCTGTTATTGGCTTTTGTTGCAACAAATCCCAATGCAGATGATTCATTGTCAGATATTTATAAAATAATTCGCACTGCCACGGATAATAAAGACAATACATTCAAAACATTTCATCTTGAATTTTTAAAACAGTTGGCATTATTACCACCAGAGTTTAAAACAGGAAAAAAACGGTTGATGCTGTTTCAGCATATATTTAAGAACAGCCATAATCACCTTTCTTTAAAAGACTCTGCTAGCATTGTTGAAGCGTATAGAAGGTTTGGTTTTAAGGAAAACGAAGATCAACGCCAAGCATTTAACACGTCGTTTTTCAATATAGATTGCAGGCCGTTGTCCATATTGCATTTGATTTACAAGGAAGGTTTTCCTGTGGATAAATTGCTGCGAGATCTGCCCGAAATCCCAGAAGAAGTACTGCCAATTTCTGAAAAAATTGAAGTAGAAAAAAGGACGCTGGATTTTGTAGATACCTTGATCCAAGAACCTAAAACCTTCTCTGTCGGGGCATTGATTAGACAAATTTGGTCGGGTTTGAACATCCCATTGCACCATGCTATACCAAGTCCGCAGCCGATGGGTGGTGTGTCAGATTTGACCAATAAAGGCAATTTTGACCGCCTGTTGATTACTGAATTTGCCAATGTTGACCTCGTTTTTTTGTCGCGTTTGGCCAATAACGAAGCGCTATACTACAACCGTGAAATACCGCCGGAATCCAATAAACCGCAACGGATTATCCTCGTAGATGTGTCGATCAAAACTTGGGGTACACCGCGAACAGTCGCTTACGCGCTCATGTTGGCCATCGCGCGCCACCCCAAAACGGATATCGAATGTACCGCTTATGCTGTAGGGCAAACCTTTCGGCCAATTGGGTTGG
Source organism: Chitinophagales bacterium (assembly GCA_043764095.1). Classification (GTDB taxonomy): domain Bacteria; phylum Bacteroidota; class Bacteroidia; order Chitinophagales; family Saprospiraceae; genus M3007. The sequence goes on from JAYUKX010000198.1 coordinate 33,790, forward strand.
GATCGGTTACCGAAATCATTGATGGACTGCAGATCGTAGAGGCTTGCTTACACCCCGAGGAAGGTTTGCAAGCGTTTATGAAATCCTTTGCCGGACAAAAAAACATTGAGGTATTTTTTATCTCCAATAAGGATACCATGCAATTGGATGCCATGCAAAAGTGCATGAGTGAAAATAGGGCATTTTTTGATTATTGGCTACAAACGGATGCCGAAGGCCGTATTACGGTGTTCAAAAAACAGTCCAATGGCCAAAAACACGTGCAGGAATTTGTATTGCCCTTAGGGCGTTTATGGGCGAAAAAGCCAATGAATGTGCCAAAAAAGAAGGTGTTGTTGTCGAATTTAGCCACAAATGAACTGCCGCAACTTCAACAAACTTTTCCAATTTTGTTTCCGACTCCCTACCAAAGCAATACCTTTTTCCAATTGGCCAATGGTACTGTCTTTTTGGCATCGGGTACAAAGCACTTGTTTTCACATGATGAACACCAACCTAATTATTTAAAAAAGGGCTGGAAATTTTTGTACCATATTCCATCTGTTGCTTTTGAATTGGGGCAGTTGTCTAACGGCGAAAATATCTTACTTTTGTTTAGTCGAAAACACAAAACGATCACTTTATTGAACATAAATACGGGTTTAGAGCAAGGTATTGCATTTCCAGAATGGAGAGACAATACTAATTTTTTGTTTTTTGAGGATCAATTTCATATTTATATTAGAAACAAAATATACACCATTTCGGTACAACCCAAACTTTCGATATTTATCAATAATAAAATATCTATCGATACATATTTGGAGGCTGACAAACAAAAAAAAGAAGCGTTATTAAAGTGTAACTATTACGGTTACAGGTCTTGTAATTTTTTGCAAAAGATAAAATTTGCAGGGGTGACATCGAATAAAAGGCTTGTTTTTAATCACCACGAATTGGTGTTGACAGCCCACAACGAAATCAGGTTAATTAAGCAGCAAGATACGAGTAATATCGCTGTAGTTGCAAAAAAGAAAAAAGACTTTTATCTATTCAGCAACGATTATTTTATAGAATTTAACCACGCCAGCATGCTTATTTTGCACAATAATACCAACCAAACCAAGGTTTTCATCCCCGCGACTTTGGATATGCCTTTGGGTGTGGCAACAGCGGCGGTATTTGCAGGAAATACTTTTTATCACCTCAATGAAGGCTACCAACAAACCATTGATACCGTGGATTTTTGGCAACAATTTATCGTGCCTTTTGTAGAGGGTATTGTATCCACGCAATGATAATCAATTACTAATCATGGAATTACAGGTAAAACCATCAACGCATAATAAATTCCCTTTACAGGGCATTTTGATCAAAGGAGCATCCGCTTTGTATTGGTTGCAAGAAATACAACGAATGGGGCTTTCGCTCGATCAGGTACAGGTATTTCCGTTGCCCGGCAAGGTATTGAACAGCGTTTGGGGATGCCTTATTACAACCCCGCAGCAGCAAAAACGCTTGGATATTAGCCCACATGCTTATTGTCAATTGGCGTATCATTTGCTTTTTTTACCCGAGCGCGCCGATATTTTTCCTGCCCTATCACCAGAAGAAATGGGGCGGCTATTTTTGCAGAAAAAACATATTTTTCACCCCGATTTCGGATGGGTGGAATTATCGGAGCATTTGGATTGGAGTGCTTTAGTGCAGCCACCTCCTGCGTTGCCAATACAGGCCGTCCGGCCCAAATTAGCACCTTATATACCTACTGCAATCCGGGGATTTCAGGTATATTCCGTTGGGACTCAGGAGGTGTTAAAAAACATGGAAAACAACCTTTTTCCCGACAAAGCCGAATTGGACAACCAACCATTGACCTTAGCAGAAAAAGGCAAATTGTGGTTATTAAAACAACTGTTCCAACCTGGAAATAGTGGATCTGGTGGTGGTAGATTTGGTGGTGGCGGCGGATTTAGCGGAGGTGGTGGATTTAGCGGCGGCGGTGGTGGCGGATTTGGTGGTGGCGGATTTGGCGGTCTTGAAAAGTTGTTTAGTCTGCTGTTTTCAGGCAAAGACTCCTCTTTTACCCAAAAACTCCGCGCAAGTATGGAAGAATTGGAAAAAAGGAATCAAAGACAAGTCGATCGTCTGTTAGATTTGTTTAAAAACGACCCTTTTGAAGCGTTGAAATACGCCATTCCACTGGATTCCGATGGTGTTACGCGCGGCCCCTCCTCTGCTCCAATGGGATTTGGTTTGCAGTGGTTGAATTTTTCGCTCTTCGGCAATGGAAACCATACAGGTTTTGGCAATGGTGGCGGCAGCGCGCCCCTTTCGGCGGATAGTTTTGATCAATTACGAAAGCAATATATCCAAACTGCCGAAGATTTGATCAAAAAAAAGGAATATCTTAAAGCGGCTTTTATATATATGAAATTGCTAAAAGACTACTATTTAGCCGCACAAACATTGGAAAAAGGCAAACATTACGCCGAAGCAGCCGCCGTTTACCTCAATTTTCTTCAAAATAAATACAAAGCCGCCGAATGCTATGAAAAAGGCAATATGTTCAAAGAAGCCATTGCGCTGTATATCGAACTAAATATGAACGAAAGAGCGGGCGATTTGTACCTGCGTATCCATAAAAAAGGGTATGCAATGAAGCAATATCAGATCGTAGTGGATCAGTATGTGCAAGCACATCAGTATGTAAAGGCCGCTCTATTGTGCAAAACCAAAATGGGAAATGCCACTGCTTGCCAACATCTATTATTGGAAGGTTGGCGGTTGAACCACGATGCCTTTAATTGCCTCAATAATTATTTTACGAATATCCAAGACGTAAAAGTGTTAGGCGAACACATCCAAAATGTATATGCCAATGATGTAAACCTAAACAACCGCACTGCTTTTTTAAAGGTACTACAGTATGAATTTGCAAAAGAAAACGCCACCGCAGAGGATATTAAAAAGATCGCTTATGAGATTGTTGTGGCAGAAACACCCCGCAACCCCGCTATTTTGGATGAATTAAAACGCTTTAATCCAAAAGACAAACTATTGGTGAATGATACGATGCGGTACCCCTTTGCCCCCAAGTCCAAGTGACCACTTAACGGCTATTGGATATTGTAGGGGCTGGACTAAAACTTAGCGGCATTATTTCCCCTTTCCCAACAAAAACACCAAAGGCACATCCAACCGCTTGCTCCATGATTTTTCGCTGTGGTCATCGCCGGGGAAAAACCTTGTGAGCCAGTTTTTATCCGAATACCCGCGTTGAAGCATCACCTCATCTACTTTTTTTTGAAGCGGAGGGTACATGGCATCCAAGGTACGGTCGCCGTAATCAAAATAGATTTTATGCTTCTTGGGATTGGGCAAATTGTTTTTTAGATAATTGGCAAAAGCCGCTGGGATAGGATTGTCCTTCATTTCAAAAATACCGGGCCAATGCGTGCTAAGACAAGCAGCTCCGCCAAATACATTAGGATATTCACAGATCGCGTACATCGAAATAAGACCGCCCATACTACTCCCCGCGATAAAGGTATTTTTTCGATCTCGACGGGTAGCATAAGTCGCATCAATGCGTGGTTTTAGTTCGGTAACTATAAATTTCAAGTAATTATCAGACTGGATTTTGTAATCGCCAAATACAGAAACGCCATTGGTGCGTGCTGCCGCGTAAATAGCATCTTTTTCTGCTTGTGTCAAGAATTCAAAAGGTTTTTGCGGAAAATAATCCGCGTGACGGCTCTTACCTGCATTCCAAATAGCCACGACGATACACTGTTTGATGCGTTTTTCGTCCATCAATGTGGTGAGTGTTTCGTCCACACGCCACTCCTGATGGTTCCACGTTGTATTGCTATCAAACAGCATTTGGCCATCGTGCATATACAAAACGCTGTATTTTTCAGCAGCATTGTAACCTGCGGGCAACCAAATATCCACATTTCGTGCTTCGACATGCCGAGAAGGAAAGTTCTCCCACCGCTCGATACTGCCGGAGGCCACCTTTGGCATTTGGGCGTGCAGATATATTGCAAAAAAGAGGGCAAAAAGTGTAAAAATGTACTTCATAATGTAAAAATTTTTGTAGAATTGGCTGGGCAAATGCCTAAGATATTAATGCGCACCATGATGCCCCCTGTTATTTAATGGGAGAACGGATGAAACGGATTTTACGGATCAGAGCGGATTTTTTCAAAATAATCCGTAAAATCCGTTTAAATCCGGGTAATCCGTTTCATCCGTTTTGCTATCCTGTCTTAGTTTTGATCCAACACATGATTTGCGTAACAGCAATTTTTCATGTGACATGCAGCACCCTGTTATTTAATGGGAGAACGGATGAAACGGATTTAACGGATTAGAGCGGATTCTTTCAAAATAATCTGTTTTGCTATCCTGTCTTAGTTTTGATCAACATGGGAAATTGCTGGGTTTCGTAAACGTTTACAGGCAAATACTTGAAATTCAATTCATTACAAATTTTAACCCATGATTCGCATTATTATTAATTAATTTCAAAAACAAAAGCCGATTTCCCCGGTATTTCAAGCGATTTTGTCAAATTTGTTTTTTCGCCAGTCATAACATTCGTGGCTATTTTTTTATCCTTCAAAATCTCAGCAAAACGTGGGAGATCAACCGCAACATTGTCTTTATTTTTATTCAACACCACCATCACCATTTTGGCATTATCGTATCGAAAATAGACATAAACATGATTAAAAGGAGCAAAATGTAACGTTTTCCCATGATGAATAACGCTGGTGTTTTTGCGCCAATTCAGCAGTTTTTTTAAGTAATTTTGAACCTCTTGTTGCTCACTGGACAAACCTTTCCCAGTCAGTGCATTCACGGCATCACCTTTCCAGCCGCCCGGAAAATCGGAGCGAATAACACCGTGATTACCTGGGTGCGCCGTATTTTCCATCAGTATTTCGGTACCGTAATAAACCTGCGGGACACCCCTGATCGTCAGCAAATAAGTGAGTGCCATTTTGGTCAAATCCACATCGTTGTGCATTTGCGTAAAAATTCGGTCCATATCGTGGTTATCGCCAAATACCAAAATCTTATTCGGATCGGGATAGATAAAATCATTGGCCAATGCTTCGTACAATTTATTCATACCTTGGTTGTATTTGCTCGTTTCCGGATCGTTCAACGACTGCACCAAGGCATCCTGCAAAGGAAAATCCATCAGATCGGTCAGACAACCCGTATAACCATCGCGGTTTTGTTTCCCCTGCTGCCAATACGACGTAATGAGCGGATTAAGGCTCCATTCTTCGCCCACAGTACTAAAATTGGGATATTCGGCGATAAGGCGGCAACTCCATTTTTGCAAAAAAGTCTTATCCGAATAACCATACGTATCCTGCCTAATTCCACCCAGTTGCAGCGTTTCGATCCACCAAATAGAACTTTGGATCAGGTAGTTTGCCATCATCGGATTTTGTCCGTTCATATCAGGCATAGTGGTATCAAACCAGCCCCTCGACCACAAATCCTTATCAAATTCGGAACTGTATGGATCCTGATTCGTGGTACGGCGGTGGTTGGTCGGTTGGTAAGCATTCGGGTAGTTGAGCCAGTTTTTATAGGGCAAATCCTTCATCCACCAGTAATTGCTCCCCGAGTGGTTAAGCACCTCATCAAAGATCAATTTTATGCCTTTTTGCCTTGCTTTTGTAGCCAATTCCTTGTATTCCTCCAAAGTACCATAGCGCGGATCAACTTTATAATGGTTCGTAATAGCATAACCGTGGTACGAATAAGCGGGCATATCATTTTCCAACAGCGGCTGCGGCCATATCGCCGTAAACCCCATACCCGCAATATAATCGAGGCTATTGATCATCCCGCGTATATCGCCACCATGACGGCCACCGTCGAAATCGCGCCTTATTTTGTCCTCTTTCATGCCCGCTATTACGTCGTTGCGCTCGTCGCCATTCACAAATCGGTCGGCCGTAATGAGGTAAATCACATCGGAGGCATCGAATCCTTTTATGAGCGCGGGGTCTTGTTGTCGGGCCAGCAAGGTATAATTATAGGTACCTACTGTTTTGCCATTTTGGGTAAAATTAATGGCAAAAGTGCCAGGTTTGGCATTCTTTTTTATAACAATGTCCAGAAAAAGGTAGTTTTTGCTATCTGCTGTATGGATCTTTTGGATACTTACGCCTGGGTATTTGATGACTGGTGTTGTTGCGCCAATATTGTTACCGTGGATCAATAATTGCAAATTAGGGTCTTTCATACCCACCCACCAATTCAGTGGTTCTACGTGTTGGATACTGGTTTGCGCGACGGATTTTGTGGCAAAAAGCAACAAAACCAGCGTGTATTTAATGAAATTGGTCATTATTTTAATGATTACGAGTTTAGTGTGGATGTATGCATTTTGATCGGGTGAACCGATCTTGGGATACTCGTGCAAAGTAAAGATGATTTATTGGAATGGTGGGTGGGTATTTTTTGGGAATTGGTTATTGTTGGGTGAGGCAGGGTGGCAAGTAAGAAGCAGGGTAAATGATGAAAATTTTGGAAAACCAATCGAAAACAGATAAATTGAAAAATTCACAACATATAATCAGTTAATAAATGCTTAAAAATAGATAAACCTTTGGGCAGTTGCCAAATTTTTAGTGAGCGTGAGTTTGCCCTAGGGGTAAGTTGGTATTATGATCTTATTCTGAGAAAAGTTAAAACCATTTAAAAAATCATTAATAGTCTTGACTACTGAAAAAATTACCATACATTTGTTTCTTAACTTATTAATTCTTTTATTTTTTTATCTAAATTGTATTCAATGGTTCGTGAAAAAATCTGCCAAAGGCAGATTTTTTCACGAACCATTGTTTTAAGGATAGTCCATTTTCTAATTCTCAAAACAACATCTAATTAACAATGAAACCTAATAGCACCTATCTATTTTATCGTAATCGAAACCTAGTTTGGTCCTTCGCCATCACAATATTTTTTGTGTTCTTACCACATAGCAGTTACACCCAAGTTTTGTGTTTAGAGCATGGTAACTATCTCGATAGTACAAAGAATTACGTAAAAGTATGGATAGACGGCAGCCGCCATTCGACATACACACAGGCTCTAGAACAGTGGAAATCAGGTAAATTCCTTCCTTTCGAGCATCTGGATATCCCCAGTAAATTCAGGCGCGGAGCATACATATATTGGGTAGCATTGGAAGTGGAGAACTGCACTAGCGATACTTTTCCTCTGTTACTTATGATGCACCGTCTATCGGGTGATTCTACTTGGCATTTTTCACAAGGCCAACAACCAATAATAAAAAAAATAAATAACTTAACAGATAAAGATGCTACAGGGAATATTCCCTACCCTATTAGACGGTCGGGTATTTGGAATATAGCACCCGGTACACGAGATACTATTTTAATTAAGCACGAAAATTTTGACCCTATGTATGACTTCACTCCTTTTTATAGTGATGCACGGGTGTATGGGCTTACTTATTATATGAAAAATGTGGAGCAATCAAGTATTTTTTTATTTGGCTTTGGAGCTATTTTCTCGGTCTTTTTCTATGCGTTGGGCATTTGGATTGGCCAACGAGATCCTGCCTATGGCTGGTACGCTGGTTATTGTTTAGCAACAGGTTATGTTACATGGTGGAACTTTGAAGTAGATATACCTTCTTTTCATTTTTTATCTTCTTTATATGAGTGGACTTATACCAAAGTATTTTTACATACCATTTTTGTGGGAATATGCTACGCTCAGTTTATAAAGCACTTTTTAAAGGGTAAATCAAATTTTATAGAAAAAGCGGTTAACCTGTTTACTCTCATTTGCTTTGCGGGAGTATTGGTTGAATTCGTTTTATTAATATATAGCCTACACTGGAGTTGGGTATTTTATTACTGGTTTAGGATTGGATTGGTCGTTTTTGCACTACTTGTATTAGTTGGAGGCATTCGGATAAAGGGGATACAAAATAGGATTGTAATTGCTGGTGGTTTTCTACTGTTCGTCTTTGACGGAATTAGTTACTTCGGGCCAAATCAATATAGCACACATATTTCTATGGTCGGAGTTTTACTGGATGCCTTCCTATTTACATTGGCTTTAAGCATTCGCAGCAAGCTGGAACTACTAGAAAAAAACGAATTGAAATTGCAGGCCGCACAGTTAGCCTATGAAAAATCAATCGAATCAGAGCGAATTCGCACCCACATCGCGCAGGATATCCATGATGAGGTAGGTGGCTTGCTCACCCAGATAGCCCTCAATGCACAAGTATCTGCTAGAATGCCCAATTTGAGTGCGGACGACCTCAAGGGACGCTTCTCTAAATTAGAAGTAGATGCACGCATAGCCATTGGGCAACTGCGTGAAATCATCTTCGCCATCAATCCCGATTACGATAACTTTGAAGAAATGCAGGCTCACTTTCGCGAAACTGCTTGGGCGTTTTGGCAGGACTCGGACGTAACCATACACTTTTGTCTAGAGAACAATAGTAGTACCAATCCCTCCATAACACCTGATGTAAAACGACAGTTGATGCTCATCTGTAAAGAAGCACAAAACAACATTGCCAAACACGCCCAAGCTACCCAGGTATGGATAACACTAACCCTAGCGGAGAATCATTGCTACTACTTAGAAGTGAAAGACGATGGTTGCGGCTTTGATCCTACCCAAGAAAAACGTTTTCATAATGGCATGACAGGTATGAAAAAACGGGCAGAACAGATTAAGTCATCATTTTTTATCGAATCTGCCCCCCAATCCGGTACTATTATTCGCGTGGAAGGGTGTTTGTAGTATCCCTATTTCACCATTTTATGGTATTGTGCGGGCTGTGAATACATCAGATATTTACATTTTAATAAAATAATAATAGCCATGATAATACGAGTAGTTATTGTAGAGGACAACGAGGAGGTTCGGAAACTCACGGCCAGCTTACTCAATATGTATGATGGAATAGAGAGCATTGGGGTGTTTTCCAATGCAGAAGATTTTAAGCAGGCACTTCCCAACTTGCGCCCACATGTAGTACTGATGGATATAGGACTGCCAGGGCAGAGTGGAATTAAGTGTGTAGAAGACTGTCATGAGCAGTACCCGAGTATCGAATTCGTCATGTTTACCGACCATTCAGGCTACAAAGATGTGTATGCCTCTATCCAGGCAGGTGCCAATGGCTATGTACTCAAAGGAGGCGAGCCAGGGCTACTTATCGCAGACATTCGGGATGTTTACGCAGGTGGTTCGCCGTTGAATCGAAAAATTAGCCGTATGTTGATAAACGAACTGCGCCAGTTGGAGGTGAAGCATCCTGAATTAGAAAAACTTACCTCCAGCGAATGGGAAATCCTACACCTATTGGACAAAGGCTTGGCTTACAAAGAAATAGCAGCAGAACGCAAGAAATCAGAAGAAACCATACGCACCCAAATCAGAAGTATTTATAGTAAACTCCAAGTACACTCGCGCACGGAAGCACTCAATAAACTACACGGCCGGTAGGATTTCGCGGCTTTCCTTAAAATGTATTCACCATAAAGTGGTATTGTGCAAGAACCGATAATGACAGAGATTTGTGCTGTTAAATCATTAAAATAACATTTGAAAATGAATATTATTTTTGATAGCATTACATTTAATCCCCATGACGTAACCTCCAATCTTAGATGAGAAAATCTTACCCATAAACTTGGTTATGCAAGAGACAGCAAACCATAAACTTAAATAAAAAAACATTATGAAATCCACATTAATTTTGAAAAACAACGGTACTACAACTACCGAAGTTATCTTGCAAGTTTCATATCATGTAACGGTCAATGAAACGGACAAAATAATCGAATAATATTTTTTTTAACCTAAAAATTAAATCCGGAGGCATGTCGGCATCCTTTCGATTAATTTTTTTTCACAAACACATTTTTATGTATTCAAAAAACACGAACCGATTCAAAAGAATAATTAGGGCAATTGTGCTAACAGTATATTGTTTATCGATTACAATGGCTAGAATTCATGCTCAAGATAAACCAATTACTGTGTCAGTAATCCGCAAACCAGACGCATACCCAATATATTTAAAAGCGGCCAAAAGATATAACGACCAATACCTTAATCCTACTGGATATATTATACAGGTAAAAGCACATGAATCCCTTAAAATCACCCAAATGATGGAAAAAATTGCATTGTTTGAGCGGCAAAATAAACCTTCTCAGGCATTAGAACAACAACTGGAGCGTCTAATTCAAAAAGAGGGATTGAAAAGTACTACATTTTCGTTTCAAGGTTTATCATATAATTTCATGGCCACCGAGACAGCAACATGTATCGTCCCCAAAAAGGGATTGTTTAAGATTAAGGGAGAAGCCAAATACAACAACGGACAAGTGAAAAAATTAGATATTACAATAAAAATCTTGGACTTTCTAATTGTAGCCATGGGAGACTCGTATATTTCTGGCGAAGGAAATCCCGATAAACCTGCTGATAATTCTACGACTGAAAACCTAATTTGTGAGTTGACTTCCGCCAAGATGGTGCTGAGGAATTCATCTTCCAACAACCCCCAACAATGGCAAGAGTCTAATGCTCATCGTTCGCTGAACAATGGAGCCAGTTTCGCTTGTCAGCAGATTGATGGCAAAATGGATACTACATTTACACTAATCCGTTTTGCGTCATTTGCCCGATCTGGCGCAAAAATCAGAAAGGGATTAATTGAGCCAAATACCGATGATCAACGAGATAATTGGATACAATTAGGTCAAATTGATGAAGCTATTAATAATATTAGAGGTACAAAAATTGACGCCTTAATTCTATCTATCAGCGGCAATGATGTTGAATTTGCAGATGGTCTCACCTATCTAGCCACAGGAGATCACCCTGTCCTTAAAAATGCTAAAAATGATACTGAACGTAAACGGTTGGAGTCTCGGTTTAACCAAAAACTGGCCCTCGTGTCCGGAAATTTTGACCTGCTTTATCAAAAATTAAAGCAACTCAATATCCGTAAAACTTTAATCACCGAGTATCCGGTCGGGCTATTTGAAACTACTCAAAACGGAATGGTAATCAATGGGACACCATGCGGCGTTTTTTCAAATCTAGTTAATCAAGTAAACTTAGAAAAAGAAGACGGCATACTTTTTAAAAAATTAGGTAATTTGCTTAATAGCACTATTGATACTGCGGCTCAAAAATACGGCTGGATCTACGTTGGAGGAATACAAAAAGCCTTTGCGGGACATGGATATTGCTCACCATCATCTTACTACGTGGGTGCAGAGGAGTCCTGCAAAACTCAAGACGATTTTATGGGAATTGCTCACCCTAATATCAAAGGACACCAAGTGATTGGGGAAGAAATTTATAAAGAACTAAAGGTAATAATTGACCAATTTGGCACATCAACAGATAGCTTTGTCCCAAATGTCCCAAACGGAAATTAGTTCATTAAACTTATTTACATATAATAAGATTTATGAAAATACCAATTTTTTTTCGCTTTTTTTGCATTACGCTGCTAGCAATTTGTTCCGTTTCGGTCATATTTGGTCAAACTACTAACCAAATAACTCAATTAAATATATTGCCTTTTGCTAGCACCAATGATATTAAACAGTTAGATAATAATGGAAAGGCGGCAATAATAAACGTATCGAACGCCACCAAAAGAACTTTACTTTTCACATTTAAATATACAACATGGATATGAACAGCGATAATTTATCCGAGTTTGAGCGCGAATTTGAACTGGATGATGAATTTGAAAACACATCTGGGTTCGATGGCTTTGCCGACGAATCAGCATACGCAGATTCGGAAGCCGAATATGAGTACGACGAGGAGGAAGACATGGAGTACGGAAACGAAGAATATGGCGAAGAGAATGAGTACGAAGATGAAATGGAATCTTGGGACAGGTCTAATGAACAATCATACGCTAATCGTTTGTATGAGGCTATGACTAATGGCATCGACAATGAGTTTGAAATGGAGCAGGCCATTGACCGTGTCCTCTATGAAATGGAACAGGATTTCTTTTTCAAAAAATTCAAAAAATTAGGCAGTAAGTTTTTACAGACTGCTGGGGGACGACTCGTGAAAAAATTGGCCAAAAATAGTCCCTGGGGTATTGTAGCATCAGGCTTGTCAAAAGTAGCGCGTGGCGATATACAAGGGGCGATCAAAGGGGTAATAAATAACGACTTGGTGAAACAAGCCGTTTCTATGATGCCGGGCGGTGGTGCGATAGCCAAAGGCATGGACGTAGCTAACCAACTTATGGAAGGCGAAACGCCAGGTGTTTCAAAAGCAAGTGCACAAAAGGCGGTTGACCTGGCCAAAAAATCCTATAGTCACTTGGCTAAGAACATGGCACAAATGACCAGTGTAAATCAGGTGAACAGTATGGGAAAGGATGCAGTTAAAAAGGCTGCCGACGATATGAAAAACCATCGCAAGGGAATGCGTAAAACACAAATACCGCTCAAACCCGGCGCGATTGTGACTGTACACGCTGGCAAGTTTATCAACATCTGGCAACCACAATAAGTGATTACGATGGCAACTCCCAATTATGCAACAAACCTACAGGGAGGCGTATTGATCCAAAAAATAGAATCCCTGCGGATGCGGGCGAGGCTATTGATGGGCCTGCGTCAAACGCTTGGTTTAAAACCGCATCAGGATATCCGGCGGGTGCAGTGGGATATATTGGAGAGTCAGTTGGCTGCTGAATCGAATCGAATTCAGCAACGTTTGCGGTCGGTAGCAGACCAATACATGTCAGAATCTCGAAATGCCCAAGTGCGCGCGGTTTTTATGCACCAGTTGGGAGAGATTGAACTAGAACTGAATCGCACCTATACGTTTTACGACACTTACATGGACATATTGACGCAGCGGTTGAGCGACCATATTGGCCCGCAATTACGGGGCTGTGATGCAATAGCAGCAGACGGATTACGTAAGGGTTTTTTAGCAGATATTACTATGCCACCCTTGGTATATTGCGACCGTGGCTTTGGCGCCAGTACATTGCGCGAAGGCGTTGGATTACCCAATCAGCCGCCTAATCCGCTCCCGTTTATCGCCATTCCTTATGCACGAATAGACGAAAAGTACAATTTGATTTCGATCTATCACGAAGTAGGACACCAAGCTTTGGTCAAACTCAATCTTGTGCCAGTCTTACGGCAGGTATTCCATGATGCTATGCAAAAAGCAGGTGCCGCACCACTGTTGCGCCAGTTGTTTGCCAATTGGTCGAAAGAATTAGGTCCCGATTTTTGGGCTTTTGCGCATACGGGTATGGCACAAACGGCCAGTATCCGAGATGTACTGATTCTCCCTCAACCGATGATGTTTCAGTTGTCCCCCTATCACCCGCATCCACCAGCGTACTTGCGCTTTTTGGCCTCGGTGGCTTGGTGCAGGCACCTGTGGGGCAAAGGCCAGTGGGATGATTGGGAAGCTGAATGGATAGATAGTTTTCCTGTTCCCAAACAAGACAATACCACGAGAGAGGCTATTCTGTCCGCCCGGAAATTATTACCCGTCGCCGCCAGAGCCATGCTAAATACCCGTTTCAAAAAACTGAATGGAAAACCGCTTTTGAGTCTGTTCGATGTGAATACCATTGCACCCCGCGCATTAGAGGCATTGGCTTCCGAACAACAGGTGTCCGATGTGGGATTTAAAAAACATCCCATCGGCGTACAACTCGCTGCTTTCCGGCTGCTCCGCGACAATCGGGGCATGCGCCAGACTCCTTTAAACCAACTCATGCACCAATGGCTGATCGGCCTTGGCAACCATTAACACAACAAAAAAATCTGATTATGGCTGACTTATTTAAAGCCCCCCCGTACATTTATCGCTGGAAAGATATCAAAAGTTTCTTGGTACGCAGCCAGTATAATGAGTTGTTGAAACTCGTGACGAACGAGTATTTTACGAATCAATACCCCGATCCCACTAATCTTCCTCGCTTTTTAAATACTGAACGTTGCTTGACTTTGGTGCGGCCCGGAGATAATTGCAATTGCGAAGTGCATATTGGCGCAAATCGTACTTCTATTGCGGCACCCGCCAATGTGAAAAGGCTAAGGCAAGCCAAGATGGTAGCGGAGAATACTGCGAATAATGCAGATTCACAATTGAGTATTGACAGCCAAAAATTAGATTTTGAGTGGGCAAACTTTCAAGCAAGCAAAATGAGCCTTGCTATACAGCCAGCACAGGAAACCGAATTGGAAAAATTGGCGAAAGCAATACAAGAGAAAAAAGAGGTTAAAATAGTATATGATGCCATTGTATTGGCTATTAACGCCGGAAGTGCTACACCATTTGGCAAAGCCTTAAAGGCACTTCATAAACCGATCGAAGATTTTGAAAAAAGTTTTTCAGATGCCATGACGGCTAGGAGTGCTTCCCTAAATGCAGCCGCTGCTTTTGATAAAAATCTTAGAGAAGCGCAATTAAATGTAACCGTTGCTACGCAAGAACTCAACATAGCCGCCTCAAATTATAGGGTTAGTCCTACTACTGACAACGAGAAAAAGAAAAGAGATGCAGAGATTGACTTGAACGACAAAAAAAGAATTTTACTAGCGACAAATGAACAATATCGTTTGCCCACTACCGAAGATTGTCTGGATGCCGAAACGGATTATTTCTGCTTACCTCATTTCCTGTACAATCGCAAGCAGGAGATTACCCCTACTTTGGATTTGTTGAAATTTCAAACCCACGGCCTGACCGTAGGTGCCGTCTATTGGCTCTACAACTACGAACGAATGGGGGTGTTCAAAATACTCGGTGTATTGCTTGATGATTATAATTACAAAGGCCAATACACGATCAGTGGCAACCGCATCGACAACAAAGGTTTGGCGAATCGCTACTCGGTCCTGATGGATTTGATCAGTACGCTCCACCGCGTCGGTATCAGTTCCAATCTGCGCGACCGTGTGAGCACCTACCAGCGGGTGCTGGGTATGACCATTGACAACAACCTCAGTATTGAAAGCGAACGCAACATTGGGCTGATGCCAACCTTTGCTACGCTCAATACCTATATGCTGCAATACTACGCTGATAAACGATTAGCAACGGCTATCCAAACGGGCGGCATCTCACGCTCATCGGTCGCCACACAAACTTCGATTAAAGATACCTTGACACTTTTCCAGCAGCAATTAGAGCCTTTCCAGTACGGACGCAACCAGATCAACACTTTTCTGGGCATTGCGACCGTACATGCTACGCTATGTCTGTTGTATATGCTGCGCAAAGAAATTGGCATACCTGACCAGTATGAGGCAGCAGACGAGTTCGTCCAGTCGGCCTATGAAATTTTAGTCTTAAAACGGACGGCCATGATCAATGAAAAAAACCGATTTGTACTCTATGACAACTGCGCTTCTTACGGCTATCAACTCTTTACAGATTTTGAAATGCTGAATGTGGCGGAGCTTAATATTTCCTCCGACCCCAATTCTACTTTTAACAGGTTTCTGGACGATAGTGAGAGTAAGGTGGAGGGGTTGAAGAACGCTTTAGGGTCTTTGCCGGAGGGTGGAGTGGGGTAGAATGTGTCAATAATTGATCCTTGTTTCAAAGAAAAAAATTACATATTAAATACTGTATGCAATGAGAAAAAACTTGTTATTTCGAGAAATATCGCACGTTGCGCAATCTAACAATATTAATTACGAAAACGACCCACTTTTAGGTAATACTGGCCAAGGTTATGTTAGGTTTCCAAGTGGGGAAAGCCTTTCAATAGTAACAGCGAAAACAGATACAGGTGAAGGTGAAAAGCATTATGATCCCTTAAACTCTGGCATTCCGCTACTTCATGTTAGTGAAGGTGATAGTGAAAAGTTTCTCTCCAAGAGTTTTCAAGTTAAGGAGTTTTTACAATTTGGTGAGGCAAAAGCCTATAAATCAGAACGCGGAGTAGAACCTGACAGGTCAAAATTGAGATTAGACCCAAAATTAGTGGAAGTACTACAAAAACTTCGAGACCACCTAAATAAATCTATTAAAATAAACTCTGGTTATCGGCATTTTTGGTACAATAAGATAGTTGATGGGAAAAAACAATCTCAACATTTAATTGGGAGAGCTGTAGATATTGTAGTAGATGGTATGACCCCATTACAAGTTGCCAAGGCTGCGATTGATGCAGCCGGAGCAGATATTTTTGGTATTGGTATTTATGGTACTTTTACTCATATAGACGTAAGGTGTGGGACATTTGCGGCTTTCACTCGTAAGAACCCTCCTAAAGAATTAGAAGAAAATGTAAAAGAAATACTAAAGTACAGAAAAAGTAAAAACCTGCCTAATCAAAATAGTAAGTGTGGTAAGCCTTCAAAAGCAAACCCACCTGAAATCAAGAGTGATAAACCATTGCCTGCGTCTCTAAGTATTTCGCAATTCCTTCCAGCTGTCATCCATGCTGCGGAATTGATTAGGAATGGCAACACAAATGCAGATGAGATTACCGATAAAGTTTTTTATCGCTTATATCCTGAACAAAAGAGGCCATTGGAAAAGGGAAATACGTTGGCCGGGGTTTGGCTGTTTTTGAGAGAGAATGTAGTTCAGCCCGTTTTGGACAAGGATAAGGGAATCAATAAAACTCTAAGTACAATCAAGGTAGAGGATAGTACTGTCAAAAAAATAATAAATGATACGGAGATCATGGAAGCCTTTCACCATGCTAATAAATTGACGGGTGTCCCGATCAATTATTTGATGGTATTTGCCTATATAGAATCAAGAGGCAATCAGAAAATCGGCACAAACTCATACGGCTATACTGGTTTGATGCAAGTAGGACAAGATGCAACAAGTGATATTATTAGGAATTTTCCAGAAGCTGTTTCAAATGGAGTGGCTTGGAAAGAAGTAATTAAGTCTGTAAAGATCAATGTTTTAGCAGCAGCCTATTACATGAAACTTAATCGAAAAAGACTGGATAAAAGCATTCCTGATGATGTCTTACATACTTATCTGGCTCATCAGCAAGGTGCTGGAGGTTTAAAAAGACTTATCTATACTTTAAAAATAAACCCTAATACAAAAGCCAATAAAAATCAACTCAATAACCTACCTACAAAGTTTATAATATCTAAAGGAGGACCAGAACACGTAACAATCAATGACTTTTATGAATATTATAAAAAAAGAATTGGAGATATAGCTACGCAGTTTAAAAAGTATACGGCCTCATTAAACTGATCCATATCATTAAATCCTGCCAATATTATAAATACGTTTGCATTCAGCAAGAATTCATCAAGAAGATTATGGCCATAAATGAATGGGTATAAACAAAAGCCAATAGTTCAATTTTTGAAAAAATTGCAAAGAGTACAAAATCATGACCACACCCTCTACGGGTAAAGCACTGGAATGGGTTGCCTGTACCTTACTGGATGATCCGCCCGAGCATCTGGCGGCGCGGGAGGAACTGGCTTATTGGCTGACTATGCTGGCCATAAAAGTGTCGGAATCGCATTTCTATGATTCAGCATCAGCACTCCGGCTACTGCAATGTAGCCTGAGAATAAGTATCAGCGAAGCGCGGCATAAGGATTTGGAGATGATTTATCAAAAACGAGTAAACGCCCCAATCCAATTAAAAACCTCATCAACCATGAAATGAAATTAAAAAAATCGCGTGGCTCTGTTCGAGGGGAATTGGTTCTTTTAGAATCGCGTATCCTCCGAGCAGGGCAGACTCCGGCTTGCACGCAATGTGCAGTCGGAGTCCTTGGCGCGGTGGTAGGTAAAAGAGCAGCAACTTATTAAAATATAAAAGAACACGTCATTACATCAAAAGATTTTGCCGTCAAAGACTATGAACTTAAAGTCCGGCACCTCACCGATCATCTACGGAGGATATGGCCGCGTTTCAATTTTATGCTGGGTATACAAACCACGGTAATGGGAAAAGTGGAGGGTTTAGAGGGACATAAAAGTGAAGAGCGACTACTCCACTTGCCGCAACAGTTGGGTGAGTTCCACCAAAATGACCGCGATAGTACCGCTGGTGATTGCTGGTTTGTGGGTGGCTTTGGCGGTTTGGGATATGATGAAAACACTACAATAACTACTTCGTAAATAAATTTAAAAACATTCATTATGACAGACAAAAATAAACTCGATCAACAACTCGAGACGGAACACGAACTCATCAATCGCAAGCTCAACTGGCTATTGTCTTCGCAAAGTATATTGTTTGCAGCGTTGGCATTTGTGTTGGGTAAGGAAGTGCAGCAGGCGCAGAAAGTCTTGTTTTTTAATGTTGTTTCACTGTTGGGCATAGCCATTTCATCGCTCATCCTCATCGGCGTAGCAATGTCAGTGACAGCCAAAGTCGTCAGTTGGAAGGATTACAATCGTTCGAGCCCTGTTGACGAGCACCAGCCACTTGGAGTACGTATTTGGATCACTGTCTTGGCACTCATACCCGATGTTTTTATGCCGGTTGCCTTTATCGGGGCTTGGTGGTGGATATGGAAATACATGGATAATTTATAAAAGAGCATAAATAATGCCCCGAATTCAAGATACCAATCTAATAAAATAGAGTATAATTTTGGATTAATCTTGTCTGATACCCTCTGTATTATCAATACGATTTGCAAATGCTAGCAATTAAAAACATAAAAGAAAATTTGGCCTTGATTCAGGCTCAATATCCGAGAGGCATGAATCCAGTGCTGACAGAATCAGAGGTGCAAGCTTATGAATCCGAGATCGGCATACGCCTGCCGGAAAATATCCGCCTTTTTATCACACAAATCGGAAATGGAGGCGTGGGGCCTTTCGACGGATTAAACAGAGGCCTGAATGAATTGGGCTATTATAAACTTCAATACGACGTGCCGTTCGACCCTGCCACGTATGCGCAAGTCAAAAAATATAATCCGGAGGTTTTCCGGCAGCGCAAGAAAGACGAGTTATTACGCATACTGCAAATGTATGGCACCTATAAAAAAGTAGCCTCCCCAAACGGGTATCAAAAAGACATCAAAACCTTTTGGGGTATTGATCTTGCCGAAGATGAGTATGTGGAATTTTCAAAGCCCACCGGGTGTATTCCAATCTACTATTATTCCATTAACTCGGGGCCGGTGTTTCTGATTGTCCATGCGCCGCCGCCTTACTATGGCCAGGTATTGGGATCTCCCTTTACCGGTGAAAAGGGTGGATTGCCAAGGTTATGGGGCGGGTTCGAGGCGTTTTATGGGGAGTGGTTGGAGGCCAAGGTGCGGCGGTTTTTGTATAAAGTACAGATTAAAAATAAGTCCCTTTGAAATTATGACAACATACAAATTATGGTAATGATACCATCTTGATTGCTCGCATTTTCTCAAAATATCGTAACAAAATAAATAATGACAAAAGCAGAATTAAAACATTTAGTCGCAAAAGAGTATCTCGAAGATGCCTTTGAAATACTTAAAAAAGCAACAGCACCTGATCCAAGGCTACATAATAGGGTTATTACGCAAAATTCAAGTTTTAGTAAATATAGCTGGGCAACCAATATTGGTACTATTTCTCGCCCGGAAGAAATAAAAGAACACGCACAGGTGGTTGATGGCTTGTTAGATACAATTGATAAAGTACCTGCTTCTTGGTTGAATGGTATACCTTTCCCCCTACATGCAAATCACCTGCTTGAAGAAGAGCCAAATAGTTCACTTACTCCTTCTAATTCTTCCTCTTATAAATATTTATGGCTGCTTGCCGTATTAGCAGTTGTATTGGCAGGCGTTTGGGGTGTCTCTACTTACCTTAATAAGTCAAAAGAAGTCTATTCCCAACGGATGACCATCAACTTACATGGATCGGACAGTAATACGGAAAAGCCTTTAAAAAATGGACAACTTATGATCCTATTCGAAGAAGGTAATTTTTCTAAAAAATCATCTATTTCCAATAGCGGACAAGTTTTTTTCGATTCAATACCTATTGAATTAAACCCAGTAAAATTTACATGTCAGTTGATTACGCAAGAAAAGTATAAACTGAAAGACAAAATCCAAAAATATGCTTTAGGTAAGGAAGTAAATGTCATTATTGAGAAAATGGCTGAGCAGATAAATTCATCTAATCGCAACTCCAATAATGAAACCCTTTGCCCTACTACATCACCTGATGGAGCCTCTTTGGATACAAAAATATATAAACCACACGAAAAAAGGCTAAATTATATCTGGATTACAGGAAAATGGAAAAAGGAAGATGGCAGGTGTATATGGGAAAATGGACATTTTGAAAAACTTACCCTTCGAACACATGAAGATTGTCCAACAGAGCCTCCTGCTGGAGCAGATTCTAATCCTGCGCAAGGAGAAGGAAAACCAGGCTACTTTTGGCAACCTTCTCGATGGGTTCTTCAAGATGGAAAATGTACTTGGCGTTCAGGTAGCTGGCAAAAAAGTCAAGCGGGTCAAAATTGATCTATCGTTTTTCTATGAATTACTCAACAGAGAGTATTCTAAAAAGTGTGTCAAATATAAAACGAAAGTAAATAATTTTACGCATGAAAAAAATACAAGGCAACGCACCAAAAACCACCCCACATAACCTAGATAAATAAGTATCACAACCTACCACATATTCAGCAAAAGAAAGCAAAAAACCACTATCTTTGCAGCAAATTTTATAACATGGCAAAGAAACATATTCGTTTTGATTGGGCAGCCAAGAAAATGTTGCGAGATAAAAAGAACTTCGACATTCTCGAAGGCTTCCTTTCTGAATTGCTCAAGGAGGATATCAAAATCGAAGGACTTTTGGAGAGCGAAGGCAACCAAGAGGAGGAAGATGATAAGTTTAACAGAGTCGATTTGTTTGCTGAAAACTCAAAAGGTGAGCACATCATCATCGAGATACAAAACACGAGAGCCTTAGACTATCTAATGAGAATGCTTTTTGGTACGTCAAAAGCAATCACGGAGTATTTGGAAATAGGCAAACCGTATTCCGAAATAAAGAAGGTTATTGCGGTAAGTATTATTTATTTTGGTTTGGGCAAGGGTGATGATTATATTTACGTTGGTCAAACAAAATTCACAGGGCTGCATTCAAAAAAAGAACTTGAATTAACTAAAACCCAGCAGGAATTACTCAAAAAGCCGACAATCCACGAAGCATTTCCCGAATACTACCTAATTCAAACGACAAGGTTTAACGATGTCATCAATGAACCATTGGACGAATGGATATACTTTTTTAAGAACAACGAAGTCTTAGATACCTTCAAAGCAAAAGGTATGAATGCGGTTAGAGAGAAGATGGGAGTGCACAACTTGCCCGATGAAGAAAAGATAAAATACAACCGCTTTTTGGATAATTTACACACAGAGGCCAGTATTGCCGATACTTTTAGAATTGAACAAGAGGAAAAAATAAAAGAAGAACGCGAAAAAGCAGAAAAGGAAGGCCAACGAAAAAAAGCAGTTGAAGTCGCTATTGAACTCATAAAATTGGGGTTGAATAATACCCAAATCGTACAGGTAACTGGCTTGGAAGCAACAGAAATTGAGGAATTACGAAAAAATACACCTTCTGTGTAAAAACACAAAAACAATCCGAGTAAACAGATACACGCCCGAAATTGCCGCCCAAAAGCCTACACAGAGCGGCATGCGTGTGCCACCGAAAATATAAAAGACAATAACAACGCTTCCCCCCGCCCCACGCCCGCCCAAACCGTAAATACTATAACCCTTTTCAATAATTATGTAATATTTTAGGTAGCAATAGGCGCCACCTTTGTGCCATTGTGAAAACGCGGGGCTTATGCTCCGAGTCAACATAATTACTAAATTTTAATCATTAAAAAAGACATGAAAGTATTAGTTGTATTAACATCCCATAGTGCATTGGGAAATACCGGAGAAAAAACCGGTTTTTGGATCGAAGAATTTGCAGCCCCTTATTATGTTTTGGCCGATGCCAAAGTGGAATTGACCATCGCGTCACCCAACGGAGGCCAACCACCCGTTGACCCCAAAAGCGAATTAGCAGATGCTCAAACGCCTTCAACAGAAAGGTTCTACAAAGACCCTGTCTTGATGGATAAAGTGGCGCATTCACTCAAACTGAGCGATGTAAAGGAAGCCGATTATGATGCTGTTTTTTATCCCGGTGGTCACGGCCCTTTATGGGATTTGGCGAATGATAAAAACTCTATTCAATTAATCGAAACGTTTTATAATCATCAAAAACCAATCGCTTTTGTGTGCCATTCGCCTGCGGCATTGGTTCATGTAAAAGCACAAAATGGGGAACCACTCGTGAAAGGTAAACACCTAACCGGTTTTTCTAATACAGAAGAAGCAGCCGTTAAATTAACGGACATAGTGCCTTTTTTACTAGAAGATGAACTCACAAAACACGGTGCCCACTATTCCAAAGGAGCAGATTGGGCATCATACACGAAACAAGATGGGTTACTCATTACGGGTCAAAATCCAGGTTCTTCAGAGGCCGTAGCACATCTCCTTTTAAAGACACTTGAAGGCGAAAAATAGTATAACTATTCAACGTTTTTAAGCGGAGCAGTAACCAATAAGTACCTCAAAAACCGCGTGGCAAACCCCCAAAAAACCAATGGATGCAAATGCGTGATATAAAAAATGAATAAAACCCAAACAGCAAAAAGTGCTTGGCGAAAAGGTTTCCGCATAGCACTCTACACGATTGGTAGCCTCCTGCTATTGCTCTTGCTGGCAATTTTTTCCCTTACGCTGCCGCCTGTCCAGCAGCGAATTACCAGCGAAGTACAATCATTTTTACAAGAAAAACTCCATACAAGGGTTGAAATTGGTGCTATCGGGCTGCGCTTCCCCTACCATATTTCATTAAAAGATGTGCTGCTAGAAGATCAGCAACAGGATACACTTGTTCGGGTTGGTAAATTAGTGGTTTCCTTGGATATGTGGCAACTCCTCGATCGCAGCATCGTGCTACAAGAGATTCAATTGGAGGATGCTGCGGTTTATCTCCATCAAAAAGACAGCGTGTATAATTTTGATTTCATCGTTAAGGCATTTGCCAATCCCGACGCGCCTCCATCCCCTACCCCATCCGGCAGTCCTTGGACATTAGCGGCAGATTTGACGACCATTCGGATTCAAAAATTGCATTTTCTGATGCAGGATGAGGACAGCGCAACTTCCACCGAAGCCGTGATCGGATCGCTTGAAACGGTATTGCAAAAATCGGATCTGGAAAACCTCAATTTTGAGTTGGGTAAATGCGACCTGCAGGATGCCGATATCCAATACATCCAAAAGAAGCCCTTTATTGAGAGCGAAAAACCGTCACCAAGTTACAGTTTTTTCATAAAATCTGTCACAATTAACGATACCCATTTTTTATATTCGACTATCGAACAACGGGTAGAATCTCAGTTGAAAGCAGCCAATTTTGAGGATTTACACCTGAAATCGTCAGAAAACGACCTCGTTGTTCAGGCAAAGGATATTCATTTGGCCAATAGCACGATCGTCTATCGCACTCCAGAGACAATCCCTACACCGAACCACTTCAATGCTGGCGATTTGGATTTGCGCCAAGTAAATGCCGATTTGCCCAGTTTTGCCTTTCAACATGATTCCTTATTTTTGGAAGCCAATGCCTTGTCTGGCATTGATAAAAGTGGCTTGAATATTCACGCGCTACAGGCTTCCATTCAGGTAACACCAAGTAGCATAACACTGCAACGGGTATTGGCGCATTTGAATCAAACTCGGGTGGACGGCGATGTATTGCTCCTCAAAAAAGATACGGTAAATTACGGCTTTATGCAGGTTCAATTGCGCCAACTCAAAGGTTTGGTGGGCGATTTGCTGCTGCTGTTGCCGCCGATAGATAACAAGGAATTGGCCGCATTAGAGGACATGCCCTACGAAATTTCAGGGCGGTTCAAGGGCTGGTTGGAAAACTTACAAACCGAGCAAATTAAGTTGCAGGCAGGAACAGGCACCCGTGTTTATATCAACGGATCGCTGCAACAACTCACTACACCCAATCAGATGGGTATGCACTTGAAATTGGATCAACTGGAAAGCAACCGCACAGACTTGTTGCGATTTATGGCACTTGGAGGCACACCAATGGACAGCCTACGCCAACTACCATTGCCCAGTTACGTCCGCACCAATGGCACTTTGGATGGCAATATGGATGCTCTTCAATTGAACCTAAAAGGGGCGATCGGAGCATTGCAAAGCGATACGACACTGGCTCCGGTGCTTGGTGTACCGCTGTTATTCGAACTCGCAGGCAGTCTTGTATCCGTCACAGACATGGACAAACTGGGTATGGATCTGACCATTCAACAGCTCGATGCGCCGCAAAACTTTTTTGCTTTTTTAGCGACCGAAGGGATCATCTTTCCCGACTTACTACAAGCAAAAGGGACCTTGAAAGGCAGCTTGTCCAATTTGCAAACAGATTTGAACATCATGGCCATCCGGGACGGGATAAGCAGCAGTGTGGCGTTTAAAGGGTTACTAAAAAACCTAAAAAATACCGATCAACTTGGTTTTGATGGCAATTTTAACGCTAATTTAGCCCGTCAAGAAATCCTTGGCTATGTGCCCGACCTGAGCCAATCCATGCAATTGCCCAATTATATACAGATGAAGGGCAATGCCAAAGGCACGGTGCAGGATGCTACAGGGAAGGTGCAAATGGGTTTGGGCAATTGGGGGAATTTGGATTTGGAAGGGACACTAAAAGACAGCAGTTATCAAATACAGGTGGTGGGTCAAAATATTGTGGTGCACCAATTGGTAAAAGACAGCGTGCTACAACCACTTAAAACGATTGGGTTTCATGCGCAACTGAATGGTACTGGGTTTAAAATTTGGGAAAGTGCCCAAATGCAATTTTCGGGCAATATAGACTCCCTAATTTGGGACAATGCTATTTTTAGAGATATAAGTCTAAAAGGCGAGGTCGATGGTAAGCAATTCAAAGGTAACTTGGTATCGACAGACGAAAGGGCTGCCATCAACGCGACAGTTGTGGGTGATTTTGAAACAGCCATTCCCGTGCTCGACGCGGATATTCGTCTTAATTGTGTCGATCTCCGCGCCTTTGGCTGGGCCAGTCGGCCTACCCATTTGTGTGGACATTTGGTGTCGCATTCGGAAGGCTTGTCTTTGGATACCCTGAAGGCAAATGTGCGCATCGAAAATCTTGATTTACAATACGATACGGTGCATGTTCAGCCGGGGGAAATGGTGCTGAATATAAGTTTGGATCAACATCAGAATCGGCTTGAAATCAATTCCGATTGGTTGAAAGGCGAGATAAAGGGCTATTTTTCGGTGGCCGATTTGCCAGAAACCTTATCCAATGTCTTTGAACAATACTTCGTGGTAGATCGGACGGTGTATGTGCCAAGGGTAAGCAGCGATTCCATTTCGGTACAGTTGGATTTCCTTCAACCGGAAATATTAACAACTGGATTAGTGCCTGGCTTGAAGGAACTGGCACCGCTGCATATAGAAGGGGCTTTGGTCGGGCAGCGCAACTACTTTAACCTTCAGATGGAGGCACCCAGAATCGGGTATATGGATTGGGTAGTAGATGCCGTAAATGTCCGGTGTTATGCTGGTGATTCTTCCGCTTTATTTGTGTTGACCACGCCAAAAGTAAAAAGAGGAAAAGAGGATTTTATAGAAAATGCGGTGCTGAATGGGGCATTTGTAGCCAATAAAGCCAATGTTTCGTTCAAAGCAACGAATAATGAAGGGCAGGAACGCTTTTTGTTAGCGGCGGCGGCCACGATCAATAGCAACACCAAAGCAACTATTGTAAAACTTTCACCGCGTCAATTAATTGATTTTAAAGAATGGACAATTGATGCTGAAAACGAAATAAAAATAAACCCCAATGGCATCGCCGTGCAGCAGATGAACATAAGCGGCGCAGGACAATCCATATTGCTGAGCGGTGCTACCAAAACCTTACCGGGGGGCAAAACTGGACTCGACTTTGCACTGGATATTGATCGGCTGAATTACAACAATTTCGATATTTTCCTCTCCGATATAGTACAAGATTTGGGTGGCTGGGCAGAAGCACGGGTGAACATCAAAGGCCAGACGGATAATCTGCAAATATTGGGTTCCATAAAATTGCACGAGACCTATTTTACACCAAAACAGACCAATGTCCGCTACGAATTGGGCGATACCCCACTTGAATTTACCCCAACAGGTATAGCAGTCAATAGCTTGATTTTGGTTGATCCCTTTGGTAAGTCTTTGAAAATCAATGGATCATTAACGACAACAGATTGGTCCGATATCAAAACCAACCTCCGTCTGCAAGCCGAGCAGTGGCAGGTATTAAATACGACCAGACAACAGAACCCTGTATATTTTGGAAAGTTATTCGTTTCCTTGAACGGTACTGTTCAGGGTTCTATCAGCCAACCCGACCTCAAACTGTCGATCAAAACGGCTAAAACATCCACTTTTACCTACGTTTATGATGAAGCAACACAATCCCTCCAACATGAAGGGGTGGTGTATTTTATCCCGCCGCCTCGCGCGTATGTACGAGCGGAGATCTACGATGCGCCCGTGATTACGCAGCCATTTACACTCAGCGCAAGTATAGAAATTGATTCCAACCTGATCGTAAACAGTGTCATCAATCCCGTTACAGGCGATAATTTTAATGGTAAAGCCAGCGGCAAACTTCAACTCGATGTATTATCCAATGGTGAAATGACACTGGTTGGGCGGCTGGAACTGGTGCGCGGCATATACAACTATTCTTACCAGTCTATTGTGCAACGCAGTTTTGATGTGAGTACGGGTAGTGCCATTACTTGGACTGGGGACATCGAATCGCCCGAACTGGATATAAAAGCACGGTATCGATTCAAAGCATCCCCTTTTCCCTTAGTTGCTACCCAATTGTTGGACGCATCAGCGGATGAAACAGCGCAATATCGAACTTCACAAACCTTCTTTTTGCAAACCTCCATAGCAGGATCGGTAAAAACGCCAAATGTTGGGTTTCAATTTATCTATCCGAAAGAAGAAAGTCAAGGAACATTGACAGCGAATTTTGGTAACCAAGAGGCCAGTTTGGTAGAAAATGCGCTCAATACGATCAATCAAGATAAAAATCGGCTCTCACGGCAGGTATTTGGGGTTTTATTGCTGCGCAATTTTATTGGAGATGAGTCCTTTGCGCTAACATCGGCCACCGGAGGAAATCCGTTGCAGTCGGGACTAACCAATTTTTTGACCAACCAAATCAACGCGCTCGCAGATCAATACCTGACTTGGATAGACATAGATTTGACGACTGGCGAGGGTACTAACACCAATACGGCATCGGAAGAAACGGCTACAAAATATCAGTTACGGCTACAAAAATCTTTTTTTGGCGATCGGCTTACGTTCAAAATATCGGGTGGCACCACAGTGGGCAACAGCAGCGGCGATACCCACAGCGCATTAGAAAATGCCTCAGTGGAATATGCCCTCACCCCCAATGGCGTTTTTAAGATTACTGTGTTTTCGGAACAGGGATTTGAATTGCTCAATACATCCACTAGCAACCTTCGAAATTCAGGTGCTGGTTTGATATTCACCAAAGAATTTGGCAAAAAATAAGGTATGAAAATATATTGGATGCTTTATACTATTACATTAATATGCCTAGTGTTCGGATCGGGCTGCACAGGTACTGGCCGACTGGCAGAAGGAGAGATATTGTACACCGGGGCGAAGATAAAAATCGAAAAAACGGATAAAGACTGGTCCACCAAGTTACTGAAATCCGACTTAAAAAAATCAGTTATTCTGCCCCGTCCCAACAAAAAAATATTGTGGATGCGCCCTAAATTGTTGCTGTATTACATGTTTAAAAACAGCCGTGAAAAGAGTTTTGGCACCTTTGTTGCCTACAAATTAGGGGAAAAACCAGTCCTATATGAACCCAATATTCGCAACCGACATCAGGAGTTATTGGAGGAAAGGGCCGGAAATGATGGATATTTCAACGTAAAAGTAGATGCAAAGGTTGAAATTAAAAAACGAAAAGCCAAAATAGTGTATCACGTTAAGGTGCAGGCGGCCCGCAAAAAAATAGATCATATCAACTACCCGAGTGACTCCAGCCTCCTCACCGGTACGATCGCTTCTTTACAACCAAAATCCCTGATAAAGCCTGGCGCGTATTACCAACTAGAAAACCTACTCGCCGAACGCCAGCGGATTTCCGATACTTTGCGCAACCAAGGCTGGTACTATTTCACTCCGGATAAACTACTTTTTGAGGCGGACACCTTACACCCAGTAGGTGCTTTAAACCTGACCTTGCGCATAAAGCGCGAAACGAGCGAGCAGGAACGCCAGCGCTACGAAGTGAATACCATCACCGTATTCCCTGATTACGATTTAGCCCAAGAACAGGCAACCACAAAAAAGGTTACGGATACCCTGAATGAATCCTGCCCCGCCTATTTTTACCACCATTTGAGGACTAAACCGTCGATGCTCAACAAGCAAATAATACTCCGTTGCGGCACGCAGTATTCCAATGATGCCTACCAATCCACCATTAGTCGCCTGCTGAACTTGAATATTTATAAATTTATCAATATCCGCTTCGAGGTATCGCCGCTGGCAGATTCGCTCCTAGATGCGCGCATTTACCTTACTCCATTTCGGCCTCAACGGGTGGAAAGCACTGTGTCTGGAGTATTTTCCGCAGGTTTTTACAACGGTGTTCGAACTGGTATTGCATACACCCACCGCAATCTTTTTGGTGGCGCAGAAGCCCTTCGACTGGCACTCAACGGCGCTTACCTGCGCACCAAAAATGATAATTTTGACTTCCAAGATTTTATTGTTAGTGACGCTTCCGCTCGCCTAAGTTTACCCCGTTTTATGCTTATTCGGCCCAAAAACTGGCATTCTTTTATCAAAACTACGTTCAATATAAAGCATGAAACCAATTGGTTCAAATTCGATTTACCAGAATTAGGCACCTTCCGAATGAGTTTGCAGCGGATTTCGGGGGAGGCTGGTTACATGTGGAAAAACAAGCGCTATGGTTCCATCTCCCAAGAATTTAATCCGCTCAACCTAGGGTTACAATTTTCGACCTTCAATAAGGAACTTGTTCGACAACGAATCATGGAAGGTATTCCTACCGATACCACTGGAACCTCAGCGTCATTACTGAATTTTTTAGAATACAAGCCCAATTATACCTTTTCATTGGATGAGCGATTAGGCCCATCCAAGCGATTGACCCATTATTTTCGCCTGCGGCTTGCAGCCCAAATAAGCGGGTATAGCAGGAATAAATACCTGCCTGCGGCATACAAACTCGCCAGTCCACGGAATTTCTTTATTGAAACAGATTACCGACATTATCAAAAGACCAATGCACGAAATGTGTTAGGGATGCGATTGGCTGTTGGGGCCGGTATTCCACTACAATCTGGCGGAACGATCGCTTTGATCGATCGCTATATTATTGGCGGTGCCTCCAGCGTTAGGGCTTTTGCCCCGCGTACAATTGGGCCCGGTGCTCAGGCGCGTGATACCAGCATCAGCACGCTTTCTGTGGGCAATTACACGGGTAATCTCCTAATAGAGGGCAGTTTGGAATACCGGATTTCGTTGGGCCGCTACCCCGAATTGGCGGTATTTATGGATGCTGGGAATATATGGCTTACTTCTGGCCCCGATGCCACGGAAGCATCTCAGTTCCGATTGAATCGTTTTTATAAAGAACTGGCCGTGGGTACAGGTGTGGGACTTCGGATCAATCTGGACTATTTTGTCTTACGGCTCGATGTGGCGTTTCCGTTATCCAAACCCTACCTCCCTTCCGGCGAACGGTGGGTAGGCAACCAGTTACATATTGGTAGTGGTGCATGGCGGAAGGAGAATTTGAATTGGAACTTTTCTTTTGGGTATCCTTTTTGAATGATGTATGCTCTGTATGTTCATTCAACGCACCTAATATTAGTCCAAAAATAGTACTTAAAATTATATACTTTAATTAAAAACACCATCAATCAAACAATGCTTTCATATCCATCGAATCGTTGACTAAACGTTGTACGTACTCATTTTGTACCAGGCCATAAGTGGTAATCATGGTCAAAAACAAGGTTTTAGTAGTTCCTGTTTCTGTTCTGAATGCCATGAGTTTGTTTTGCAAATTGTCGGCATATTCTTTCGTGATGACATAAGGCTTGGTAGAAAACTTCATTTCACAAATATTTATAATGCGGTCATTTCGGTCAATAATAAGATCTATTTGTGCTCCTTTTTCGCTTTTTTTACTTCTCCAAGCAGATATTTCAGCATATACACCGCTTATACCTAGCTTCTTTTTGAGGGCATCAACATGATAGCGACATATATATTCAAAAGCATAGCCACTCCACGCACGCCATTTTGGACTGTCTAATTGTGCTATCCAAGAGCCATTCATATCGGCTTTACTATCTTTAACAAAAGTGAGAAAAAACAAGGTAAAAGGGTCTATTAATTGAAAAAGCACCTCTTTTTTGCTGTTACCAAATGGCAAATAGCGGCGAATAAACCCTGATTGTTGCAATTCTTCTAAAAGATTGGTCATGGAGCCGCCATCTGATAATTTCGTCAAAGACACCAATTCTTTGCGGGTCAATCCTTTGGCTTTATTGGACAATGCTTCCACAATTGCGGTATGTTTTTCATAATTATTGAACAAAGAGCGATATAAATTAGCATATTCGGTAGCCAATAGTCCACCTTCTGTAAAAAACAGACGGTCAATATTTTGGGCAACACTCCGATTCACTTTTATG
This sequence comes from Chitinophagales bacterium, assembly GCA_043764095.1. Classification (GTDB taxonomy): domain Bacteria; phylum Bacteroidota; class Bacteroidia; order Chitinophagales; family Saprospiraceae; genus M3007. Next base: position 64,697 of record JAYUKX010000198.1, read on the forward strand.
CTCTCAAGATAGTACGGAATACCGCCAATGGCCATGTAAAGTTCCAAAAGTTGATAGCGGTCATAATTAGCCCCTTTCTCTTTTAAAAAAGTTTCAGTTTCGGAAAGCGTAAAAGGTTTTAACAAAATTCGCTCCGTTAACCGATTGTGAAGACCACCTCGATTGTTGATTAATTCATTAATAATCCAAGAAGCCGCAGAGCCGCAAACAATCAATAAAACATCTGTGCGTGCGGATGCCCAACTATTCCAAAAATATTCCAACGCGGCAATAAATTTAGATTGTGGGGTATCAAGCCATGGTAATTCATCCAAAAAAACAACTTTTTTAGTGGTGTTTTGCTGCTCTAATAATAGGCTTAATCGGTTAAAAGCATCGAACCAATCTTTGGGTGCCGATTTTTCAGGAGCATCCGGATGTAGTTTTAAATATACGTTGTGAAAGTTTGTGAGGTGCTGTTTTAAGCCAACATTGGCAACCCCCGACAATTGAAAACTAAATGGCGCGTCAAAAACATTTCGGATGAGAAATGTTTTCCCAACCCGTCGTCTGCCATAAACTGCTACAAATTCCGATTTTTTAGAGTTTTTGAGCGTATTTAGCGTTGCTATTTCGTCTTGTCTTCCAATTATTTTTTCCATATTATTGCGAGCAATTTGGCTGCAAGGTAGTAAAAAAACCGAGTTCCCGCCAACTTGCTTTATCTTTTTAGCGGGAACTTGTATTTTTAAGGCACATTCCGCTCATTTGGAGTAATATCTTGATGCCCCCCCGTAAAAACACCTATTTAAAAATCAGGTATTTCTACGCATAAATACCTGATTTGTGTTATACTAACTTTGTCGTTCAAAAATATTTTTTTTTAGTATGACACCACGATTTATTTATTTTGCATTAGCCATCACCCTGATGGCTTGGGGCAGCTGTACAGAAGCACCCAAACCGATTACCACTGCTGTAGTGGATTCGACCACACCACCTTACACTATACAATTACAGGAATTTGTCAATCCTAATTTACCAGGACTGCACTCCTATATTCATGCGGTGTGGAAGGATAAAATCATTATGATTGGAGGTCGTATCAATGGCATGCACCCCGATTACAACTTTGACCAAACCTACGCCAACACCAATATTTATGTTATTGATACCAAAAACTGGAGCGATCCTGCTACTTGGGCCACCTTTAGTATGCCACACAAAAATATTTTAGGGGTTAATCGCACGCAATTCCGTAGTAATAATGCCCAGTATTTTCAAAATGGCAATACATTATATATTGTAGGTGGACTTGAATATGCGAATGTACCCACCCAATTAAAAAGCCATACAGGCCCAATTTTATTGGAATTGGTGTCAGCGAAGAAGACCCAAGATGGTACAGCGCCACACGGCCCCATCACCCAAGCACTGATGACGGCCATCAATATGGATGTACTGGTTGATGCTGTGATGAATAATAAAACCGTAAGTCCGCCCAATGTGCGTCAAGCCCAAGACAGCATGCTCGCTATTACAGGTGGAGAATTAGAAACCATTGGCAATACGGTTTATTTGGTTTTTGGCTGGAATTTTTCATTAGCAGGCGAAGCTTATTCTCACCAAATTAGGTCTTTTAACTATACCGATGATGGTACTACCTTATCTTTAGGGCCTATTACAGTATGTCCAACCTGCTTTGATGGCGTAACCGATCCCAAATCCAATGCCGGTAATTTCCGCCGTCGCGATGGAAGCATGAGTGTCTTTACCGATCCAAGCGATGGAAGCCCTGCCCTGATGTACTATTCGGGCGTATTCAAAAATGGCAATACCAATTTTAATACAGGCGTATTCATTCACCCAGACCGCGCTGCCGAATTACCCGATAGCATGTTTTGGAATGTATATACTTGCCAAGTGGTGCCAGTGCATAGTGCTTCCCGTAAAACTTCGTATGCCTCCTTACTGGGGGGTATGACCTATAATTGGTTTACTGGCGCTCCTATTACAAAACCGACATTGCTTACGCCTGCTAACACCAAAGTAATACCAGCCAATAGTAATTTTGGCAATAATATCCCGATTACTAACCGATTTACGACGGTCGTGATGCCCGCTAATGGCCGACTACTGCAATATTTATTGCCGGATTCTTTCCCTCCCATCAAAACGCCATTGGTACTGCCAGCAGTTGGCGATTCTATTCCAGCCGCTACCTTGCCCGTTGGATCAGTGACTTATAACGGGGCTGAATCAGAAATGCACTGGACAATTGCAGACAATTTGACCCAAAATGGCGTAATCAACTACGATGCCTTTATTACTGCCAACCCCAATGGAGGCACCGTTGCCTACTTACATGGTGGTATCGAAGCAGATCAACCCAATGTATTTAGTTTTAGTAATGCAGGATTGCCACTACACCATTCCGTAGCCAGCAAGCGACTCTTTGCAGTAAAAATTGTACCGATCAAATAGCCCCGATTGCAATTCGGGTTTCGGAAATACGGTAATTGTTTAATAACCATGGAGTGGTTGAACGTGAATAGCCCCGATTGTAATTCGGGGCTATTTATGTTTATGCCCCATCAAACTTATACCCCTTTTGCTGTTGAATACCATCCAACGTCCCTTTGAGTTTGGCATCAATTTTGGCTTTTTCGGCGGCTATTTGCGCCTGAATGGCGTGCGTTCCTGTTTCCGTTTCGTATTTGAGTTTGTTTTTTACGGTATTGGAAAGCGTGGTAGTATATTCCAAATGGTTCATTTCATACACGTACTCACTTTGATGTAGCACATAATCGTACGGGCTGCGGGTTGAAATCAGTTTAACAAAAACAGGTGCAGTTTCAATCGCAATAAAGAGTAATGTAATAAAAATACTAGCGAACCAAATTGCCATACTTCCTTGGGCAAGTCGCGAAAGTGCTTCCATACGTGCAGCCATCCCATCCGAAGCACCGCGCTGGAGCGTAGCAATGCCCTGTGTTTGTTGGGCTTCCAATTGGCGAAACTGAGTTTCCAATGAATCAATCCGCGGTTGTTGGGTGCTGACGGCGGCCAAAAAATCGGCGGAAGCCAAATCTGCTTCATTCTTTTTGGCGCGATAAATAGGGCCTAAATTCTTTTTACCAGATCCTCCCGTTCCATCTGCTTCCCGCATGGCCTCGAGTGTGAGTGTATCGCGGCGGGCAGTTTTAGATGCTATTTCGGTTTTGAGGGTTTGAATACGGCTTTGAATATCCGTCATTTCGGTGCTAAAACGCTCTTTTACACGGTCTTCCTGTTTTTTGAACAATTCTTGCTCCATCATTACTAATTCGCCTTTAATCTCTTTTTCAAAAATCTTCAATTCCAATGGTTTGGAAATCACCAATGCCAGCAATACCGCCAAACCCACACGCGGAAGGGCAATAAACAAATCGCGCCACCATTTGCCTTGACTTTTCATACTCATCACAATATAACGGTCAAGGTTAAATATCATTAAACCCCATACTGCGCCAAATAAAAGGGCCGCAGGGACGGAATCAAAAACAGTATAAAGCGCGTAGGAGGAGGAGAAAAAAGCCAGTACGCCCGTAAAAAACACCGTTGCACCTATACCCGCATATTTATGGGTATCGGTAGGGCATTGCTCCAAAGTGGAAGGATCTGCTCCCGAACAGAACAGAAAAAAATTCCGGATCACATTCATATCAAAACAAAAATTTAGTTGTCAATTATTGAGTATAGCGTAAAATAAATTTATTTTATATTTTGACTTCTCTGTTTTTAGCATATTAGTAGTCGTTGACCGACCCAGAATGGGTCAAATATTTATAGCAAAAGGATGGGTAGATATGTGGTACGACCCCATCGGGGTCGAATATCATACAACCAAATTGCTCTATAAACATTTGACCCATTCTGGGTCGATTACACCCTCAAAATATAAAAAACTTATTTTACAGTGTATTAACTTCAAATACCGGATTTTTGACGCACAATGCAAGACTTTATTAGATGAAAAAGTACGAAAAAACGATTGACGATCTTATTTTTATGGGTTATTTGGACACTTACGATGATAAGCAAAGACTAAACATAGCAAGTTTCGGGTGGGTCAACCACTTTTCAGGCCCTACCTTTGCAGAAAAAAATTATGGCTACAAATTTTAAAATTAAATCATTACAAGACACTGAATTTCGTCATCTTTTCGACTTAGACGATACCGCACTAGAAAAAATGGGCGCAGTTAGAATGACAGTCGATGCTTTCCCCGGATTTCCATGTAGGGTAAGTTTAGCGGACGCCGCAATTGGAGAAGAAGTCATTTTATTGCCCTATCAACACCATAAAACCAATGCACCTTATCAGGCAAGTGGTCCCATTTTTATAAGAAAAATAGCAAATACGGCCAATTTGGGAACAAATGAAATCCCTAAAATGTTGACCCACAGGTTGCTTTCCTTGCGTGGCTATGACAAAAGCGGAATGATGAAATATGCTACTGTTACAGAAGGGCAAAACCTAGCAACACAATTACAACTAGGTTTTGAGCGGAACGAAATCCACTACATCCATATCCATAACGCTAAACCAGGCTGTTATAATTGTGTAGCGGAGCGCGAGTGATCTATTTTTGCACATCAGACATTATACAAAACAATAAAAATGGAAAAAATTCCAACACTATTTGACCGAAATTGGGACACCAATCGAAAGGTAAATGAAAAAGTAGCCGTCGAGCATTTTGACTTTAACAACGCTATTGCTACCGAAAAACTAGATGGCATGAACGTGCGCATTACTGTCCGAAACCATATTGTTGTTCGGGTGGAAAAACGCAGAAATCCGGACAAAAGCCAAAAAGCAAATGGTATCATCGACCCTTGGTATGTAGATGCTAACGAAACAGATAACGCCGATGCTTATATTTTTGAAGCCGTCAAAAACACAGATTTTTCTACAGTACCCGACGGAGAGTGGAGTGCAGAAGCATTAGGTGAGAAAATCCAAGGCAATCCGTTGAATCTTATTGGTCATACGCTATTTTTTTTCTCCCTAGCCAACTGGCGCGAAAAAGTAACCTTCGAACATGTTCCAACGGACTTTGAAGGGCTGAAAAAATGGCTGCCCGAGCAAAAAACCAAGTTTGGTAACCATACAGGAATCGAAGGAATTGTCTGGCATAATTTAACCAATGGCGAAATGTGTAAAATTAAAGTAAAGGACTTCGATTTTAAAGGGTAAGTGGGGAAAAATACGAATCATGGAAAAAGTAATGGGCGGTATGACGGCACACCAACGAAAATAATCGAGCCAAAGGTATCACGGTATCCAACATCGAGTAATAGAAAACTTATAGTAACTTTGCGATTATATTTAATTTAATCATACTGTATCTATACGAACATCATTTTAATACATGAAAAAATTATTACTCGCCCTCTCTTTTTTAGCATGCTGTGCTATCGCCTGTAAAAACACTACCTCTAATGAAACGCCCGCTATTCCCGAAAATATTGAATCCACTAAAGCGGGTAGAATACTCGAAGATTCCTTAAAAAAGGTGTATCGCGAGCAGTTGTATTTCGCTACTGCTGGTACCAATGTGGACTCTATCCGCCACGAAAACTGGATGCGTAATTATGCCCTCAAGCAATCCAAACGGACGGGCGTAAGTTCCCGATCTGTCACTGAAACATTCGCTGGCGGCCTCATCGAAGCCACTTGGCATGAACGCGGCCCCATCAACGAAGCAGGTGATATGCGTGTAGTGGATTTTGATCCTGCAACAGAGGCGATTTATGGTATTTCTACCGTTGGCCACCTTTGGAAAGGAAATTTGAATGGCACCACGTGGTCTTTACTCAACGATGATATTAACTTTGAACCAGATGAAATTGATATTTTGCCCCACAATGGCGGTAATCGTATTTTTGCCATTTATGGTTCGGGCGTAGATGATAAAATAGTTCGGTTTTCGGATAATGAAGGCCAATCTTGGACAAAAGGCACTGGGTTTTCGTTTTACGACCATTGGGGCAAAGGACGCAGGTTGATTACCTTGAGCGACAATAATACACTTTATTACTTGGTGCATACTTGGTCGGGCAATCCTTGGGGGCAATTGATCCAATTGTACAAAAGTACCAATAAAGGCGTTAGTTATACCAAAATATGGGATACTCCTGTGGGTTATGACGTAGAAGATGTCGATCTCTGGAAACCTTATGGTTCGGATAAAATGTACCTCGTTGATAATCGGGCACAAAAATTTTATACCTTAAACCATAATTTTTCATCAGGCGCAACTACTATTTCCGCTCCAGTATCTTACACTAACCAAAATATCGCCATCGGAGGCATACACGTAAGCGGACGGTTCAATACCACCGTCAATGATTACGAACAGTTTATAACCCACGATTCCAATCAAAACGTCTATAAAACTACTAATGGTGCTAACTGGACGTTTCTCAGCACCGCTTCCGAAAATGTATGGGTAAAAGGCTGGCTGGCAGATCCCGATAATTCTAATTTGTATGTAGGTGGTTTTCAGTTGAATAAAACCTCCAACGGTGTCACTTGGCAGGAGCAATACCCACAGTGGTGGCGGTATTATAGCGATAGCAAAGATTCGATGCACGTGGATATTATGAGTCTCGATTATTTTAAAAAATCGGATGGTACGCCATTTATCATCATTCTTAACCACGCTGGCATACACATTACTTACAACCACTTCCAAACCACAGCAAATCTTGCCCTCCAAAACCTGAATGTTGTAACCCTATACGACCAAACAACAGCCAGTGATGGCTTTCTGTATTGCGGTGCGCAGGATAAAGGGAATTTTAAATATTCAGGCAATTCATTGGCCAATTTCGACTTGATTGCTACCGATAATATGAGTACTGCCGATGGTATGCTGGGTAGTTTTTTTAACAGCGATCAGTCGTTTTATGCGATGATTCAAAACGGTGGACTGTTTTGCTTCCCAAAGAGAAATGTGCGTAGTTATTCTTCTTTTGATATTCCTGGGAGCAACAAACCGGGTTGGATCAATCCGATGGTTGCTACCCCCAATTTTGCAGACAATAAAGTATATGTAGCAGGTGGTAACCTCAATGGCGGTACTGGTTCTTATTTGATAACGGCCAATGTGAGTATTTCTGGCACTAATGTCACATGGCAAAACACCCAATTCAATTATGATTTCCGAGCCAATTCCAACAATGGCACTTCGGTCATTAAAGCAATCGGTGTAGCCATGTCGGATCATAATAGGATCTATGTTGCTACTCAGGATGCTGCTTTTTTTGCATCTTCTAATCAGGGCGGTAGTTGGAATAAAATCACAACAGCAGGACTTCCATCATCCATGATTCCTTGGGATATCAAATGTTCTACGACCAATGCCGATAAAGTATTTGTGTGCGGAACTGGGTTTTCAAATACCGGAGTGTATCAGTCAAACAATGGCGGTACTTCTTTTGTACCGCTGAATGGTAACATACCAGCCGCTACTTTTTATGAGGTAGCACTTTCCACCGATGAGTCATTGCTGTTTGCTGCCACCTCCGAAGGGCCTTATGTATATGTGTTTGCTCAATCAACTTGGTACAGTTTGATTGGTTCGGAAACCCCCATTTTAGATTTTAATACCGTTGATAATGTTGGGAATAATATCATCCGTTTTGGTACTTATGGGCGTGGTGTTTGGGATTTTGCAATAGCCTCTGCTCCCCTACCCGCTGAATTAATGGCCTTTACAGCCCGCGCAATGGAATCAACAACCAAAACAAAATTGAATTGGACAACGGCTTCGGAGCACAACGTGAAGGAATTTGTGGTAGAACACAGCACAAATGGGTTGGATTACTACCCCATTGGTACAATACCTGCCAAAGGAACAAGCAGCATACAGCAAACCTATCAATTTATCCATAACACACCCAAGCCCGGAAAAAATTATTATCGACTATTGATCCGCGATATGGATGGGCGCGCAGAAAATTCTACCATACAAGTCGTTAATTTTGAAGCAATTATACCGTCTTTTGTTGTTTTTCCAACTGTATTACAACAAAATGGACAAATACATATTCAGCCCAAAAGCCAAGATCCTTACCAAGTAGCATTGTACAACCTGCAAGGCCAACTCATGCTGCATCAACAAGCAAATGGCACCTCTGACGTAACTTTAAATTTACCCAAAGGCATTTATGTGTATCGAATATTTTCGGAGCAAATGCAATCCACAGGGCGTGTTGTAGTGCAATAATAGACCTTATACCGAATTAGAGTCGTAATGTTGAAATGAGGAAATTTTTGTCAGATCAAGGCAAATTTTGCAGTCGAAATGGGCGATTTTCGGCGAAAAACTTAACGAAGATTTGGCAAAAATTAACCATTCTCAGCATACGAAACTAGTTCGGTATAAGGTCTAATATAAAAATAGCAGCATCATCACCCGTCTTGCACCATCAAAAATAGGCTTTTCATCCCCACATTGGTAGGGATGGTCGGCTCTATATCTAGCACAATTGGCGATACCGGTACTTTTGCGCCATACTTTAGAACGAGAATTATATAGAACGTACAGATTTGGTGTAACGATTTTGTCACTATCAAGATATGCAGCGGGCGTTTGGTCAGACTAAACAACCGATGAATACCGAAGATAGGGGCAGAATAAGACCATCAAATTTGTACTTTTAATTCACGCTCTTGCCAATTCGGAACGATAAAACGGTTCATTATGCTATACAAAAAAATTACCCTTCAAAAACCATTCTTATTTTTTGCCTTTTTGGCTTTTTCCATCAATTTGTTGGCTCAAAAAACTCCCGGTTCGCTACCGCCAGGTAAAATGGGCAGTCTCAGTATTGGCCGTTTATACGGTAAAGTACTCGAAAGCACTACAAAAGAACCTGTGGCTTACGCTTCCGTTACCGTCCTTAAAAAGATAAGCGGCGGACGCGACTCCATTATCGGTGGTGCTTTAACAGCAGAAAATGGTGAATTCAATATTACCAATTTGCCTATGGGCCCAATGATGGTCAAAATTAGGTTTGTCGGTTTCAAAGAACAAACCAAAGCCGCCATCATAAAGCCGCCGAGCGATATTGAGCAGGATTTGGGTAATTTCCAATTGGTGTCGGAAGATCAAACCTTAAATGCCGTGGAAATCACCGCCGAAAAGAGCCTTACCCAAATTAGCCTTGAAAAAAGGGTATTTAACGTAGATAAAAACATCACTTCCACCGGAGGAACTGCCGAAGATGTACTCAAAAGTATCCCTTCTGTATCCGTAGATGTGGACGGTAATGCCAAACTCCGCGACCGCGGTACAACGATCTATGTGGATGGTAAACCAACACTGATGTCCCTCACTCAAATTCCAGCCGACCAAATCGAATCCATAGAAGTCATTTCTAATCCATCGGCCAAATACGAAGCGGCTACCGCTGGCGGCATCTTGAATATTGTACTGAAAAAGAACAAAAAACCGGGTTATAATGGCGTTATTGTGGCTGGTGTTGGTAACCAAGGCCGTTATAATGGTATGGTCAACCTAAATGCACACGAAGGTAAGTTTTCGGTAACTACGTTTTACAATAATAATACTACCGATAATCCTGTCACTGGTTATGCTTATCGCACCAACCTCAATACAGATGGATCTGTTGCCAATTATTTTAATCAAAATACTGATGTTAACTTCCAAAATGTATTCCAAATTGGCAAAATCGGGGTGGATTACGCGCTCAACAACCGCAACACCATATCGCTCGCGGGTACAATTATGGCAGGAAAATTCAATGTCTCCTCCGATCAAAAATATACACTGGCTAATGCCGAAAATCAAATATTATCTTACGGTACACGCCTGACACTACCCAAAAATAGTTTTAAAAACAACAATATCGAATCCAGTTGGAAAAAGACGTATGCCCAAAAAGGCAAATCACTCACCACAATGGCCAATTTTGGCTGGGGTTCGTCTTCCAATAAAGCCGATTGGAACACCACTGGATATAATACCGATGGCGTGTTATTGCCTAATAACCCCGAACTTGTAGCCATTGATGGCGGAAACTCCAGCCAACAAGGCGTTTTTCAGGTCGATTTTGTGCAACCCATCAATGATCTTTCAAAATTAGAGATGGGGGTGCGGAGTTTTTGGAGCGGCAAGGATCAAGCGTATTTTTTCAATAATTTTGATTACGACAAAGATCAATATGTGTTAGACAAAACCTTTTCACAAGATTTTCGGATCACCGAAACCATCAATGCTGCTTATGCCACTTACAGCAGCCAATTGAAATATGGGATTCGTTATCAAGCGGGTTTGCGTTTTGAGCAATCGAGCCTGAAAGGTAATTCCTACCTCGATGGAGTAGCCGATTTTGGTTACAATTACCCCAAAGGCCACGGCAAAGACTTATTGCGCTCGTTGTTCCCCGCTGTTTTCCTTTCGAAAAAATTGGATGAAAAAAGCGAATTGGGTGTCAATTTTAGCCGTAAAATACAACGCCCCAATTTCCGCCAGTTGATGCCCGGTATCCAAGCCAACGACAAGCAAAATGTACAATACGGCAACCCTGGATTACAACCCGAATTTATCAACCTTGCTGAAATTAACTATAACAGGATATTTGGCGCAAACAATTGGTTATCAACTATTTATTTGAGTAACGAAACCAATACGCTGAAGCCATTGTCCACCCCTTCTGAAACTGATCCATCGGTATTGTTAACGAGATTTGTCAATGGTAGCAATGAACTAAGGTATGGTTTGGATAATACCTTAAAAATGGCCTTTGGCAAACACGTTGATCTAATGCTCAACGCTAATGTATTTAGTTTTAATGTAAATGTGGATACATTTTCCAATAAAGGCTGGGCAGGGAACGGCAAGGCCAATCTAACGGTTAAACTTCCTTATAATTTTTCGTTCCAGATTAATGGAGCCTACGAGGGCAACCGACCAATGCCTCAGGGCAACCGCAAAGGGATCTATTTTGCTGATTTTGCAGTCAAAAAATCCTTTTTCAACAATGCTGCCAACGTCACATTTTCCATCAATGATGTGTTTAACTCGCGCAAAGACATCATGTTCCTAGAATTACCCACTTATACACAGGAAACGATGCGCCGCCGCGATGCCCGTTATTTCAAAATATCGCTTCAAGTACCCTTTGGCAAAGCAGACGCATCCATGTTTAAGAAAATGAAAGAAGGCCGTAAAGAAGGGCAAGAACAACCTGACTTTAGCAATTAAACGGGGACTGTAAATTGTCGGGGCTAGGGCTCACTCATATCCTAATACTCGATAAATGTTCACAAGGGTTTTCTTATTACAATTTCAGGTGCAGCGCACCGTAATATTTGTAGAAAATAGGCAGAATCGGGTTTAAAGGTGCAGCGCACCGTAATATTTGTAGAAAATAGAAGGTGCAGTGCGACGTAACATTAAATTTAATATCGCGGTGCGCTGCACCTTCAAAACACGGAAAATTTATCATTTCTACAAATATTACAGTGCGCTGCACCTGAAATTTTCACAAGAAAACCCTGTATTTGATAAGTATTCAATTGAATTAGGAGCAATAAATCAATTCATATCGCATCTACATCCTTATCTTTATGGCTTCTAAGGAATATTTGGCACACCTATATTATGATCAAAAATATCATTCCAACACAGTATAAAACACCACTTTTCCACTTTATTTTGTGGAGTATTTGGTTGTATTTACCGCTGTCGAGCGTCACCGATGAGGAATTGCACGATCGTTTTATACTCCTATTTTCTTTGATTTTAACGACGCATGTCCCTTTATTTATCCTCAATACCCATTGGTTATTTCCAAAGTTTTTTCGCCAAAAAGGTAGCACAACCTATTTTGGCATACTGGTACTATGTATTATATGCTTTAGTTTTTTACATTTTACAATCAAAGACTGGTTACTCGCCCACCAGTTGACGTCAATTCCTAGAAAAAATTATAATCCATTTTGGAATATTGTACCGCTTGTTTTTGTTTCGGCGATTAGTACTGGATACGCTTTGTTGGATTATATATCAAAAGAAGAGCAAATTCAACAAGAAAAACAACAAGAACGGCTGCAATCAGAACTTTCCTTTTTGAGGTCGCAGATCAGCCCACATTTTATTTTTAATGTGCTCAATAGTATTGTTTATCTTATCCGCTCAAAATCGGATTTGGCGGAAACTATTACCATAAAACTATCCGAACTGATGCGCTACATGTTGTACGAATCGGGACATGCACAGATTAGTTTGCAACAAGAAGTAACTTATTTGATGAATTATATTGATTTACAAAAGATACGTTTTGAGGAAGATGTAAAAATAAATGTGGAAATAACCGGCGATACTTCTACCCAAATTATTGAGCCTATGCTCATGATTCCATTCGTAGAAAATGCGTTCAAACATGGCGTTGGAATGGTGCAAAACCCCGAAATTGAAGTCAAAATACACGTTTCTCCTTCCAATTTAACATTTTTAGTACGCAACAAAATCACCGTAGAACCAGCGTCTCAAAAAGATCAAAATGCGGGTATTGGGCAGGCCAATGTGCGCCGCAGATTAGAACTTCTGTACCCAGATGCGCATCAATTGACGATTAAAAACACCGAAAATGGTTGGTATGAAGTTAATTTAACCTTACAATTTTTAGATTCCGTAAATCATGCTGCTTAAATGCCTCATTGTTGATGACGAGAATATGGCGCGTAAACTACTGGAAGAAAATATCCGCCAATTACCTTTTTTAGAACTCGTGGGTACTTGTAAAAACCCATTCGAGGCCATACAAGTGTTGCAGGAACAACCAGTCGATTTAATCTTTTTAGACATTCAAATGCCCGGTATGCTGGGTACTACTTTTTTGCAAAGCCTTCGCGAAAAACCGATGGTGATTTTTGTTACCGCTTATGCGCATTATGCAGTAGAAAGTTACGACCTTGATGTGGTGGATTACCTGATGAAACCCGTGAGTATGGAGCGGTTTACAAAAGCGGCTTTGAAGGCATTGGAGGAAAAACAAAAAAAAATACCCACCCCTACCACGGAAGTAGAAACTGCATCGCCCGATTATTTTTTCGTTCACGCAGATTATGCTTTGGTCAAAGTCCTCATCGCGGAAATTAGCCACGTGGAAAGTATGAAAGACTATGTGAAAATTTTTAGGATAAACACCCAAAAACCGTTATTAACCAAATCGACCTTAAAGGCGATGGAAGAAAAATTGCCCACAAAGTCATTTATGCGGGTACACAAGTCATTTATCATCAATTTGGAGCAAATTCAATCCATTCGCAATCAAAATATTACGATTGCTGGACATCAAGTTCCGGTGAGTGATATGTATTTAGAGTCTTTGATGGCTTGGATTGAGCGTTAACTATTCCAACACAAAAAGCAAAATACCCGAAGCCATCAATAATAGCCCTGTTACCAGTCCTGCATTGTGCTCCCAAGCGTGCCAATCGAGTTTTTTTAGGCCATTGATCGCCAATTGCATCCATATCACCATACCCGCCACAGAGGTAAGGCAATATACCAGCGCAATTTTGAATACAAAAGGCCAACCATAAGGGCCAGCCGCTAGGAAATATCCTTCAATTTCGAGACAAGGAGAAAAAAACATGGACACCGTAAGAGAGACAATAATGCCCCAGCGCGTCGTTTGTTTGTGCAAGTGAAAATGGTGGTGGTAATAATGCTGGTACAAGTAATACCCTCCTAAAACTACCAATAACGCTGGCGAAAACCAATGCGTAAAAGTATGCACCCAACTGGACAATTGAGCACCCAAAGCAGCAATCGTTACACCGAGTAGTACAGTACTCAATACATGCGCCAAACCTACCAATAGCGTAATCCGCAGGGTTTTGGCAGATGACCATCCTTCTTGCTTGCTGACAGCCAAAATAGGCAACCAATGGCTTGGAATAAGCGCGTGAAAAAAACTCAGCGTTGCACTCCCTACCAGTAGTGTGTACATAAAATATTGTTATTCAGTAATTTAGTGAATAATACAGCCACCTTCGGGCAACCATTCTATTTGGAGTGGCTTGCCGCTTTTGAGCCATTGTACCAATTCTGGGCCTAAGAGATTAGCGCGCCAGCCATCTAATATACTGGCATCAAAATCGGGATGGCCACTTTTTAACTTATTGAAATCGCCACGTGGAAAAAGTAATGCCGCGCTAATTTCATTGTCAAGACACTGTTTTTTTACAAAATGGTACAGCAATTCGTAGTGCCATTCCAGTTCAGGATTATCGGGCGGCGCACCTGGAAGGCCATTAATCAACTCCGTTTCGTGGGCTTCTGCGGGTGCTTTCCAAAGGGCTTGCCATTCTGGTTGATATTTTTTCCAAGCATTTTCGGGAAGGGTTCGGTTGGCACGTACAGCACCCGAACCATCTTTTAAGGCACGTAAAATAGCACTTACATACCTACTTTGCAATACTTGTTCTTTAGGAATATTCAATTCAGTTGCGCGTTGCCTGCGCCATGCATAGATACGCAACAAAAAGACCTGCTCTTTACGATCCAACTGATAGATAAAATCGCTGGAAATGGCTTCTTTATAGGGATCAGCGGAGAAAAAATCGCCATTTTCCCATTTCATACTCTCTTCTTTGGCCCATTTGGCGCGCCCTCGGCGTTCCATTTTTGCGGTTAATTTCTTGTATAAATCAGGTAAATACTTAACGTCTTCAATCGCATAATTGAGTGCTTTATCGTCGATTGGACGTGCTTCCCAGTCTGCTACAGTATGGCTTTTGGACAAAGAAACACCCAATTCGCGCTCCACAATTTTGCCAAAACCCGCAGGATAATTATAGCCCACAAAACCAGCAGCAATTTGTGTATCGAACAAATTAACAGGCACCGTTCCAAATAAAATATACAGGATACGATAATCATTATCACCAGCATGGGTAATTTTTAGCGTTTCTGGATCTTCTAATATGCGAAGAAATGCGCCTAAATTCTTGACGCTAAGGGTATCAATGAGCAAGATACCGTTTTCGTGTACCACTTGCAACAAGCACAACACGGGAACAAATGTTTTTTCCCCTACAAATTCTGTATCAAAACCAATCCAAGGTTGCCCTTTTAGAGGCACTAACTCCCGCTCAAAATCTGTTTGATTATCAATATACCTTATCGGATAACTCATTATTAACTTTATACCTTACTGCGATAAAAAGCCGCAAGGTCGGTCAAATTTTGGATATTTGTATCAGAAATGCCCAGCCATTTTGCGGCTTGTTGAAATAACTTTGCTTTTTCTTCTTTAAAATCGCCCAAATCCCGAATAGCACCCGAACCTGCCGACTTCGACAACTTTGCGCCAAGTGCATCTTGGAGTAACGGATGGTGGCTAATGGCGATTTGCTGGAAGGTATGGTAACCAGCAGATTGAGCCAACCATTGCTGAATAGAAGAAGTATCTTTCAAATCTTCCCCTCGCACTATATCGGTAATGGAAAAATATACATCATCGCAAATACTGGCCACATGGTACGCAGGGTTACCATCGCGGCGGCGCACAATAAAACAGGGAAGCGGACAATCTTCGGGTGTATTTGCACGCCAAGCGGTATCGGTATCGAGCAATCCAATCGGTTGATGTTTAAAAGATGCAGGATAACCACCGTTAAAAGCCAACAAGTCTTTTCTCGATTTTTGACAAGGGAAAACCATATTTTTATCGCGTAAAACGGCCAAAAACGCTTCATATTGGTCTATTCGCTTCCATTGTGACCAGTTTTGTTCAAAATCATCGGGACCACTCGGCCCTTCATCCCATTCAATGCCCAACCACTCCAATGTTCTAAAAATATCCTCGACATATTCCGGTCTTTTCCGATCTGCATCTATATCATCAATACGGAGTAGCACGCGGCCTCCCGAGCGGCTTTTGGCCACTACCGTATTGATAATAAAGTTGATCGCATTACCCGCATGCAGATAGCCCGATGGTGTGGGCGCAAGACGGGTTTTGATGGGAGTCGGGTTCATAAGGAGGCAAAGATTTGCAGCAGGACATTTTCTTTTGAGAAAAATTCTGCACACTTGCAAATTTCAAAAATCTGAAAATCAGTTCATCAATGGCTACTTTTTACTTTTTTTAGCGAAAAAAAGAAACAAAAAACGCTTCGGCTGACGAAAAATGCGGTGCTTTTGCTTTCTCGTTCCGGCGGAGCCAAAAAAAACTCGCCGAACGATTTTACGGGGACTGCGTCCCTGAAAATTTGTTTGGCTCAAACACTTTTTGGCTTCATCCGCCTCCACTCGAGCAAAACCTGCATTTTTCTAAGGCCGGTTTTGCCACACTTGGACACTGTACTTTATCTAAAATTTCAAAAAATATCATCTGAAATAAAAATGTACGATTACAAGAGGCAAAGATAAAAAATCTCCATGAAATTTATTTAGTTCCTATTCCAATTTTTTCCGTAGCTACGGATTTTCAAATCAATATAATCGCCCAAATAAGGTAATTTATACCCTTTTGCTTCGCATTCTTTGATATAATTAGGTGTAACACCGTGGATTTTAGCAGCAACTAAATCGTCAAAATCTATATCTTTCAAACCCATGTCGCGGAAAGACTTTAATTGATCCGCACTAACCCTGTGGATCCGCATGGTCACTAAGTTGTCCTTATCCAATGGTCCAATATTCATCTGTTTGTACTCGTTGAGGACAGATTCATCTACACCATGAATTTTGAAAGCGATAAGATCTTCAAAATCAAGTTTTCCAAGTCCCATATTTTGAGCCTTTTTTACAAAATCAAAATCCAAACCGTGGATTTTTGTAGTTAGAATATCATCAAAACTAAGTTTTCCCAACCCAAGATCTTGCACTTTTTTGATATAATCGCCATCAATACCGTGGATTTTGGCGGTAACAACATCGTCAAAGTTCAATTGACCAAGTCCTAATCCTTGTACATTTTTCACATACTCAGGTGTAATGCCATGAATTTTTGCGGTCATAATATCATCCATATCCAACTGACCAAACCCCAATTGTTGGCATTCTTTGACGTATTCTGCGCTGATATTGTGTATCTTCATCGTAGTAATATCATCCAAATCGGCATTGGAGGGCAAAATGCCTGTTGCTACCGCCGAAGACACATATTCAGTGCTAATCCCGTGTATTTTCATGGAAACAATATCCTCAAAACTCAATTTACCTAAGTTCATTTTGGCACAATCTGCGATAAACTGAGCGTCAATATCGTGAATTTTTGCAGCAATCATATCCTCTTCCGACAGTTTACCAAATCCCGTCGCGTTCATTTGCTGGATAAAAGCAGGGTCAATGCCGTGAATAGAGAAACTTTTAATGTCATCCAAACCCATATTGCCATAACCCGCTTGTGCAAATGCCGCGATACGATTGGGGGATACATCATGCACTTTCAATTCTACTAAATCTTGTACAGAAATGTTCTTTTTACCCAATTTATTGGTCATTTCGACGTACTGCTCTACGGTTTTGGTGTCCAACCGAAAAACGGCCAATTCAGTAAGATCCTCTTTATTCGTAATTTTAAACCCTTTTTGTTGCATCGCGGCCACGTAATCGGATTGAAAATTGGCAAAAAAGCAATGTAAAAGCAGGTTGTCATCCGCATCTTTGATACCGCTTTGTGCGAGGCTGGTTTTGAATGCCTCATTCGGCGTAAATTCGTAGCGACCATAGCCGCCATTACCCTCAATGGTACCCTTAAAAACAATATTACCAGCAGGGCGAACCATCGAAAATTCTGTTTTATCGGCAGCGGCAAGGCTCAAATTGGTAAAATCAGATTTGGGGTAGCAGTCGCCAATCATCCAATTGGAGCGTCGGGTGCGACTCACAAGGCTCAGACAGACGCTGTCTTTTTCAAAAGTAGCCTCCCATACGCCAGAAGTAGCCATTTGCTCTTCATCGCCGTACGAATTAAAACCTTCAATATGGTTAGCGTTATAATATTGGTGTATCTGTTGACCAAAAGCCAATACGGCGATTGAGCATACCACTAGCGCGGTGGTGATCCATTTTTCCATAGCGTTTAACTTAAAATTTTGTTGTGAAAAAAGCCGTTGCACACGGTTCATCAGTTGGCCTTTCCGTTCTCCGGCAAACCCTAAAGCGGGCGACAAAGTAGTAAAAGCCATTTCCTGAATCGTTACGAGTGCTTTGGCGTAATTGAGTTTGTTGCCCAACAGGGCGATCGCCATATCATCGCAGGCACTCTCTCGCTCATTGCGCACCTGAGCAGAAAGCCACCAAACGGCGGGATGGTAATAAAAAAGTGCTTCCACGAGGCTTTGTAGGATATTAAATAAATAGTCGCGACGTATAATATGGGCCAATTCATGGGCAAGAATAGCCTCCACTTCCCTTTCGGGTAAGCGGTTGATAAATCCGATAGGGAATAAAATAACGGGTTTGAGTAATCCGATCGTAACAGGAGAACGCACCAAGGCCGACTCCAAAAGATCAATTTTATGTTTAAAATTTGCTTTTTTCAATAAATCCTCCAGCATTTCTGTCCAAAATGGATCGGCATGGAAATTCATCCTTTGTTTTAAATAATACACATACGAAATGCCCGTCATAACGCGGAATAGGCATATGGCCAGTCCCAACAACCAAATCATAACAACCATAGGCAAGTGCTGCTCGAAATAGCCTCTAAAACTCGCCGAAAACGTATGTTCTTCCTCAAAAACAGGCCTTTTTGCAGCCACCACAAGGGGATCAATCACCGTTTTGGCAAAATTGGAAGGTGCTTCTTTTTCGGTATTGGTAGCGGCCTGAATACCAGCATCCATTTGTTCTTGGATGATATGTTGTTCATAAGCCACATTAGATGAATAATACACAAAAGTGGCTATAGATACCATCAACATAGTAAATAATGCACCATTGGCCACCCAATAACGTCGTTGTGCGCTACGGTTGCGGTACACAAAAAGAATGATACCGGTGATAATTGCGATCAGAGTAATTTGCCAGATCGAGTGTAAAACCGTCCACCCAAGGGCATAATCGAGGCTTTCAGAAAAGATGCTCATTGTTTTTGTTGTTCTATTTCTTGAATAAATGCTTTGATTTTGGCCAATTCCTCGGGGGTGGTTTGGCCACTACCCAATGCGCGCAGCACCAAAGAATAAGCCGAACCTTCAAATGCCAGATCTGCCAGTTCTTGCACCACTTGCGCTTGTGTTTCTTTTTGTTCTTGGGCGGGCGAATACAAGTGGTTGCGCTCGATGATCTCGCGGGTGAGCAATCCTTTTTCCATCATCACCTGCATTTGTTTTAATGTAGTGGTATAGCCCACCTGTTGTTCAGGGTTGCGGCGGCTATTGATCAGGTCGTTTACATAGCGTACACTTTCGGGGTATTTGGCCCAAAGTGCTTGAAGAATTTCCAACTCGGCATCGGTTGGCGTGGGTATTTGTTGCTCGTTCATGTCGTTACGATTTTTATCGTAGTTAATGGTATAAAAAAAGGCGATCTAAAACGCCTGTAATTATGGTTGAATTATTTTGATGGTACAAAGGTGCTACGATTTTTATCGTATGTGCAAGTTTTTACTACGATTTTTATCGTACATTAACATATAAATATAATAAAAACTTATAAATATTTGATTTTCAATTTAAAAACATTTCTCTGCAACAAGCCAGTCGCAAAATAATTTTTTAGCGAAACATTCCTATGCTGTAGCGTATTCCGTAAAATTCCGCATAGCCGGCGCATGAAATGCTAAAACAATATCAGATTTAGGAACACCTTTTTGTTCGATGTCCCCTATTATATCGTAGTCAGAAATATTGCGTTGCACCCAAATTTTGTTGTCGATGATATCAAAATGAAATACAACAGAGAAAATTTGTTGGTCATTGTGCCAGCCTGCGTACAAGGCTTGATAATGATCATTTTCTGTATCCATGATTAATCGCATTTGCATATCATCAGGTTTATGGATTTGCGCTATTTCATTAGCGGCGTAAGCGTTGAGTACTTCTTTGAGTATGGTGCGGTATTGTTTCAATCTATCCATTGTACAATTAAATTTTGAAAAGGGTCAAAAATTATTAGTTTCTAAATGACTTCGATCTATTTCTGTTGGAGTATTTCGGTAGTGGTTACAGTACCACTATTGTCTAGGTCGGCAAAGGTAATGCAGGTATTGCCTAAGGTGTGTGGTTGGTGCTTTTTTGTGGTTGTGGTAGTTGTAAAAAAGCGTGCCGCTACTTTGGTGGGTAGCGACACGCGCTATAAAGGGTATTATTAGGATGTTTGAGCAAAATCTACATTTACCACTTGACACTCCAGTTGATTCGTCGCATAAGGTAGATCTTACGCTTGAAAGTAGTAAGGGCTAGATGTATATCTAACAGAGAAATTATTACTCCAAATGTTCATTAATACATTTAATTATATCGTTAGCCATGCCATCCGTTACCAGATCTGGGCTATAAATTAGCAAATATACAATATTGCCTTTTCTAACCCATTTACAGCTTTGAGGT
This sequence comes from Chitinophagales bacterium, assembly GCA_043764095.1. Lineage (GTDB taxonomy): Bacteria > Bacteroidota > Bacteroidia > Chitinophagales > Saprospiraceae > M3007. The sequence goes on from JAYUKX010000198.1 coordinate 85,269, forward strand.
ACAATTGAATAGTTAAGTGACCCTTTATCTGTTTTTTCTAGTGCCTTAACTGCTAAAATTGCACTTTCGATAGTTTTGAAGTGCTGCTCATGTAATGTAACTCTTTCATATTCCGAACACAGTTTAACAGAACATGCAACAACAGCATCCATTTTAGAAAAAACTTTTGTCTTTAGGTATTTGTTTAAGGAATTATTGAAAGCCTTTATTCTATTTGCTTCTAATGTATCGGAATAACAAAATTCGCCCAAACATCGACCTGCAAAACTCGATAGTTTGGAAACAAATGTCTTTTGGGTAAATGCAAACGTATCTACATGTAACAAATCAGGTTTTACATCCTGCCCAGAGCAACACGTTGATAAATATATAAACAACATGCATAATTGAATCTTAGATAAAATCATATTCTTAGTAATTAAATTGATATAATATTGGTTTTACTTCTCGCTCTTAGGTCTTGTACAAATATTTATTATTGGCGTAATAAATTGTACAAGACCTATGCTGAGTTTAAATATAAATTATTTTCGCTTTAATGGTGGACGTTCGGCTTTTTGAAATGAAATAGTTAGAACCCCTGCACTCGCTATTTCGTTGTTAGCTTTATCTCCTTTTTGGGCTGTCCCTGAAAAAGACCGAATAAGATAATTTAGCCGTTTGAAATTATCCGTATTTTTATCGTGCATGCCACAAACTTCAATACATCCGATTGCTCCCCAAGCATTTTTCTTTGTATTATCGGCTCCATCATGGATTAGGTATCCTTCCGTAATTCTCCACGCTCCCTGCGTTGCATCAACATGATCCTCTAAATACTTTGAATTCCAACTTCTAATCGTATATTCTTGTTCGTCACTCAGACCAACTACTGATGGTTTCCCTTTTTTACGTTGGTGAACACCAAATCTAATCACGTCAAAACTTCTTGTCTGCTCCTTTCCTTTTTCATCAAAACCTGTTATTGTCATTTTATAGAGTGGTACTTTAAACTGGTCTTCCGTTCGCCCATCTTCATCAGAATATCCAGCAACCAATGCCTCACCAACTATTTCATTTGTGACAACTATTTTTACTTTTCTCAGTTTTCCTGCTTCATCTAAATTAGTCGCACTTCTCTTATTTTCCTGTTGCAACAACCCCAAAAATGCATTCACCGCTTCTTGTCCAGTAGCATGATAACTATTGCCGTCTAGAGAAAAAGTAATCTCCATACCATTGGGGTCAATAAACAACACTGGGTTATTCAGCCCATAATGATACGAAGACCATCCTGCATATTTCTCCGCCAAAGGATCCACGCCCCACCATCTACCCACCCAAGGGTCATAAAACCGCGCTCCATAATC
>JAYUKX010000199.1:0-25941 GCA_043764095.1 Chitinophagales bacterium
ATTTATTTAGACCCTTCTAAATACAATTTTGAACTCCCCAATGGCAATGAAATAGGGGCTAACGAACTCTGGGAACCCGGTGCAAAAACCTCCGGCGGCTACCGAGAAGCCGTTATTATTGACAAATCTGATCCAGCCAAAACCATCGTTCATAATAAAGATCCAGAGGCATTACACACCTTCGATTTTAAAGAACTGATCTACAAACAAGGCTGGTATAACAAAAGAGTAAGGGAGATACCCAAACCTACACGACCCAATCCAGCGGATTACCTGATTCCTAGTTATATCACCAACCACCTTCAAAAATTTGATGCCGAAGGTGGTGCCTTTATGGTGGTCAAAAGATGGATCGAAGACCCAACACAAAATTATATGGCGTTCCCGCTGAAAAAATTTGTGATGCTCAAATCCGATATGGATGCGGTAGTCGCAAAATACCGACTTTCCAATAATGTAAAAGACATAGAAGATGCCCTCGGTTATACTCCGGGCACTTTGGCAGGGCTGGAAGACGATTTATATGTCTTTTATTTGGACAAGTCCAAGTACATATTTGAACTACCAACTGGTAATGAAATAGGTGCGAATAGCCTTTGGGAACCCGAAGCACACACCTCAGGTGGCTTTTTGGAATGCGTGGTGACCGATAAAACCGATCCGAATAAACCAATCACACACAATAAAACAATACCATTCCTGCAATCTCAATTCACCAATATCAAAGTAAAACAATAAACATGGAAGAGCAACACATCACTTGGAGTACCTTGCTGGACATTGCCCCAGACAGTATTGCAGATATTCAAACCTGCGATGGCATGTATGAGAGATACTTGTCTTGGGCACAATTGACAGCCGCTGATGAGGCGCTATTACAGCCTTTGGGTCGATTATTACCCGACTCACTCGACCCAGCAACAACGATGGAGACCTACGAAGGTTCCAGTTATTGGTCGCCAGAGGATCCCATTGCATTGGCGTATTACCCATACAATGGTTGTCAGGTCTTCAAAAAATCGGACTGCGAAAGCTACTATTTAGTTTATACTGAATGGGGAGGGCACGCACCAGAAAAAAGGGCACGCCTCATTCTGAAAAACCTAATCACGGCTCATACCGCCTGATGATCTGATATTTTGTATAAGTAATTATTTTTTTACCATGGCTAAACATATACCCGTTTTTCTCCTTTGCCTGCTGTACAGTTTTGGCACAGTAATACAAGCACAGGATGTTGAAAGTATCCTCAATAAAGACCGTAGAAAAGGTTTTTTTGAAGATTTTACCAAAGCCGATCCATTCAAAGTATCGGGAAACTTTGGGCTAAACCTCCGTTCTTACAATGCCACGGGGATCGAAAACCGCCAAGCACCATTTATTTGGTTTTTGAGTGGACAAGCCAATGTAAAAATTTACAAACTCAATATCCCTATCTCAGCCCTCGCCACCGCCCAAAGCCTTACCTACGCACACCCATTTCACCGCCAGTCCTATGAAAACCGATTTACTCGTATCGGTGCTAGTCCGTATTATAAATGGATAAAACTCCATTTTGGGCATCGAAACATGAATTTTTCACCGCTTACTGTGGCTAATCATACTTACCTCGGTGCGGGCTTTGAACTCAATCCTGGCAAAATTAGGCTAGCGGGTTTTTATGGCCGCATGGCACGTACCGAACCGCAAGATCTTTCGCTTTTACAGCCGAATCTATTGGTTTTCGACCGAACAGGATGGGGCATGAAAGTAGGTTACGGCAATGCCAATCATTTCTTGGATCTGATTGTATTCAAAGCAAAAGATGCGCCCGGCAAAACCATTCCAACCAACTTAGATAGCGTAAAAATATTTCAAGCAGAGAATATGGTAACGGCGCTCAATGGCCAAACCATGCTATTCAAAAAAATAAAATTGAGTATGGAATTGGCATCCAGCGCTTTTTCCAAAAATGCCCAAGACCCCAGTTTGACCGAGAAAAACTTTGTACATCCATCCTTTCTCATGCAAAAACGCACCTCCACCACTTATCGGTATGCGCTCAATGCTGGTTTGCAATACCAAATAAGTGCGTTCTCACTCGGTGCCAATTACCGCAGGATAGAGCCAGATTACCGCTCGCTGGGTGCTTACTTTTTTAATGACGACCTCGATAACCTGACGGGTAATGCTGGTTTTGGATTATTCAAAAATAAGGTGCGGATTAATGGTAGTGCGGGTATTCAGCGCAACAACCTGCGCGGTACTAAAGCCACTCAGTTTTCCCGAACCATTGGATCATTAGACATTAATTACCTGATAAAATCCTTCACTTTTGGATTTAATTACTCCAATTATACTTCCAAAATTGATTATGTACTCAACCTCAACCAAGATAGCCTCAATGCCGTTATCGTCACCCGCCAAGCAGCCCTCAATGGCGGCTACACCAAAGTTACAGCCAACAAAAATCGGCACGTCATCAACGCCAATCTTTCTATGGATGATGTCACCGATGATGTACAAGAAGTAGATATCAGTGCCGCCTCGAAGATGCTCAACAGCGCGCTGAACTACGTTTTCTCCACCAAAGAAGATACTTGGAAAATCAGCGGGCGCGTCAATTACAACCAAAATGAACTCAGCCAAATCCTCGTCCATCGCTACGGCCTGGGTGGTGGTGTACAGCGCGAAATAATCCCTAAAAAATGGTCATTAGGCTTTGATATCAACTATTTTAATTCCAGAGGAGAAAACATTGATAATCAAACGATTAATATGCGGGTAAACTCACCAATTACCATTTCCAAACACCATCGTTTGGATATAGGGCTGTTGCTATTGAATCGGGCAAAAAGCAATACCAATTCTGCTGCCCGCAATTTTAATGAGGTGACTGGAACTGTCAATTATGTATTTAGTTTTTAATTAACAATACAAATAATCAGGATTTTCTTATAAAAATTTTAGGTGCAGCGCACCGTAATATTTGTAGCAAAATCAGATTTGAAGGTGCAGCGCACCTTGACATTAATTTAATATTGCGGTGCGCTGCACCTTCAAAACGCGGAAAATTTATCATTTCTACAAATATTACGCGGCTCTGCCGCTTTTATACGAAAACCCTGAACGAATATGGGTTAGGAATAAGATTTAACATCAACGATCATTGGACAATGAGTAGAATTATACTTTGGGGATTTTATAGCACGCTAATTGCCTTATTTTTGGCCAGTCCGGTGGCAGGACAACAAATATTTCCGGTAAAAGTAAGCGGAAATTTGGTGCAACCCAATAGCCTTGTGCTATCAGATTATACGTTCGCAAGGGCAAGCGATATTTCGTTTATGGTCACCCTTACTGATCCCGTAGAGCCCAACCGCTTGGTGCGCTTTAGGATAACCGTCTTGAACGAAGGTAATCCAGTTTTGGTGACCAATCCCAATTATACCCCGCCACCCATCGTATTGGAATCGCAAATTCCACAATTTTTTGACGGCGCTGATTTGGCGGGCTACCTCAATCCAGCCAACCTGCAAAGTGTGAATGGCAATGGCCAACCAGGCGACCTGCTGCCACGAGGATACAACTCTATTTGCGTGGAAGTGATTGATGTACAACGCAATGTGGCCATTTCGGATCGTATTTGTGCCAATGGCTTTTTTGAACTAGCACCGCCGCCATTACTCAATTATCCAGCCTGTGGCACCCTGATTCCCTATCAACCCAACCCTAATCTTACCTTTAACTGGACTCCTATGCACCAGTTATCGCCCAACCGACCCGTCAATGTAACCTATGAGTTTACGTTGGTCAAATTGTTCCCCGGTGTAGTAGATCCCAATGATGGTTTCAACCTATCAACGGTAATTTTAAAAACAACGGTGAACCAACCCGTATTACAATACCTTGAAGATAATCCACCATTAGAACAAGATGCCTTGTATGCATGGCGCGTACAGGCGTTGGATGGGCGTGGATACGACCTATTTATCAACCACGGCTACAGCCAAATTTGTAGTTTTGCTTTTGAAAATGGTGGACAACTCGGCTCCGCGCTGTTTTCTTGCGCTGGAGGAGACTGTTCCTTCGCGCAACCCATTTCTGCTGCCCCACTTACTACCACACTATCCATCAACGACGAGGTATCGGTTGGTTTTTTCAAATTAAAACTGACCGCTGTATCGCCGAATAGCCAAGGTGGATACGCAGGAACTGGCACCATTTACGTGCCTTATCTGTTTAGCAAAATAAAAGTCAATTTTACCGATCTTCAAGTTAATCGGGACTTGCGCATGTTTGCTGGCGATCTGTACGCCGATGTGCAAAACCCATCGCTGATTCCTCCACTTTTCTCCTCCTCCGATGGTGCTTCCATCGCCAGTTCTGCCGCCAATATAGCCACGGGTTTTGCGGATGGCACAGCGCAGGCACTCACCGATTATTTCAATACAGGCGGTGCAGCAGGCCCACCTAATATGGTATCGCTGCTCAAAACTGCTGCGGAAGAAAATGCTATCCCGATTGGCCTTCCAATTGGAATTGACGAAATGGTTCCAGGTACCACAGTGCGCACAACCGTTGCCATTACTGGGGTGCATTTTACTGCGCGGCAAGCCAATTTGAATGCGGTATTGGCGGTACAAACCGGCAACAACGGCATTTGGGTCAAATTCGGCGCCAAGGGACTTTGCTTCCAACCACGTGGCCTTTCGCTCTCTGCGCCTACACTCATGCTCCTCAACGATGTCAATCTTACCGATGCAGGTGTTCCATTAACGATACAAGGTATGGCCGCCAATGGAACGCCCAATACCTTTTTATCGTGGGATTGCGAAGGTTTTGACCGTTTCGAACTAAAAGGAAAATACGATTTTAGCCGCGATTATATTCGGCCTGTGGCCAATCAGGCTGGACAAGTATCCGGTGTTTTTACCTTTTCGACCCGCCGATTGGATGATATTTTGATCAAAGTAGATGCGCCAGAGGATTTCTTTATCACAGGAGCATCCGATTTTCCTTTTCACGTAGGCGATTTGTGGCTCGATTATTCAACAACGCGTAACCCCAACGGCCTTGAATTTCCAGATAACTACCCCGATTCTAGCGCAAATCTGACGTTTAGAGGGGCTTATATTACCGAGGCAGGTGTTACCCTGCCTGCTGTTTTTCAAAGTTCAACCACCACTACCCTACCCAAACTCCTAGGGCAAAACCTGCTTTTTGACCAAAATGGTATGACCGGTAGCGTAGGCGGTCAAAATCTGATTAACCTCGCTTCGGGTGATTTGGGCGGTTGGGGCTACTCCATGGATAGTTCTTGGCTCCATATCACTGCTAATAAATTTGTCAATAGTGGTTTTAAGGGTAAAATGCGTTTGCCCATCATGCGGGAAGACGAATCGCTCAAATACACAGGGGCATTTGTTCCCGGCGTTGACTCCACGGGTACGCCTACTGGTTTTATTGATTTTGGGTTTAAAGCCACCCCCGATATTGTTACCATAGATTTATTAAAAGCAAAAATTGAATTTGATCCCAGCAGTGCAATTACTGTTGGGCGGTTAAATGGCCAATTCCAGTCACCCAAAGCCGATTTAAGCGGCCTGCTCACCGCAGCGGCGACGCAGGGTGATCCTGGATTTGCGGGTAAAATCATGGAGCAAATTGAGGCACTCCAAGAAGCGGCTACTGATCTTGGTTTGGGCGCGCTCGTCCCCCAACTCAATATCGACGGAATCCGATTTGAGAACATGAAAATAGATTTGATGGCTGCCGATAAATTTCAAATTCGGAGTATTGTGCCTCAAAATGCTGGTTTTCAGTTCTTGGGCATCAATGCCGATCTGAGCAGCCTCAATTTTGCTACTCTTTCTGCCGCCGACCTCACTAAACTCAATATCCCATCGTTGCCGAATGTCATCCCGAGATCCATGAATTTCAAGATGGATATTGCGAAAGATATACTGGGGGCATTGGCGCCTAGTGTGGCATTTACTTTGGTGGTGAAAGAAGAAACGACGACGGCCAATACAACCAAATACAGTTTTGGCGGCTTTGACCTACAATTTACAGCCCCCGATATTGCAATTGGTTGTAACCTCAATATTCCCCCCATTCCATTAGATCCTTCGCCTGCCAATTTTGCTACCGCACCCATCCAAGGTAACCTCAAAGCGGGGCATTTTATCCTAAAACCTAAATATCCGCTCACCAGCGACAATGGTACCGGCCTAATTTCTGGCACTGGTACCGTGGATGTGGATATACTAGGCCCTTTCAAAACATTGGGTGTAACTTTTAATGATGTGCAAGTAGATCAGTCGGGGCGTATTGTTACCGGCGAGGTTATTACCGGTGGCGATGCCGGCCTATTCAATGCACCCGACCTAAGCGGCGTTATGTCGAATGTACAAAGTCAGGTCAATTCGATGGTGGCTGGGATGAACCAATTCAGCCTGCCCGTGGTGATGGGTAAAAAAGCCAATGGCGAGAACGAACGCGATCAGGGCTTGATCTTAATGGGGCTTGTTTTTGGCCCTAGCAAAGCCACGGCGCGTGCTAAAGTCGTCTTTGATCCTGGAGGCAACGGCAATTTTATTGAATTTGTGGCCGAAGGTTTGGAACTCATGCCCAAAGGTGTGGCCAATTTTGATCTAGCGGTTGGTTTGGCAAAAGATTACGAATTCCAACCCATTAACTCGCTTAATCCATTGGTATTCAAGGCATACAACGCTACAAACAATACCGGTTCTTTTATCAAAATGGATTGCAAGGGCTTTTTGGAATTCAATATGCAGGCGAGTTATACTTTTTCTGAAGATATGCTGGTGTCGTTGGATCATCCCGATGCACCCGTTACAGGAACGTTTTCGATCAATACCATTAAATGGGGCGAATTTATGGCCAGTATAGATGGCCTTGGGCGGTTTACCTTCCCCGGTATGGATGGTTTTGAGATGAATGTTTCCGCTGCATATATTGATTTTTCGAGGGAACGAAATGTGGCTACCATCGAATTTCCCGAAAACTATAACAACGGCGGAGTACCCAGTCAGCCGTTTCGTTGGAGGGGCTTTTATATGCCTAATTTGAGCATCAAACTCCCACCCGAGTTTTCGCTTTCGTCCAAAGGCGCGCCAATATTGACTTGTAGGAACATGCTCATCGACGACCAAGGCATGTCTTTTTCGCTCTTTGGCAATAACCTCATTGATGGTAATGTGGATGGTTGGGGATTTGCGTTGGATAGCGTTGGTATCACGGTCGTTAGCAATAGCCTTACGAATGGCGCATTGGCAGGAAGTATTGTAATGCCGCTGATGGATGCACCGATGAATTATATCGGCAACCTCGAAAAAGACGGGGCAGGTTTTTGGGGTTTAAAACTGCGACCCGTCAACAAGACCCATTTTGCGCTAACGGCCATCAATTCCTATATAGATATTGAGCCATCGAGTGAAATTGTATTGACCACTGTGCCGCACCCGACCATTTCGGGCAAACGCGTCTTTAAGCCCTATGCCAGTTTATACGGTAAATTGGGTGTGGATGTTAAAAAATCTGATTTCCAAGCCGCTGGCGATAACACGATCATGGATGCTATTGCAGTGGTAGAGAACGTATTGGATGCTGAATTTTCTTTTGTACCGCCGGCTATTTCGTTATATGGTCTTAAAATAAACCATCCTGATCTGCCGCCCGGCAAAAAATTTGGGCTGGATGCTTATGAAATAGAAGGTGGCATAACGCTCGGAGGTAAAGAGTTAAAACTCGATCAAATGGATTTTCTGGACGAAATTGTCAATATAAAAGGCGTTAATTACGAGGGACTGGGCATACAATTCAATATTGATGTATCGCCATTGACGTGCAAAATTGGTATTTGGGCAAAGAAAAACCCCACGACGGGCAAATACGGTTTTGGCAAATTTATTTTTGAGGTCAATGCGCCCAAAATGTCGTGTGTTGCCGACCCCAATAACCCCGCCAAATTTACCGTAGGTTCGGGTATTGATGTGATTCAAATACCGTTTTTGGCTTGCAAATTTGAGGTAATGCCCGTTCCAAGTTCCCCTAATTTTAAAACAGCCCCCAATAACAGTGCAGGGCCGATCAAATTCCCATTTTCGCTGATCGAAAAACTAAAGCAAATCGGTAGTGAATTACCTTTTGGGCTGGCGATTCCTTCGGTACAAAGCACGGGCGCATCAGCCGATACGCCTTTTGATTTTATCATTAGTGGTATCACCTTCAGGCCCGATGGTTCGGCCACGATGAATGCCGAATTGAAGGTCAGGATTGACGGGAAAGATGTATCGTTTGTATCCTCTTTGCCTATCGACAAACGAGGGATTTATTTCAATGATATAAGGGTTGGTTTAGGGAAAGATTTGCGACCGTGATAAGGGGCTTTTATCCTAAGGAACGATGAATGATGAATTTTTAAAAGAAATACTATGTTAAAAAGATATATACTCATACTGCCTGCTTTTCTATTTGTGCTGGCATTTTTAAACACTGCAACTGCTGCTAACGGCGCGCCATTACATTTATCCAATGGCCCACAAAAAGGCGTTGCAGCCACAACACTACACCTCAATGAGCAAGTACGCATGGGGGCATTTAGTATGCAAATTACCGCATTGGAGCGATCCGAAGGCCATGCTGCTAAAGGTATGGGGAGTATATTTGTTCCTTTTCTCCAAAGAGCGGTAGCCGTTCAGTTTGAATCCATTAGCGTGGACGAAACGGGCGAACTGATGTCGGGCGAGATACATGCGCAAACAGCCGATTTGGATGTACCTACCTACCGCTCCAAAGAAGCCGAAGTAATGGCCTATTTGCAATATGCCAATAGTAACACAACGATGCCCCAATTGCTCAACACTACCTTGCAAGCAATGGGTATGGATTTGGGAGGACATGATTTAGTGATGACGAATTTGGCATTTACCAATGAAAATGCCAGTTTTGATGCTGCTTTTTTGGTACAAAACACCGACGGCAGCGTAACTACATTTACCCATCAAAATATTCCATTGGCTGAAGATGGCGTGCAATGGTGTGATATGCAGTTTGAAATAGTAGGCGGAAACCAACCTTCCACGAATGACCCTGCCATGCCCATCATTATCAAAGGCTATAATGTGGACACCCAAACGGGGACTTACGTGGCATTTTCGTGTGCTGGTTTTGAAGAGTTTCATTTGGAGGGCGAATACCGTTTCGATACCCAACATATCCGTTTATTGGCCAACCAAGGTACTACCCGCGATACCGTGATCGCCTCTTTTTCCTTGATAACAGAAGTGTGGGGGCAGTTTATGGCCAGTATAACATTCAATGGCCCATTTGAAATTAAAGGCGTGGATGATGTGATTATTACCCTCAAAAATGCGACCATTGATTACAGCGATACGGCCAATCCGACAGGCGACTCCCTTACTGCTTATGTAAACAAACTAACGGTACTGGGCACCAATAAGAATATCTGGCGCGGCTTTTTTATTGAAACCCTATCGGTACAAATGCCGAGTAGTTTGGCAGTGAGTAGTGGTAATCGCATACTAATTGATGCCAGCAACCTTATTTATGACCGAAGCCGTGGCCTCACCACTACTTTTAGTGTGCTTGGAAAACCCAATATAGCGAAGGGCAGTTTGGAAGGATGGGGTATCGAAGTCAATAAAATATTGCTTCAGGTATTGTACAGTTCTCCTAAAAAATTCGAGATCGCAGGTAATGTCAATATCCCTTTGATGACAGGTCAAATTGGATACTCAGCACGGTTTAATTTTCCGGGCGCAGCACCTGCCGCCACCGCTACCCCGCCAACGCCTGGTGCAACGGCAGGCACAACGCCTGCTGCCGGCGGTGTAACACCGGGCATAACCCCGACCACTAAGGCATCATTAAGTTTTGAACTTACCATTACCAATTCGGTGTTTACCGTTCCCTTGTTGCAGGGCGCAGAATTGAGGATGAGCAATTCGGTAGCGGGTTTTGAATATGTAAATAGCAAATTCACGCCTTATGCCAATTTGAATGGTGTGTTTAAACTCAGTTTTACAGAATCGGGTGGTTCGGCTGCTGAATTCAAATTTCCAGATCTTGGGTTCCAAAATTTGGCACTTAACTACGATTTTGAACTCAATAAGGTAATCGCCGAGCCTCCTCCGGCAGCCGGTGCAACTGCTACGCCTTCTGGTGGGTTGCGGAACATGGCAGTGCGTGCATTTACGTTTGCAGGGCAGACGTTTTTGGCCAGTACGCCTAGCGCACCCAGCGGCACTTCTGCTCCGCCATCAGGTGCTTCTGCCCCTAGCGCAAGTGCTGCACCAGCGGCTGCACCGGGCGCAGCAGGCACCCCACAAACAGTAAAAGGATTCCCCATTTCGATCAAAAACATCAAATTTGGCAGTCAGGGTGATTTCAAGAAATTGGATTTCACCATAGCCCTCAATTTTACCAATCCATCCATGGGGTTAAGTGCTAGCGCGGCAATGTCCATCTTAGGCAAACTGAATGTGGGTAAAATAATGACTTCGGCGCCGTGGGAAGCACTTGCATTTGAGTCGCTTTTGCTCAATTCCATTTTGATTGGCAGTAAAGAACAACCCTGCAATATTGGAGGCGTTTCGTTGTATGGCGGCTTAATTGTGATCCGAAAACATACGACTTATGGCGATGGGTTCAAAGGTTTCTTGGTGATGAGTGTAGAACCAGGCATCACCGTGGATGTAGTGGGGCAGTTTGGAACGATACCCGCTGTGGGTACTGCCGAATCGTACCGCTATTGGTTTGCAGATGCCAGAATGACCATAAAAGCAGGTATTCGTTTAGGCCCTGCACCGGTGGGCGTTTTTGGGTTTGGTGGTGGTGCTTATTACAATATGACGCAAGCAGCACTACCCGCTTTATCTCCGCTCAATGTCTCTACGAATACGCCGGCTCAACCCGTACCTACGGGTGCTACATTTACCATGTCGGATGATTTATCGGTGCCTGGAAAGGGATTATCGTGTATATATACGCCCAGAAACAACGTATTTGGCGTAAAAGCCACGGTGATACTCGGTACGCATCCCAAGCCCGAAACGGCTAATATGGATCTCACGTTGACGTTGGAATTCAATACCAGTCCTTTTGGATTGAGAACGGTTTCTTTAGAGGGCGCGGTCTATTTCATGGCACCTATTGATGCCCGTCAAGACGCAAAGGTGAAAGGCACGATGGCCATTGTTTATAACCATATCCAGAAGACCCTTTCCTTGAATGGCGGCGTAACGGTGGCGGTAAAAGCAGGAACGTTAAATATCCTAACGGGTGGAGGCAATTTTGCGATGTTTTTTAACCTAAATCCCGGACAAAGCAGTGATTGGTATATGGCCATCGGGTCGCCGCCGATCAGCAAACGGATGCGCTTGCAATTCAACTTAGGTACTTCACAGACCATTGAGGGTTATTTTGTGGCGGGTAATATTAGCCGACTACCACCTGACCAGCGCACCTTACCCAGATTGAGAGAATACGATCCTTTGCTACAACAATTTGAAGGACAAAGCAACCTTAATTTTGACCAATTAATGGGCGGCAATGGTATCCTTATGGGTATGCGATACGCTTATGCCGTTGAGAAAAAAATATGGATCATCATCGCGAGCCTTAGATTTACGGTAGGCTTCGATGCGATATTGACCCAACAAATGTGTGCCGGATACAACCCTACCGGTATTGATAACTGGTATATTCGAGGGCAATTATATGGTGCATTAGAAGGTAGTTTGAAAATTAGAGTCAACCTCTTTTTCCACAAAGGCACTTATAATATAGCAACATTGAGTGCCGCAGCACTGTTGACCGCCGAACTGCCAAATCCAACCTGGATGAAGGCACAATTAGCAGGTTCTTATCGCATTTTGGGTGGTTTAGTAAAGGGCAAATTCAAAATAGATGTAGAGTTTGGTACCAAATGTACACCTTTGGCCAATAACTTGGATCCAGGTGATGTAGTGGCCAACATTAAAGTAATTGGCGACATTTTTCCTCCCACCGGTACGACAGAAGTACCCGTGTTCCGCGAAAAAATCGTCGTGGCCTCCTACTTGGAATCGGTGAATAAAATCATGGATTTCTCGGAAGAATCCGACGACGGCCTGATGGTAAAACCGGTCATTTACAGTGCCCCCATTTCGGGCGGATTGGAGCCGGTTAAAGGCTATTGGAGGTACCTCAATGCCAATAATATAGACGTAGGCGCAAATGGCAACTACGATAAAATGGAATTTGTTTCCACCAAATTACTCACAGAGCGGGCCAACTACACCTTCAACCTGCGGATCAGTTGGAAAAAGAAAACGAGAGATAACCCCAACTGGAGCGATGTATGGCTCAAAAATGTTCGAGGCCAAGACTCGGTACAATATATTGAGTTCAAATCAATTGTATTTACCACAGGCCGCCGCCCCACTGAACTACCGGTGGAGGCTGTATTGGCCAGTTTCCCAGAAATACGTGCGATCAATTATGGTATTTTAGAAAACCCGGCTGGTACAGGTATTGCCCTAAGGCAAGAAGGCTGGGGCTACCTATTCAACCCCAAAAAGCGGATCAAAGAAAATGCCACACCTTGCGAGCCCACCATTGCTGAATACAATTACTTCCTGCGTATTATGGATGTGGCCACCAATAAAGAGGTATTTGAAGCACCATTAACTGCCGTCCCGATACCCGAATGGAATAGAAATGTAGGCGATCCTGTTTATGTCACCCAAAGACCCTGCATAACAGGTAACTCTTTCTGGGATTGGATTTATCGAATATTTAATATCCCTTGTACCACCCTCACCCAAGGCCCTTGTGCGGTGATGCAACCCACACAGCAAGCAGCGAAAAGTAATGTAAAAAACATGGCCAATGCTTGGGCATTTGGAGGGAGTGCGAAAAACTTTGACTTAGGGGTATCGCAAAATGCCAATGTGAATGGCAAAGCGATCGGATTCCCTAACTTTTCGGGTAGTTTAGAAAAAGCAAAATATATCGCTTCGAATTGGTAGGACATCCTATCCTCGAAGCGGATACCTATACCATAAATGCAAGTGCCGGCACCTCGACGACCGTAACTACTGCAAGTGGTAATGAATACACAGTAACTGAAAGCGGCACACAGTCTATTCAGGGGCAGTTTAGCACGGGAGCACCGGAGAAAATCCTGTACCAATCGGTATTTGGTACCAGTCAATTCAGTAGTTTTGCTGAAAAACTAGGGAATAGTAGGCCTACCTTTGCCGCTGCCAATCCAATGCTACTTCGGGCAGGTCAGGATACTTTGTTCAATAACTTAGTAGATTTTAGGCAGTCGGTCGCTAATTATCAATTACTCAGGGTACGACCTACTAAACCAAAAGAAGATATCGCAACGTATGATGTTTTTAAATTGGTTTCTGAAATATTTATGTCGGCTTATTCTTGGTATCCTGTGATGAGCTTTGGCCATGAGAGTTTGTACAACTCTTGGGTACCGTCCTATTTTAGTAACCATGCTGCCCTTCAGTACCGTTTAGACGGGATAACAGAGGGTTTTGATATTTACGAGATGAGCCGATTGGCCTATTTTGCGAATTATGATTTTAATACGGGTTATTCTAGATACATGGAAAACAATATGCCCACCTATAAATCTTACGAGAAATTAGCGACCAATCCTTTTGAAAATGATATTATCCCCAAAGGCCCGTATGCCTTTTGTTCCAATGGCACTAGTAATACCTCCATTCTGCCAGCAGGGTCAATTGCAAAGCAAAATGCAATGGGCATTGAATTGAAGTTTTATCCGCGCACCACTGGCATCTATAAAATGATGCAAATGCTCTATACCTCCATAACTATATCACCTTTGGGTATTTATTCATACCCAATTGTACAAAACGCTGCTGCGCTGCCCACTTATGAATCCATTCCCGCTGCAAATGGTGATTTATTCAAACTAAAATACACCAAAGGAACTACCTCGGCCAATCTTGCTTTTAATAAAGAAGGCGTAGCGAGCGGTAGTTTTCTTGATTACAGCGGTGAATATTGGCTGCAAAATGTAGGGAGCGGTCGGACTTTGCGCGAGGAAAAATATTCCAAGGTGGTTTCCACCAGTACTTCTTGGCCAAACAATGTCAGTGACAATTCTTGGAAATTCCGCCTTACCAGAAATGCAGATGGCACGTACTTATTCAGAAATTTATCTACTTATCAGTTATTGAGCCAAACCAGCACTACAAATGATATTACAGGTAATTGGACTGGTTTAAATATTACATTAGTACCCGCAGAGAATGGTTCATTCCAATTTAAAGCACCGGATGGTTCCTTTTTAGTCGAAAATTTCACTACAAAAATACTGCAAAAATCCACCGCTGCCAATCATTATGATTATGACCGATTTATTTTATCTACCAGCGATATAGCCCCACCAATAGACCTTAACCAGGTTTATCGCCTCCAAAACTTAGCCAGCGGACGGTATGTTTATGATGGTAATGATAGCCCCGGCAACGTGGTAACCACCAAAAAAGAAAACCGAGCCGCCAATGCCCAATTCCAACTCCGGAGAAGAGAAGGTGGCTATTATGACCTCATTGCTACAAATGGCCGCCGTATTTTGGCAAAAATGGTGGACAACGACTGGATTTACACCACCAGCAATGAAACAGGTTTGGACGAAAGTCATTACCAGTTTTGGTTAGAAAACCAATCGGGTGCGAACTATCGCCTCAAAAATGAAAAGAGCGAAGAATACCTCTATGAAAACTTTGATGTGACGCTCGGGGAAACGCATCGACAATTATTAGGATCTCTTTCACCAACAGGTGACGGATACGATGTATTTGTGTTGAGCGGCGCAACGTCTTATACCCCCCCTACGGATTTGAGCGGACAATATTTGATCCAGACAGAGGGCAGTGGCCGCTATCTCCACGACGATGGGACGGCGGTTTCGACCAATATTCAGGAGAATACCGCTTCCAGTCGCTTTGTCCTGAAAAAAGTGATAGACGGCGCAAGTACCTTCTACGAAATTTGGAACAAGGGCACTGGCCGTAGAATGCACTGGGAGAATAGTGGTACTCAATACAAAACCACTAATCCAAATTTAGCAAAAACGGAGTATCGCTTTACCTTAGAAACGGCCAACAACGGTGTTACTTATGCGATCAAAAGGGGTACACAAAACCTGTTTGAGTTGTTTGATTTGAATTTAGGAACAACACACAGAACGCTACAATCGTCGGCCACTATTACAGATACCGACTATGCGCGTTTTAAAATGTTGCAAGAAAAAGATGCAGACGGAACGGATCTTGGTAATAAATATGTCGCGCCAACGGACATCAGCGGACGTTACTTTATACAAACCAAAGGCAGCGAGCGTTTCTTGCAATACGATGTAACCAATCCATTATTTGCGGAAATACACACCAATTTCCGACAATTTGTACTGAAACGGCGCAATGGCACGGACTACGAAATTTGGTGTAGAAACATCACCAACGGAGGCCGAATGTACCCCAAAACGGGGGGAGGATTCACCTTCGATGGCACTACCCCCGATGCGACCAACTATCTGTTCACTTTCACTCCTGATGCCGACGGGTATCGCATCACCCATAAAAAAACCGCTGTGGTGTTGTACGAGCATTTTGAATTGGGTAATGCCAATGATAAAAAACTGCTCAGCGGTGCTACTTCAGGCGGGCATTATGCTACTTTTTTGCTCAAAGACAAAGACAATTCGCCCGCAAATTATGCAGGGTTGTACCGAATTAGAAGCAAAACAACGAATCAATATTGGCGGGATCTGAATTGGTCGGATAATGCGCCATATTTTGTCACCTCAAATTTGGCACAGAGTACTATTTTCAAATTAGTAGCGAACGGTAGTAATTATTTATTGCAAACTCCAGAAGGTAGGAATGTAGAATACGCATATTCTTTTTGGGGATTCCCGGTGAGAAGCACAACTGTCGGGGTCGTCCCTAATGCAGATGGGTCGGTTAAAATAAATTTTGCTGGACCAACTTGGATGCGGGAAGCAAACAGTGTAATTAATCTCACAGCAACTGGATTTACAAATACCGACTTTTTCCTAGAACCATCTGCTGGTTTCACCACCGACAACCTCAGCGGCGAATATCGCATACAAGGATTTGGCAGCGGACAATACTTGCAAACCAATGCAACAGGAACGGCTTTGGCTGGGAATACAGACCAACAGTTTGTTTTCCAAAAACAAGGAACTGGCATCTATGAAATCAAAAATAAAGCCAACAACCTGCGCCTCCATGCCGCCCAAGATGCAGCCGGTAACTGGTCTTTTACCACGGCAGTTGCAACTAATCTGACCGACCAACATTACCAGTTCAAACTAACGCCGAGGGGAAGTGGCATGTACGCCATTCAGTGTATGGCCAATGGCATCTACTTATACGAAAATTTTGAACTGAACCTGACATCTCCACTGCACAAGCAAATATTGGGTAGTTTAGACGAAAAAGGCGAGTACGGATTGTTTTATTTGAGAACAACCTTTTCCGCTCCACCTGCCAATATCAGCGGTTTATACCTGCTAAAAGGAAAAGGTAGTGGCCGTTATGTACATTGCGCCGCAGCCAAAGACGGAGGCCTGCTCACCACTACCCGATCGCAGATCAACGACAACAACCTTTGGTATATCCTCAAACGAAGGGCCGCTGGCGATTACGAAATTTGGAATAAAGCAAGTGGCACGCGGGTGCATACCGTCAGCAATGGATCGCTTTCCATAGTGGAAACACCCGACCTACCAGATGCTAATTATCGCTTCGCGTTCACCGCAGTAGCCGGAGGGAACTACGAAATATTCAACAGCAATAAGGTATATGAATATTTTGATTTATACAAAGGCCCCAAACACGGGCAAATCTGGAATACGAGTTCAGCGCGAATAAATTACCAATTGTTTGCCTTAGAAACGGCTTATTTACGCCCCGATGACTTGAGTGGCGAGTACCTCTTGCGGACGTTTGGCAGTGGCAGAAACCTGTGTATCACCGACGCGGGGCTTCGGACACTCACCAATATAAGTTCGGATTATGTGCGTTTCGGCTTTGAAAGACAATCGGATGGATCGTACAAAATTAAATCCAAAGGCGATGGGCAATACCTGCACCTCACCACAGGCGGCACTTATACCACAACTGTTGAAACTGGTTTGGCCGCAAATGCTTATCTGTTCAATTTATCTGTTTCAGATAACCTGTTCCGATTGCAATGCAAGGCCAATAATGAGTATTTGTATGAAAAATTTGACCTGAACATGGGCGCGCAACACCGCCAGATCCTGAGTGCGGCTACGCCTGATGCAGATTATAATTTTTTCTATATGGAATCTGAATACAATACCCCGCCGGCGGATATCAGCGGTGATTATTTGATTCAGGTACCCGCCAATGGCAAACATTTGGTGGCTGCTGGTACGAATAGAGTTGTGACCAATTGGCCTGCTACCGACAATAATTCCATTCACTTTGTGGTCAAACGCCGCGGATCGGGTTTTTATGAGATATGGGGGAAAGAGAGTGCTCTGCGGATCAGGAGTAATGTATCTATTACTTTGTTCAATACTACTGCTGAATTTATACCCAGCAATAGCATTCCTACGCTTGGCGAACGTGAATATTTATACACTTTTGAACGCCAAGCAGACGGTACATTCAAAATTAAAAATAATGCAATAGGCTTTTGGATGGAAAACAGCCAAAGTTTCATTAGTAGCGCAACTGGAACAAATAATACGTTCCGATTATCTTCCACTTTTACACCTATTATGGATGTGAGTGGCCAATACCACCTCAAAGTACAAGGCAGTAACCGACATGTATTCATGGATGGCAATACACTGTCCACCACTTGGGACCGCAATGATGCTAGTGTACAATTTTTGATTGAAAAACAAGCGAATAATGCTTTCCGCATCAAATCATTGGCCAATAACCAATATTTACACTTCAATACCAGCGGAGGCTATAGCACCGATGTGGTGACCAACCTCGCACAGAGTAACTATGAATTTAATTTTGTAGAAGAACCTGCGGGTGTTTATAAAATTCAATGCCGTGCCAACAGTCAGTATTTGTATGAGTTTTTCGACCTTCAATTTGGCCCAAGACACCGCCAAATACTCAGCAGTATGGATCTAAACAGCGATTATAATTTCTTTTTGCTGGAAAAAACACATACCCCGCTACCGCCAACGGAAGTAAATGGCGCCTATTTCGTGCGTACAAAAGGCAGTGAGTTATTATGGAATGAAGCAGGTACGCTCACAACAGGTATAGGTCAAACTAAATGGATATTCAAACCACGGGTTGGTGGTATATTTGAAATTTGGAACGGCACCACGCTCAAACGCCTACACAGTCTGCCACAAGGAGGTTTTTCCAGTGCCGATATGGAGGGGTTAGCAGAAGATAATTATCGTTTTGTTTTGATACCAACCGGTAATAGTTATCGAATCGAATGCAAAGGCACTGGCGCATCTCTTTTTGAAGACTATAACCCGACAATATTGGCACAGAATCAGGTGGTAAATGGAACCAACAATCAGACGGGCGATAACGGTTTGTTCCAACTCAGCACCACATTTACGCCGCCGACTACGCCTTTGTTTAATGTACCGGTGGTCATCATCAATAGAGGAAGTGAAGGCGTACTAACCAGCCAAAATGGAGGTTCATTTAACCCCACTTTTGGTTTACCTGACATGAATGCCCTACGGTTTAGACTGCGGTGGCAGAGCGGCGGATTATATGAGTTGTGGAATATGGAAACCAAACAACGACTGTGCCTCACCCCGAATGGCTTGGCGACGACCGGAATGACCAATGATAACTATCTGTTTAGACTAATAGCAGATAATGGAGTCTATCAAATCCAATGCAAGGCTAACAACCAGTTTTTGACAGAATCGGTGAATTTTTTCCAAAATACAGTCATTAACATCATAGGAAATCCCATTTTACAGGGCGACGATTCGAGGTTTATCATTACCCCTAATTATGCGCCAATTACAAATAACATCAGCGGTAAGTATTTCATAAAAGTCTCTGGGGGAAACCGATGGTTATTTGAGAATGGAGGAGCAGTATCGACCAATACATCAAAAAGCCAGTACTATCTCAGGAGGCGGGCAGGTGGGCAATATGAGATGTGGAGTATGTCCAGAAATGCCCGACTGACGAACGTAGCTGGTGCGCTTTCGGCTGCTGCTAATGTACCTGCTTCAGCTTGCTTGTTTTCATTCAACCGCTCTGGTAATGAATTCAATATTATCCATAGTTCGGGGCTGTTAAACGAATTAAAAACGACAACAGGTGCTTCGATGTTTAGGCCCGGCACGACCACATATTCCTTGCATTTGGGAGGAAATACTTCATATAATGTGATAACCAGATTTGTGCTTGAACCGATACAATCCAATTGAGGAACGGTGCTAAGGAATGCTGTCGAAATAAAGGTACAATTGATGCACATCTTTTGCCCTCATATTTTCTCTTTTTTTGCTTAAATAGGTAGGCTATTCGCGCTAAAAAACAGATAATCTGAGGGCAAAATCTGAAACCTAAATTTGTACCTTTATTCCAACAGCGTTCCTAAAATAAAAACTAACTAAGATTTGAATAGATATAACGATACTATGCAAAAAAGAAAAATATTATTGACGGCTGTTTTTATGTCGTTTTGGATACTCCAACTCTACGCACAAGAACCTGCTGCTGCACCTGCGGTGGCTGATAGCCTAAATTTTTACCAACAACTCATCGAAGAACTCGAAAATAAGGGGGTGAATGTAGGCCAATTGCTGGATAGCCCTGCTTTTGTGGAAAAATTGCAGGCAGAAGGGTACAACCGAGATAGCCTCGCCTATTATTACGAATTGACCAAACTCCCGATTGGCAGCGACCAAGTGATTTCCGAGGATGCCACGATTGGTTTATTGGGCAAATCCTATCGCGATAGCATTGTGCTGCGTTGGGGGCCTTCGTCGCTCGAACTTTGGCGCAGACTCAATAAAACGGGGTATTCTGTAGCGCGTATCGAAATGAAATTAGATGCAAATGGTAAATTTACTGAATTGGATACTAATTCATATCGTGTCTTGGCAGATACCCTTGCACCCATCAAACCTTGGACATTGGAGCGGATTGGGGCTACTTTGAAAGAACGCGACTCCTCCGCTTTGGTCGCCGCACAGGCATTGTATGGTGAAACATTTGGAGAGGAAGCCGATGGGGCCAATCTCGATTTTGTAGCACGGAACAGGGCCAATGAAATGCGTTTTGGATTTTCGATGCTTATGGCCGATCGCTCCGCATTGGCTGCCGATTTGTTGGGCGTTCGGTACGTGGACAAAACCGTTCAACCGGGTAAAACATATATTTATTATGTGATTCCCGTCGATAGTTTACGGAGACTTACTACGCTTGCTTTTGTTAAAAATGACCCAGCGGCCAATCTAAAAGTCGAAGAGGTAAAAACAGAGATTGGAGATGGGAAAATCAAAATCAGCTGGCCAAAAGACCGAAACGCCTTTTCTGGGTACTGGATAGAACGCTCAGAGGACAATGGAAGCACCTGGGCAAAACTAACCGAAGAGGTGATCGTATTTATGAACGATGGCCCAATTCCCCCACGCAACGGTGATATGTTGCTCACTGCCGAAGCGGATCCAACCGATGGTGCGGCCGGGTATTATGTTTTTTTGGACAGCACCACCAACGATATTAATTATACGTATCGGCTGAGCGGACAAACGCCTTTTGCAGATTTTACGGACTACACTTATGTAAAAGCCATGTCCACCGACCAAACGCCGCCGCCAGTGCCTCAAATAGAAAAGCACAGCGTGGATGAGAAAACAAATATTGCAACTTTGGTGTGGAATATGAATTTTGATGCAGATTTGATCGAAGACTTAGCCGGATTTAGCGTTTGGGAAACCCCCAGCCCTGATAGTGCTTATGTCCAAGTATCGGGGCAATTGCCGCCGGAAACGCGGTCTTTTCAGTCGCCCAAACCACTCGAAAAGGATCGGATTCATTATTACATCCTGAAAGCAGTGGACAAAAAAGGCAATGAAACATCCTCGTTTCCCTTGTATATGCACGTCATAGACGAAATAGCACCAGCGGCTCCTTCCAATCCTGATTATGTGATTGACAGCACTGGCGTGGTTACTTTGGTTTGGGACCATAATACCGAAGCAGATTTGCTGGGTTATCGCGTTTATTTTACCAATAACCCCGATTATGAGTTGACCCAACTGACGGCTGCGCCCATTGCCCGCAATATGTATCAGGATACGATTGAAATTGTTACCCTCACAGAGAAAATATACTACACCATTCAGGCCGTGGACCGCAGCCATAACCGCTCTGATTTTTCAGTTATGGTGGAAGTCAAAAAACCCGATGTAATTCCTCCGGTGGCACCGATCCTGCATTATCCCGATATGAACGACAGTATGATTTACCTGACATGGCGACCCAGCAGCAGCGAGGATGTGGTAGGGCATATTTTGTACCGTCGGCCATACCAAACAGGGGAAGATTGGACAGTTTTGGGAGAATTAGGCGGTCGAGACACCAGTTTTATGGATCAAACTGCCGCCGTTGAAGAAATGTACGAGTACAGTTTGCGCGCCAAAGACGATGCAGGTTTACTTTCCGAATTTGCCTTTCCAGTCAAAGGCAGGCGATGGTTTGAAGGCACTATCCTCAACGTAGAAAACCTTCAGGTAATGTACGACAGTACTGCAAAATCAATTCGTTTGGATTGGAAATTTACGCCACCCAAGTACGAAATATTCAAAAATGTGGACTATGTATATTATATCTATCGGTCTATTGGCACTGCGCCAGTGATTCGGTATAGAACGCTTGAAAGCCAATTGACCTCTTTTGCTGATTTAAAAATCAAAGCAGGCGAGCAATACAATTATGCGCTTATGGTTGTTTTTATGAATGGAAAATCGAGTGCATTGAGCGAACAGCGGTCTGTCGTTGTAAAAGGAGAATAAAATATTTGCAATTCATTATTGCCTCAGGGTAATTTTAATATTATTATTTTTATGAAAACTAATATACCATTCTTAGGTATCCGCATACAATTTTTGGGGCTATTGGCCGCTTTGCTAATGGGTTCATCTAGTTTATTTGGGCAAATCCATATTTTTCCGGCCGCACCAAGAATTTGCCTCGGTGATACCGTATTATTAACTGTGGTGGCAGATGATCCGGGTAATATTCCCACCTTTTTCCAGTGGATTCCATCGGATAGCCTGAGTAATCCCAATGCGCAATCTACCCTTGCCTATCCAATTGATACAATTACGTATTTTGTCGAAACCAATGCAGGAGGTGCTTCGGTAACGGTATATGTTATGGCTCCACCGGCAACCAGTTTTACGGGGCTGGAAGATACCTATTATTGTGCCAATACGCCTCCTATTACGCTCAATGGTACTCCCTCCGGAGGTGTATTTTTTACGGAGGCAGCGAGTGGCTTATCTGGCAATATTTTGACACCCGCTACATTCCCGACGGGTGCACTTTATGATGTTTATTATGCCATTATGTACGGCGATACGAGCATGTGTACGGATACGGTGTCGAATGATATATTTGTAGGTGCAATTCCTAACGCTACTTTTACAGGTTTATCGGCCTCTTATTGTTCCAATGGAGCCCCAGTTACTTTAGTCCCTGCACAAGAAGGCGGTACTTTTTCTATTGATCCATCATCGGGAGGACTATCGGGAAACACTTTAGATTTGAGCCTGCTCAGTACTGGTATTAACTATACAATTACTTACCAAATTACTGGAGGAGACCCGCCATGTTCCGCAAGTAGTAGTCAAAGTTTTATGGTCAACCCTGCACCTTTTGCCAGTTTTAGTGGTCTTCCTGGCGGTACTCTTTGTAGCAATTTGGCTCCCATTACCTTAACGGGATTGCCCGCAGGTGGTACATTTTTTACCACTGCGCCAACAGGTCTAACGGGAAATGTACTCACGCCTTCATTGGTACCATTTAACACGAGTTATACCCTGAGTTACGCCTTTACATCTGCCAATGGCTGTGCTGATACTGCCACACAGTTCATCTATGTTATTGAGCAGCCAATTGCAAGTTTTAGCGGTTTATCCCCTTCTTATTGTAGTGGCGATGGGCCTATTATTACCTTGACGGGCAGCCCGAGTGGCGGCTTTTTTACGACCGATGTACCCGGAGTTTTCTTCACCGGTGATGTCGTAGATTTGGATCTCAACTTAGTGCCTATTGGTACTACTTTCACTGTTACTTATACCCTTACTGGTGGTGGTGATCCGCCATGTACAGGCAGTAGTAGCCAAAGTTTTATCATCAATGCTCCGCCTACGGTCAGTTTTAGTAGTCTGCCACCTACAATTTGTGCCAATACACCTCCGATTACCCTAGTTGGCAGTCCGGCGGGCGGCACATTTAGCACAGGTGCTCCATCTGGTTTGGTGGGCAATATTTTGACCCCGGCCAATATTCCTACCGGAAATGAATATTCCATTACCTACACCTATACCGATGCCAATGGATGCACGAATAGTACCAACCAAAGTTTTTTGGTCAGTGCGTTGCCGGTAGTTAGTTTTACTGGTTTATCCGCCAACTATTGTACCAGTTCGCCCACTTCCACGCTCGTTGGTTCGCCCGCTGGCGGCACATTTTCAACTACCGCACCCGCTGGTTTGACAGGTAATATGCTCGATCCAAGTCTGGTGCCAATAGGTATTCCTTATACCGTTACTTACACCTACACCGACGGTATAGGTTGTTCCAATACGGATACGCAAACCTTTATTGTCGATGCGTCCCCAACTGTGAGTTTTAGTGGCCTGACGGCTACTTACTGTTCCAATTCAGCGCCTGTTACCTTAGTAGGGAGTCCAAGCGGCGGCATATTTACCACAACTGCACCATCGGGGCTTTCTGGGAACATCTTAGACCCCAGTTTAGTACCTACCGGAATATCTTACGCCATTACTTACACTGTAACCGTCGGGTGCGTAGGGAGTAGTACGCAGGATTTTATAGTCAACGAACTACCATTTGTTAGTTTTAGTGGTCTTCCTGGCGGTAGCCTTTGTAGCAATTTGGGCCCCATTACCTTAACGGGGGAGCCAGCAGGTGGTACATTTTTTACCAATGCGCCAACAGGTCTAACGGGAAATGTACTCACGCCTTCATTAGTGCCATTTAACACGAGTTTCATCCTGAGTTACGCCTTTACGGCTGCCAATGGATGTGCTGATACGGCTACGCAGAATATCTATGTTTATGAGCAGCCAATAGTTAGTTTTAGCGGTTTATCCCCTTCTTATTGCCCCAGCGATGACCCTATCATTACCTTGACAGGCAGCCCAGCGGGTGGTTTTTTCACAACGGATATTCCAGGTTTCCCCTTTAGTGGAGATGTACTGGAACTGGATCTCAACTTAGTGCCTATTGGTACTACTTTCACCGTTACTTATACCCTTTCTGCTGGAGGAGACCCGCCATGTACAGGCAGTAGTAGCCAAAGTTTTATCATCAATTTTCCACCTACGGTCAGTTTTAGTGGCCTACCACCATCGATTTGTGCCAATACACCTCCGATTACCCTAGTTGGCAGTCCGGCGGGCGGCACATTTAGCACAGGTGCTCCATCTGGTTTGGTGGGTAATATTTTGACCCCGGCCAATGTTCCTACAGGAAATGAATACTCTATAACTTACACCTATACTGATGCTAATGGTTGTACAAGTAGCACAAATCAGAGTTTTATGGTGAATGCCTTACCGGCTGTGGGTTTCAGTGGTTTATTGGCCAGTTATTGCATAACCTCCCCACCCTCCACCTTGATTGGAAGCCCGGCTGGTGGCACATTTACCACCACTGCTCCTACTGGCTTAACGGGCAATACACTCGATCCAAGTCTGGTGCCAACAGGTATTACTTATACCATTACTTATACTTACACAGAGAGTGGCTCTGGTTGTACCAATAGTAATACGCAGTCTTTTATCGTCAATGCAGCACCTACGGTTAGTTTTAGTGGATTGTCTGCTACTTATTGTACTAATTCAGCGCCGGTTACTTTAGTCGGTAGTCCAGCAGGTGGCGTATTTTCCACCACTGCACCATCGGGTCTTAGCGGTAATGTATTAAGCCCAAGTTTGGTACCAATTGGAATTAGTTATTCCATAACATACACCGTAACAAGCGGGTGTGTGGGGAGTAATACACAGAATTTTATTGTCAATCCATTGCCAGTGGTAAATGCTGGAACATACGCCGCAGTATGTATTAATGCGGCACCCGTTGCTTTAACGGGTAGCCCTTCTGGTGGTACATTTAGCGGAATAGGCGTGACGGGCAATACGTTTAATCCAGCCGTTGGCACACAAACCATTACTTATACTTTTACCAATGCGAATGGTTGCGTTGGAAGTAGCCAAACTACCATTACAGTGAATCCATTGCCAGTAGTGAGTGCTGGCACATACGCCCCAGTTTGTATTAATGCTGCACCTGTTGCTTTAACGGGTAGCCCTGCTGGCGGCACATTTAGCGGTACGGGTGTTACGGGCAATACCTTCAACCCCGCCGTTGGCACGCAAACCATTACTTATACTTTTACCAATGCTAATGGTTGTACAGGTAGTAATCAAACTACCATTACTGTGAATCCGTTACCGGTAGTCAGTGCTGGCACATATACCCCAGTTTGTATTAATGCTGCACCAGTTGCGTTAACTGGTAGCCCTGTTGGTGGCACATTTAGCGGTACTGGTGTTATTGGAAATTCGTTCAACCCCGCCGTTGGCACACAAACCATTACTTATACTTTTACCAATGC
>JAYUKX010000200.1:0-25532 GCA_043764095.1 Chitinophagales bacterium
GCTCCGGCGGCGCCAAAAAAAACTCGCCGCATATTTGAGCGGGGACGGTGTCCCGTAAATTCCGTTTGGCTCAAACACTTTTTGGCTTCATCCGCCTCCACTTTCATGCTGAGCATAGTCGAAGCACAAGCAAAACCTGCATTTTTCTAAGGCCGGTCTTGCCACACTTTGGGTACTGTACTTCAGTCTAAATTTCAAAATGTTTCGCCAAAAACAAACGTGTACCCTTTCTAACCACAAACATTAAAAAAGATATTTGGTTGGCCTAAAGAAACATCTATTTCGTTAACAAATGCATTACCCAAGTCTCCAAAATGCCAACATATCCATCATTACAGCAATACTGCCGTGTAGAATGGCGCCGCCTACAATATTGTTGGTGCGTAATGCAATAACCCCTAAAATATAGCCACCAAATACCGAACTAATCGTTTCACCGGGCGGCTTGGCGAAATGCCGAAAAGCATACACGCCCGCCATTGGAGCAACCGCATGACGCTCCATTGTATCGGCCATACCAACCACCATAAAACCACGAAAAATAATCTCTGCCCAAATAAAATATATCCCATAAATGATCTCATATAGGAAAAAAGCCAGTTTTTCATCTTCAATAAGGGTCATTTTTGTTATTTGTTTCAATTGCAAAGTCGGGTAATAATTCAAGAACTGCGCTTGAGAAGATGCCCAAAAGATCAATGGAAACATTAGGCCAAGTAACAAAAAATAGGGTAGTGGATCAAAACCTTTTCGGACAAGTCCATACATAAATGGTACGCCTCGCTTTCGGTCGCGGTACCACCAAAAGGCCAATAACGGCAATCCAATCCAAAGATAAGGCATCAGAGGAGCGGTAATTCGCATCGTAAAATACCGATCAGGCGGGTAAGAAAACTGATTACCCAATACCCGATGCAAACCCATACTTGCCTGTAAACTCATCAGCATAAGTATGAATAACGAACGAACCCAAAATTCCTTTTTTTGCCAAAAACGGGTATCTTTATTAAAAAATGCAGTAATCGCAGCAATAATAAAATATGGAAAACCATAAAACAACAAATAAATCAAGAAACACCAAGGATTCCCCGGCACATAAAATGACCGAATAATCCAAGCTTCCCAAGAGCGGCTACCTGCCGGTGCTGTGGTATAATTGACCGCGATACAAATACCAATAAAACCAAAAACGGCGACATAATAAGCCCATTTAAAATCCAATTTGAAATGCTCGCGCAGGTACCTAATAATATTTTGCATGATCTAAATTTAAAACAAAGTATATATAATTGCGCCACACTATTTTGTAAGATCAAAATTAAAATAAAAAGATCAAACACAAAGCGCAAGCAGTGGGAAAAAGCCCCAAAGGGGCGCAATATCCAGCATAGGGTGCTAACCCTATGTTTTCGTATGTTTTCGTGTAAAATCCCACCCCGACCCACAAATGTAAGCAAAAATAATACCCTACAATTGTGCAATTCAAACAATGTATGTACGTTTGCGTCAGTTAGTAGCAAGCGAGGTCAAAATAGCCTATAATACCTCCATGTTCCTAACAAAAAACCAATAACAAGCATTTGATAATTACCCAAAAGTATTACATCAACCCAAAATTCAAAAAATATCGTAACCATGGATCTGCTCAAAGCAAAAATTTACCTAGACAAACTCAACCGCGAATTTGCACGCATGCTCAAAGACCCTGATAATATACCACGTATTGATGTGGATATTACACAGTCTTATATCCGCGAACTCTACGATGCATTTCTATCAGATGTGCCTGATGCAAAATCTGTTGCGGCGCCTAGAAAGGTAGTGGATGCACCGCCGCCGCCCCCCCAGCCCCCCATGCCTCCGGTAGTAGTTGCCCCTCCACCGCCTCCGCCAGTAGTTGCACCGCCGCCGCCGCCAGTAGTAGTTGCACCTCCGCCGCCGCCAGTAGTAGTTGCGCCTCCGCCGCCGCCAGTAGTAGTTGCGCCTCCACCGCCTCCGGTAGTACCCCCCCCGCCCCCCCCGCCTCCGGTAGTTGAAGCACCGCCACCAGTGGTTGAAGCGCCCCCGCCCCCCCAGCCCCCCATGCCCAATCCAGTAACGGCAACTGTTTCAGCAGGCGATGCAGACGTGTTATTTGAATACCGCGAAGCAAAAGAATTATCCGAAAAACTATCGGATACGGCTATAAGTGATCTAAAGCGCGCCATTTCGCTCAACGACCGCTTAATGATCCAGCGCGAACTTTTTGGCAATGATAATCCTGTTTTTGAGGCCGCATTAACTACCCTAAACAATGCATCGGGTTTTGAAGCCGCAAAAGCATATTTGCTCAACGAGTGTATTGGCCGATTTGATTGGTTGCATAAAAACAAGGTAGAAACCGCCAAATCATTTATTCGTCTTGTCAGAAGGCGTTATAAATAATGCCTAAGAAAATACTCATCGTAGGGCAAGGCATTACGGGCAGCGTTCTGGCACTCACCCTGCACCATGCAGGTGTTGAAGTGTATATAGCAGATCAGTTGCAATTAAAATCAGCGTCTTCTATTGCAGCAGGCGTGATTAATCCTGTAACGGGTAAAAGGTATGTAAAATCTTGGGGTTTTGATACTTTTTACCCGTTTGCTAAGGATTTTTATCAAAAAATAGCAGTAGCAGCCCAACAGCCAATTTGGTTTGATTACCCAATTGTACGCCTATTGGGCAGTACTTTGGAGCAGAATGACTGGAATCTGCGTGTTGGAAGACCCGATTACGAAGGCTTCACCGATGTGGCCATGCATGCAGGCGAATGGCAGGGATTAGCCCACCCTAACTATGGTTTCGGAGTTATCCATCAATCTGCCAGAGTGGATTTTAGCGCAGTATGTAGTTATGTACAACGTTTTTTTTCCAGCCGCAACCGTTTTTTAGACAAGCATATTACACTAGAAAACATAAGTACCTATCTTCCCGATTTTGAACATATTATTTTTTGTGAAGGCTACTATGGTGCTCAAAATGAATTGTTTAAAGGCATTCCGTGGTTATCGGCAAAAGGCGACCGATTATTGATACGGCTACATACCGATCGTGTGATCCATTCCATGCTTAAAAAACAAATTATGTTGGTGCCATACGGAGCAGGGGTGTACTGGGCAGGTGCCAATTACTACTGGGATTTTGAAGATACAGATCCTTCACAAACGGGTTTGGATTTTATTCAAGAAGAATTGGCCACAATGCTCCATGTAGGTTATGATTTGGTGGATCATAGCGCAGCTGTAAGACCCGTTGCCAAAGACCGGAGGCCGATCATTGGTTGGAGCAAAGACAATCCTAAAATTGGTATTTTTAACGGAATGGGGAGTAAAGGCGCGTTGTTAACTCCTTATTGGGCCGCGCACTTTGCACAGCATATTTTAGACGGAATTTCTATCAATAAGGAAGTAGATATCATGCGATTTGGCTAGAAAAATGCCATAAGGAAACTCAAAAAAAGATTTATTCCTGCAAGTCCCAATTTTATACTACCTTTATTTTATCTCCTTCCTAAGGAACGAGAAAACGGGTCAGGGCTTATTTCTAACTAAAATATTATTGATGAAATTAAAAATTGGTTGTCAATTAGAGTACCACGCTGCTTATAACACCCCACTCATTTTACTATTACGACCTCGTGAAGGATGGTATCAAACGGTGCTATATGAAGAATACCATATTGACCCGTATGTCCCTATCACAGAATACATTGACCTATATGGTAATTATTGCCAAAGATTGATCACTCCAGAAGGTACTTTCTTTATCAATACCAGTTCAATTGTAGAAATAAGCCCGTACGTAGAGATCAATACCGATGCCAATTTTACCCTAATTCAGTATTTACCAGATGATACTTTGATTTACCTGTTACCCAGTCGCTTTTGTGAATCAGATAAATTAATCGGTAAAGCCCTCTCCATTACAGGCGATATTTTGATAGGTTATCAAATGGTAGAGGCGATACGACTATGGGTACACAAAAATATAAAATACGAATACGATCGCAGTACATCTACCACCTCGGCATTGGATACATTAAGTGCGCAGCATGGTGTTTGCCGAGATATGTCGCATTTGGCCATAGCCCTTTGTAGAAGTATCAATATCCCAGCACGGTTTGTAGTGGGTTATTTATACGATTTGAAGCCGATGGATTTACACGCGTGGTTTGAAGCATATTTAGGCGATAGATGGTACACTTTTGATGCTATGCAACCTGTTTTGACTGGAGGAAGAGCCATTCTAGCATACGGGCGAGATGCCGCAGATGTGGCCACTGCTACTTATTTCGGTGATTTGCGTTTGAATAATATGAACGTATTTGTGGAGCAAATGGAGGGCTAATACAAAATTCAAACGCAAAATGGCTTCAATATTTTTACGAAAAAATGTAAAAACTTAGTCAGCGGTTTCGAGTCAAAAAAGATGGCAATTTTAGGACAAACGAGCCGCTTTTTTGAGTTCGATGCAGCGCATCGGACGAAAAAAACGGCGAAGTGTGGCCTAAAATTGACCTTTTTTGACCGAAATGGGAGCGGCTAAGTTTTTACGAAAAATAATGATAAATTCGAATCAAAATATTGATCACTAAACTAACAATTAGCATAGAAGCAATGGGGGCATAGAACCGAAAGTTGTCCCTTTCTATCCTAATATCGCCGGGCAAATGCCCAAACCAATCCAGCCCAAGCCTGCCTTTTGAAAGTAAAAGGGCAAGGCCGATCATCAAGAGCAGTGTGCCTACATAAATGAATATTTTTGGTAGTATATCGTTGGTGCTGGACATTTATTTTTTACTATTTTTTTTCAAATATTCCGCAAATATTTCTTCAGTTTTAACATCTTTCAAACCTTTATCTAATACCCGCCAACCAAATTCGGGGCGCAGTGCAAGCGTTTGATCATCCTGTCGGATACCAATAACACCCGCCAATAATTCATAGTTATAAGGCGTTTCGTGGTAATTAAATTCTATAGGGGCAGCACTCATACTACTGGGTAGGTCGGATACTGTGAGGGTAGGTAAGCCAAACTGTTCTGGTTTGACAATTTTGCGCTCCAAGTTCTTTTTTTCTTTTTCATTACTCGTAAATGCAGTTTCAAATTGCTTCACTTGCGCTGGATTTGCTACCCAAGGATTAGGCTCGCCTTGATAATAAGGAAAAAAATGAAGCATCCAGCCCGAAAGGAAAGGTTGGCTGGAACATACAATGCTATAAGAACGGTATTTTACCATATTGTCCCAAAAATCGGCATTCACCTCCCCTTTACTGGCCTTGGTGAACTCTGCTAATATGGGTTTAAGAGGATTGATCCACCATCCTAAATCAAATTGTGCCAATTCTGCTGCATGCTTTTCTAGCAATTCCCAATCTTCGGGTGTACCTTCCAAGGTTATTTCAGGAATGCCACAAGACACCGTAAATTTATAATCGAAATAGTGTTTCATAGATTGCATTAAGGATACCTCAAACGCTGCTTTTTCGGCAATTCCAGTAGTGGTAAACTGTGGAGTACAAGTACTAGCAATACCATTTTTAGTCTTTTGGGCTATTTTTTGTCCAAATTCTTCAAAGATACCTGGCCAATCATTATTTGGGTTGCCCTTGATCCAGTCTGCGCCGCGTTTAATTTCGATCAATTGCTTTCCTTTAAAATCCACAAAATAAGGCCGCATACGCTCCGAATTGGTGTCAATATGTGCACTAAAACCCTGCATAATCAGCAACCAAATCATATCTGGCGACAGCACTAAAGGTCTATGATCGGCGTATGCTCGCACCATTGCTTCTGCAATGGCATTTGCTTGAAATGATTTAACGAGCATACCTGTTCCTTGAGATGCTGCATCTATTTTGATCGTCTGTGGTAAATCTTTTTGATAGCCCAATTCATATAACCCATATTTTTGGAGTTCTTTCAATCCGCTAATTCCCTGTATATATGCTTGGAAAGCATTTTGGTTAATGCGAACAATACTTACCGAATCTAGTGCAATACTACTATAAGGTACGGTTTCCAAAGGCTCCGTTGCTGTATTTAAATCGCAAACCTTAAAATGAGTACTATGTACGGGCTTTACATTATTTTGTGCAAAAGAACAATTGGCGAGTAATAGCGCCAAAAAGGCAATAAAAATGATTTCTTTCATGGTACGATGGTTTATATGTGAATAAAGTTACATAATATAAAATAAATACATTGAACGTATTTACCTACAAATTCGGTATATTTAGTGTTCATATTTTAATATTTATGAACGAATTATTTGAAATGTGAACAAATAATTGCACCAAAAGTATTATATTTAGGTGCAAACGCTATCAGCAAGTAGAAATGACTATATTTGCGGTATAAAATGATAGGCATATTGCCTATTTAACACCATATTAATATGCGCGTCAACTACTTAACTGCTTTACTTATACTTGTCTTGCTTTGTTTTGCATGTACCAAAAATAACCAGTACCAACAAGATAACACCAACAATACCAATGACTTAACTGCTCGTTCGGAAGTACAGAAATGGGTTGGCAACCCCAATGCACTGGGCTGCGATGTGTATAGGCCAGTGGTGATGGTGCATGGTTTTTTGGCTTCGGGCGACACTTGGGCCAAATTTGCCCAATATTTTACCTCCAATGGCTACTGTAACCGACAAATGTATGCCTTTGATTGGAATAGTCTTGGAGCAGCCGGTGGTAATACGTCCACGTTGCTCAATGCTTTTATTGATACCGTTCGCGCACGTACGGGTAGCGCACAAGTCGATTTGATTGGTCACTCCGCAGGTGGAGGCACTTGTTATACCTATTTGAATAACCTCAACAATGCAGCCAAAGTAGCGCATTATGTCCATGTTGCCAGTGGTACCCAAAGTGGTGCTGCAGGCCCAGGAGGCACCATACCAACACTGAATCTTTGGTCAATGGACGACTTGATCGCTATGGGCGGCGATATCAATGGTGCAACCAATATAATGCTGCCAGGTCTTGATCACTATCAAGTGGCTACCAGCGCAATGTCTTTTTACCAAGTATTCCAGTTTTTTAATAACGTACCACCGCCAACTACCGAAATTGCACCGGAATCTACGGTTTGTATCGGTGGTCGTGCGGTTACTTTTGGCGAAAATGCACCTGCTGCCAATGCCACCATCGAACTCTATTACTCCAATCCAGTTACGGGCGAACGGGTAGGTAACGCCATCACGACACTTAATGCAGATGCACAAGGTCGGTGGGCGGTACAAAACTTGGAGGGTAACCGACCCATGGAAATTGTAGTAAAACCAACTACTGGCCGTACAATCCATTATTTCCGCGAAAAATTTATACGAACGAATAATTTTGTTTATTTACGGACTTTACCTGGCCCAACTAGCCCTGCGGGTTTATTATTGGCGGGTTTGCCTAATTCCGCCAGTCAATCAGTGGTGAATTGTTTCTCGGCATCACAGGCCGTTATCAATGGCCGCGATTCCCTCAAGTCGGGTAGCGATATACTGAGTACAAGTGCTTTTGCTGCGCCATCCAAAACTGCTATTTCGTTCTTTTTATACGATGGAAACAGTAATACTATATCCGATTTTACACCAGTTGGGCTTTTTGGTGGTTTTACTTTTTTGAGTGGAATTGATGTTTTTTATAACCCTTCAACCGCTGGACCCGTAAGTTTTCAATTGAATGGAAGGACACTCAATATGCGAAAAATACCTTCTAATTCGGGTATTGAAGTGGTCGTTTTTGATTAAATTAGATACAAGGATTAGCGTACTTTTATCGAAAAAAACGAATCATTAGTCCACTAATATCCTTTGTTCAAATGCGGTCCTTCAAATTTGTAACGTACTAATATAAAAGCGAAAAAAATGAAGTTCACCCAACATAATCCTTACCAACTCTCCGCAGCAGAAGCCCATGTTTTGCTCAATCCCAATGGCGACAATAGCCGAGAGGCACTGCGTTTGCTTTTAAAAGAAGCCACATTAGATGGCTATATCAAGTGTTATCGAGGCACTCGAATGATGAACGATACGTTTACTGCTAGAATAATAGGTTATGCGCTTGCATTTGTTGGTGCGTTACTTTTAGCCTCTAGCAAAAGTATCATTTTAGCCTTCATTTTAGCCTTTATTTTTGGATTTGTACTTTCGGTATTGGTAGCCCTTGTTTTACCTAAAGTTCCTTCAAAAGATGTACTTTGTATGCAAATAACACCTAAAGGCGATAATCTGATGTTGACGGGCGAAAAACCTATTTTTAAACAAATAGTAACCGATATTTCAACTACGATCCGATTGCAATTAGCCAAATATAACGATTGTTCTTTTGATGAATTATTAAAAACAATCAAAAAATCAACACCTTCAGGTGGTGAATTCCTCGATCAAGTGATCTTGAAAGGCTTAGTAGAAAAGGAATTATTGAGCGTAAAGACCAATCCACCCGAGGTATTTGAAGATAAAGTTAAAAAACTGAGCGGACGCTCTTCCGATCAGGCAAAAGACGAACGTAAATTATTATATAGTCAACCCAGACATTACTATAATTATACTAAACTAGGCGAACAGTATCTGGAA
This sequence comes from Chitinophagales bacterium, assembly GCA_043764095.1. GTDB lineage: Bacteria > Bacteroidota > Bacteroidia > Chitinophagales > Saprospiraceae > M3007. The sequence goes on from JAYUKX010000200.1 coordinate 8,606, forward strand.
CAATTGCGCCAACAACTCCATACAGCACGTACTTTACCCAAACTCTTGCGCAGCAATCCCGCCGAAGCAGCAGCATTAGCCCTTGCATTAGGTGGATTGGTGCTGCTCATTCCAGATGTTCAGGGGCATTTCGGGGAAGTAATGCAATTGCTCAATCAAGACCATTTTGTAATGGATATGGATGAAATGCGGCGGCACGAACCAGATAGTTCATTCAGTTTTGATGGCGGTAGTTCCTCTTTTGGGGATGATGATAACGATGCAAAGGAGCATGATAATAATGACTTTTGGAACGATACCAAAGATAGTAGTTCCGATTTCCTCGATGGTAGTTTGGATAGTCTAGATAGTGGTTTTTCGGACAGTGCTACTGGTGATGGAAGCGATGGCGGATGCAGTAGCGATGGCGGCGGCGGTGATGGTTGTGGCAGTGGTTGTGGCGGCGATTAATATCTTAGTTATTTATATTTTTAAAATATGACCAATACGCCACTTTGGCAACGTATCCATCAATTTGACCCCGATAAATTGGGTGTTTCTTTCCCTTTTTCAAGGCGACTTGCGCGGGAAATGGGATGGAATAGGCGTTTTACGATAAGAGCCATAGAGGAATACCGACGTTTTGCTTACTTGGCTTGTACTGCTGGGCATCCTGTTACACCTTCCGAGCAAGTAGATGCGGTTTGGCATTTACACCTGATTTATACCCGTTCTTATTGGGACGATTTTTGTGGTCAGGTACTCCAACAACCATTCCATCATCATCCTACAGAAGGCGGAGATGACGAAAATACAAAATTTACAGATTGGTATAATAAAACCCTACAAACCTATCATACGGTGTTTGGGCATCCTGCTCCAACGGATATTTGGCCACCACCAGAGGTGCGATTTGAACGAAAACAGTGGCAATGGATTGACCTTAGTAGCGTTTGGGTTTTTAAAAAATGGTGGTAAATTATGGGTTGTTCATTCCTAATGTATTGTGTTCATTTGTAATTAATAATACCCGTAGAGACGTTGCACTGCAACGTCTAGGATCTTGGATAAATGGTTGATGGTTTGGGTGGAATATTGGACGTTTTTGGGTGGAATTATTTGGACGTTTGGGTGTCAGGGGGTGCACTGCAACGTCTAGGATCTTGGATAAATGGTTGATGGTTTGGGTGGAATATTGGACGTTTTTGGGTGGAATATTGACCGATTTTTGATAGAATTATTTGGACGTTTGGGTGTCAGACGTTGCACTGCAACGTCTAGGATCTTGGATAAATGGTTGATGGTTTGGGTGGAATATTGAACGTTTTTGGGTGGAATATTGAACGATTTTTGATAGAATTATTTGGACGTTTGGGTGTTAGACGTTGCACTGCAACGTCTAGGATCCTGGATAAATGGTTGATGGTTTGGGTGGAATATTGGACGTTTTTGGGTGGAATATTGAACGATTTTTGATAGAATTATTTGGACGTTTGGGTGTTAGACGTTGCAGTGCAACGTCTCTACGGGGACAATGGGAAAAATGTGTTAAATTCAATTTAATATTCGTTAACAATGACGCCAATTTTATTGTTCTGTACTTATATTTGTACAAGAATTAAAATACACTAAATTTTTAAAATATTATGAAATACCCTATCCTATTATTATTCGCCACAATGGCTTTATTCAGTTCGTGTTCACGCACTTTTTTCTATCAACCTGCCGATCAGCAACCGGAAAGGACAACGATTGATTATATAAATGGTGTACCAGATTTGCGGGCAAAGGCCACAGACGGAGACGTAGCTGCTACGCTGACCACCAACGGCGGAAGTGGTTTTCTGAACCTTAATTTGGCTGTTTTTAACCTTGGTGATACCTCTTTTACTTTTGAGCCTGAAATGGTAAAAGCGTATGGTTACAATAAAAGTGGGCAAAGAAAAGAATTACGTGTGTTTTCTGCGCGCGAATTTATCAAACGACGCAATACCAAAAACGCCATCATTATTGGTGCTGTTGCTGCTGTTGCAATCACCGCTGCTGTTGCGGGCAGTTCTTCCAGTAAGCATTCAGAAAGGGACAATGATTTCGACGATTTCTTTTTTCAACCTTGGTTTATTATCAATACTCCATTTAATTCCGCACCATATACCCCAAGAGACGGGTTATTGCGTTCGCATACTTTATACGAGGATGAGGCACTACAAGGCGTTGTGAAAATCAAGAAAAACCTTGATTATAATGAGAAGATCTTTGTAGAAGTGCCTGTAAATGGCGAATATGTGAAGTTTGTCTTTGAGGATATGGTTAGGAAATTTTAGTAGTGTATCGTTAGCACTTTAATATTTAATGTTTAATATTAAAGTGCTAACGATACAGACCTGAAATTACCAAATATTACCCGGATAAGCCCGCTGTATATGCTGCATTTCCGCTAAAATAAATCCAAGGTGTTCGGTGTGCCGACCGTCTTTCCCTCCTTTTTGCATCCATGTATTAGTAGGGATGCTCAATGTAGCAGTCGTCAGCACCTCTTTTATTTTTTGTTCAAATCGTGGGCGTAATTGCTCAAAGTCAGGAGCGATACCTTCTTGTGCTGCAGCCAAATCCACAGCATTGGGTGTAACTAATTCACCTGTGAATGTCCATAAATCCTCTACTGCTTCCTGAATCTTCTGATGACTAATGGCAGTACCATCGCCCAATCGGAGCATCCATTCGCTCGAAAACCGTTGGTGATAAGTAATTTCCTTAAAGGCTTTTTCTGCAATGGCTACAATTTGTGGATCGCTACTTTTTTTTAATTCGCCGCAGTACAAATAATGCCAAGTATCAAAAAAGAACTGCCTAGCAATGGTATAAGCCCAGTCTTTATTAGGGTATTCCACGATTTGTACATTTTTGAACTGGTGTACATCCCTGAAATAAGCGATATTATCTTCCGACCGACCAGCAGGATCATCTTTTAAATGATACGCATAATACATACGCGTTTGACCCAAAAGATCCAATGCAATATTGGTTAATGCAATATCTTGTTCCAAAATGGGGCCATGACCACACCATTCCGAAATACGTTGGGCGAGGATAAGACAATTATCGCCTAATTGAAGGGCCAGTTGCTGACCGGTATTGCTTGTTTGCATATTTAATTTTTGCTCCCAAAGAAATGGGAATATCCTCTAAATATTGGCCCAAAAACCTTGTGCTGGGTAAGTACAAAAGGCCCCCAGCTGCATTCTGTTAAATAACGGATGGTCAAGGTTTTTTTGGTATTAGGGTCGTCAATTTGTTCTACTGGCCAAAATTTCACCACTTTTTCAGTCCCGTTTTTATTTTTCAACGTTACAATAGCAAAAGGCACTAAGCTAATAATAGAATCGCGTTCTGGTGAATGCGTTTCGTGGGCCTCGCAACCTAGTTTTTCAAAACCCACCAAATAGGCTTCTGCGGAGCCTTTCTTTTGCTGCTGGTGGCTAACGGGGGTTGTGCTAAAAAATGGCGTAATAACGTATTCTAAGGCTGCTTTTTTCTCTAATTTAAAAGACTCCGATTTCCGTTGCGGGTATTCAACGCTTACAAACTGGATATCTTCGGGTTTTTCTTCAAAAATAGTTCGATCATACCATTCGTCGGGTTCGAGGCGGAAATGGATACGAAAACTGCCCACCATAATAGGAATATGCGCCACATAAGGATGTTCTGCTCCTTCCATCATCACATAAGTCCCTGTTTCGTCATTGGTAACACCGCCCACATAATAGACCTTGATGATTTTGCCCTCTTTGTCGTATGCTTCCACTTTGATCCCCTCTGCGGCTATACTTTTGATCATACCCGGTTCGCTGGCGGCTGAAGGGATATAATTGACCCTCATTTTTTTCATAGTTTCCAGCAATTGGTCTATGGCAGTTTGCCGTGCAACATACGCCTTATTGTACAACCATTTGCTACCATTCCGTTCAAGGGTAGCAGTACGTCCCGTTCGGTCGGCGATAAAGATCTTATAAATCTCATCGGTGTTTTCGATACCAAAGTCCATATCTGGATTGATATGAGAGCCTTGTTTGGCTTTTTGGTTGTAGCGCATGGCAAACCAGGTACCCGCGCCGAGTGCTGCGAAGAGCAAAAATAGAATTATTGTACTACGTTTCATAAAATAAGGAATTGTTTTTGTTTCCAGCTACAAAGGAACGATAAGAAATGCTAAAAAAAAAGTCTGCCCGGCATTTCGCCGGGCAGACACATCAAAACAAAACGAAAAACCAACTTTATTTTTAATTTAAACAGGTTTTAATCCCTATTTAATATTTGTTATCCTTGACGCGGAGTTTGACCGGAATCTCCAATTCTTTGCTTTTCCGGTTAATCAGCACGTTTAATGTCTCTCCTGCTTTAGAACGTCCAATTGTCTCTCTTAGTTCAGGCACGCTTGTCACATTCTTGCCATTTATTTTGAGAATGATGTCCTCATTCTGCAAACCAGCGGCTTGAGCTGAACCTCCTTCCAACACTTCTGCTATATAAACACCTTGAATGAAGTTAATGTTCAAACGTTGTGCTAATCCTCCATCCATTGTTGCAATATCGACACCTAAATAAGCGCGGCGGTATTCACCATATTTTATCAAATCATCAGCAATACGCTTTACCAAATTAACAGGTATTGCAAATGAATACCCCGCAAAAGTACCGGTTGGCGTTGCAATAGCGGAATTGATTCCTATCAACCTACCCTGTAAATCGACCAAAGCACCACCAGAGTTACCCGGATTAACCGCTGCATCTGTCTGGATAAATGATTCGATCGGTGAATATCCTTTTATGATATTAATATCGCGCCCTTTAGCGCTAATAATACCAGCAGTAACAGTTGAGGTTAAATCAAATGGATTGCCTACTGCACAAGCCCATTCACCTACTTTTACATCATCAGAGTTACCGATTTCAATGGGTTGAAGGTCGGTTGCGTCAATTTTAATCACAGCCATATCTGTGTTCTCGTCTTTAGCGACCAAGCGCGCTTTGTACTCGCGGTTGTCGTGCATGGTCACTTCAAATTCATCGGCGAAATCTACTACGTGGTTATTTGTCAAAATATAACCATCTGCGGTATAAACGACACCTGAACCAGTTCCTGAACGTTGACCAAAATCAGTGCCGCCAAAGAACTGTAAAAAAGGATTTTGGCGTTGCCGATTAATGGCGGATTGTTTGCTTTCGCTGGCTTTAATGTGCACCACAGAATTCATAGAACGTTCTGCGGCTTTTGTAAAATCAAATGGTGCTGGCCCTCCTCCGTAATCTACTGTGTTTACTTGTTTAGCAGGAGCAGTAGCATTGAATTGATCTGTTGGTGTTTTTTCGGTAAGTTTTAAGGCTCCGAATACTGTGAGGCCACCAATAGCCCCGGCAAAAATCATTGGGATAAACTTATTCATGATACTTTTAGAATTCGTTTTTTACTTTTGCGTTTGATTTTCTAATTATAAGAACGTTGTTCAGTGAAAAAAGGATGAGTAAAAGATGTTAATTAACGGTTTGTTAACCAATATTTTTTTTCTTCATTTTTCAAAAATACAAATTAATAACGTATTTTTAGGCTAAAATGTTGGCTCATTACTTATATTGAACGACAAACACCATAATAATTACGACTAACAGGTAAAATGAAAGGCCGCTCGATCAATATTAAGTCGCTAGTAAATTTACTGCGTCCAGAAAACGATCTGGAACGAGCGCTACTTGCTGTACCTGAATTTCAAATTGGCTTGGACTGGGGCGAACCCCGATTTGGTCACCCAGAAGGCAAAGTGGCTTATCATATTCGGGAGGTATTGGATAATGTGGATCAAATAAAAAATTTAACTCCGAATGAACGCCGCCGTTTACGTCTTATCACTTTTGCCCACGATACTTTCAAATATATGGAAGACCGCAGCAGCCCCCGAGATTGGTCGAGGCACCACGGTGCTATTGCCCGCAATTTTATGCAGGATTTTACTTCAGATCAGGTCGTACTCGATATTATTGCTACCCACGATGATGCCTATTACGCTTGGCTTTATGAGCGCAAGAGCGTAGAAAATCTTAAACATAAAACACTACCTTCCTTGCTCTTGCGCGTGGACTACTGTATCCAGTTGTACTATATGTTCTTCAAATGCGATACCCTAACAGGTGATAAAACGCTTGCCCCAATCCAGTGGTTTGAGCAAAATGCAACGGGGATACGAATCATTCCTATTGAACGCATATAATTCAAAGGCATTAATCCCTTGCAATAATCAATTTTTTTGTAGCAATTGGAAGACCTTTGTCCCAAAACTCTACTAAATAAAAGCCTGCTGGCCAGTTACTGGTATTGACTTGTGTGGAAGGATTTACTGGCTCTTGGGTGTTTTGATAGATCGTTTGCCCCGAAATATTTTTAATGCTCCATTGGATTTGATCGGTCGTTGGCATATCGGTCGTAATCATTACGGATTCACTAGCGGGGTTAGGGCTAATTTGAATCGATATTGGTGCTTGGTCATCAGGATTTGATACATTTGATGTGCCACAAGTGTATAGTGCTGAGATAGATTCATAACATGTACTATTGGTATAATCGCCCTCGGCAAAAATATAGAAAGTAACCAATTCGTGATAAGAAGGATTCCTTTCATAACGATTACCCAGAATACCCGGCCCATTTTGAACCCTGTAATAGATCAGGTATTGATTGGTATCATTACCGCAGACGTTTGTTTTTAATTCAATAGCGCAATTGGAGGTATCTATTTGGAAGCACTCAGGATGAAACCAGTACGCAAAATAACCTGTATGGAAATCGAAAACATTGGACGAATCTGCTAGGCACGAAGTAGGGGATACGGTGCATAGAATAGTTTGTGCCGTGTCAAACGCGTTTAAAATAGGTATTTTGAATTTTATTTCGCCAATAGTGGTTTGTCCTAAATCGGGTGTAAAAACAACAGAACCATCCTGTGCACCTGTTCTAATATTGTTATAAACTTGCTGTTTATTGAACCAATTCGTATTATCGGGATAACGCAGTACTGCACGCACATGTAAACCTGTATCATTTGAAATATCAGCGCGTATGCTGCCTTCAAACCACAGTCTATTACAATCTGTTCTTTTTACTACTCCTGTCAGCGGAGAAAGGAGTTGGACACATCCTAATGCGGTATTTAAGGGTTTTTTCCAACGGAAAAACGCCTTCTGATTCCCGCCTAATGCCCATCCTTGGTGGTCATTTAGGAATATTGGTGCGCCAAAGGCAAAATCTGGGAAATTTTGTTCCTGTGTCCAAGATGCACCGCTATCTAAAGTAAAGGCAGTACCCGAGTTACTACCGATTACCCAAGCACCTGGCAGATTGGGAACAGTGGAAATACCCCATATAAAAGTTTCGGTGGAGGGTGGTGAGTGAGGGGCATTCGATACCGGTATCCACGTTTGTCCTCCATCGGAGGTACGCACCATTTGATTCGATTTTAAATCCACACTTGCCATACCATTGAGGTTATCGGCAAAGGACATGGCTAGTCCATAATTGTCTGCATCAAAACCTGTAAGGAATTGATTCCAATTTTGTCCATTGTCAGTACTACGCCAAAGCGTTCCATTGCTTGAAAAAATCCAGATATGATCTTGGCCAAAAGTAGTAACCCCTAATGGTGATCCTGCAAAATTAAGTGTCTTTTTTGCCCAATTTTGCCCAGCGTTTGTAGTGGTGTATATGAAAACATGGTTGCTGAAATCCCGAGTAACCATTATGCCGTTGTTGGCATTATGAAATTTAAAATAAATGATGCTTTCTATTTGTGGAAAAAACACTTGGTTAACCCATGTTTCGCCACCATCAATCGTTTTGTAAATACTTTTATTGTAGGATGGATGCTCTGTGTAAATTATCCAAGCTGTATTAGCATCTATGCCAAGCACACTGCCCGATAATAAAGTACCTTGTATCGTTGGAATTGGGAGGGTCGTCCAAGTAGTACCTCCATTTACGCTGCGAGCAACATTAAATGTTCCGCCTGATGACGGATTGTTAAAAGTCCAAAATATATTAGAGTCCACAACAGATAATGATCTAGGCTCGAAAGAGAGGTCTATTTTTTGCCATTGCGCATGCATTGCGCATACAAAGCAAGAAAACAAGATAATAATGGGGAATTTTTTCATGGGTGAAAATGCTTTTTATCTGTTCAAAAAGATGGTTGATAAATAATGGTGTATTTTTCAAAACTGTGAATACAAAGGGTGATTTTTCTTGAATGTTTAACGTGTTTTCCGCACAATAATGTCTATTGAGAAGAAATAATTTTTTAAAAACTCAATTATCTTATCTTTGCAAACCGATACACCTTAATATTATATTCTTATGTTGAACCGATTTACACTTTTATGGCTACTATTTGCCTCTTATTTACCTGCGCAAACCATACAACTTACGCCTGTTTCTCCCGCTATGCCTTGGCTGGTGGGTGCTAAACAGGCGGGCGACGATCGAATGTTTCTGATTGGCCAAAATGGTTATATCCAAATTTTGAATGCTGCTGGTCAAATTTTACCCACTCCATTTTTAGATTGGAGTACCCAAATCAAACTCGACGGTGAACAGGGGCTGCTTGGGCTTGCTTTTCATCCCAATTATGCGGTAAATAAACAATTTTTTATTTTTTATTCGCGTGTAGGTACAGGCGAGACCGTAGTAAGTAGGATGACTACTGCTGCGAATGATCCCAATACTGCTGACCCAAGCACTGAGCAGGAATTATTCAGTTTTCCACATCCTTTGCTCAATCATGTGGGCGGTAGTTTGGAATTTGGGCCAGATGGGTATCTTTATATCAGTATTGGTGACGGTGGAGCATTTGAAGATCCGAATAACAATGGACAAAATACGACGCAATGGCTGGGTAAAATACTTAGGATTGATGTCGATCAAGGCAATCCATATTCAATTCCACCTGATAATCCATTTATTAGCCTTTCTAGTGTTTTGCCAGAAATATGGTGTACGGGATTGCGTAATCCGTGGCGAATGACCTTTGATCGGCTACTTGGTGATACATGGATTGGCGATGTTGGGCAAAAAGCACGCGAGGAAGTTAATTTTGTCCCTGCTGGTGGCGGTGGTCTTAATTTTGGTTGGTCGTGCGGAGAGGGGACTTTGCCTTTCCGGCCGTGTACAAACACACCTATTTTTACTGATCCTCTTTTTGAATACGATCATATTCCTGGATCTAATTGTAGTGGCTCCATTACCGGTGGGTATGTATATCGCGGTACAAAATGGGGCGCTCTTTGGGGCAAATACCTTTTTACCGATTTTTGTACAGGCGAAATACGTGCGTTAACCAAGGTAAATAATAGCGTTTCAATGGTTTTATTGGGCAATTTTACGCCTTTTGATTATGTCTCTTTTGGCGAAGACCAAGCAGGAGAGTTATATCTTGCAGGCTATTTTTCTAACAAATTATACAGCATAACAAATACGGATTGCTCGCCAGTTGCCCAAATTATTGCTCCTGATACTATTTTCACCTGTTCAGGTGTACCAATTGGGCAGTCTTTGGAGGCTTATGGTTATGCCAGTTCAGGAATGATATTCCAATGGATGAAGAACGGTATTGAAATAGCGGATGCACAACTGGGTACTTTTTTGCCAAGTGAACCTGGGCAATATCAAGTGTTGGTTCGTGTGCCGGGGAGTGCTTGTTCGGCTGTTTCCAATCCAATTGTAGTGCAAGCAATACCTCCGATTACGACTAGTTTTTCGCTTTCGGTGCCTTTTGGCACGGTATTGCCGGGTTCTGGGGTAGTGATTCAGCAGGATACAACTATAAAAGAGACCTATACCGCCATAAATGGCTGTGATAGTACAGTTGTATATGATATTAAGGTGGTGAGCGGCAATAATGAGTTGGTATTATCGAGTATTCCGCTTAAATTAGCGCCAAATCCTGCCCAAAACAATGCGACAATGTCTGTCTTTTTTCCCAAGCGAGTAGAGGAAGGGCAATTGGAAATTTGGAATATGCAAGGGCAACTCATGCGCACCGATTATTTATCAGAAATGGCTGCGGGAGGGCAACAAATCTCGGTTTTTGTAGGTGATTTTCCGAGTGGGCATTATTTGCTGCGCCTGAAAGTAGGGTGGGGCGTTGGAACTTTAGGTTTGATTATTCAGCATTAGGGAGTAATAAGTAACTTTGTTTTTGTAGTAAAAACTGACATTTTATGTCCATTTATGCTACAAAAACAAAGTTATTAGACATTTGTCGGTTACGCTTGTTTTACGAATTGCACTTCTGCTGCAATTTTTACATCTTCGCTCACGAGTACACCACCTGCTTCCAGGGCTGCATTCCAGTTGAGTTCAAAATCGGTACGGTTAATTTTTCCGGATAGGGAGAAACCTGCTTTTTCGTTACCCCATGGATCTTTGTTGGTACCAGAAAACTCTACATCCAAACTTACAGGCTTAGTGACATTTCTGATGGTAAGGTTACCTGTAACTTTTCCGTCTGTTGAGTTGTAACCAGTAGATTCAAAAGAAATATTTGGGTAATTTTCCACATCGAAAAACTCGGGGCTTTTCAAGTGGCCATCGCGTTGTTCGCTGCCCGTGTTTACTGATCCTGCATCAGCCGTAAAGTTGATGTGCGCATTGCTAAAATCATCGCCTTCTGTTTCGATATCAGCGGAAATGACGTTAAACTGGCCCGTTACATTGGTGATCATTAGGTGTTTTACTTTGAATTGTACCTCGCTGTGCGAAGGGTCAAGTACCCATTTGTTAGTTGACATGTGTTCTGAAAATTTAAGTGTTATAGTATTAAGTGTTGAAACACTTAAATTGTAAAAAAGGTTTTAAAAAGTTTGATATTTTTTGTGGCGGCGTAAAAATTCTACTCTGTTCTTGGATATTTCGTGGTGAAATATTTTCATTAATTTATCTTTATCAAAATTCCATCTATGAGCGATTTATCAATAACAATCCGCTCTATTCTATGCTTTTTTTTATCTTTATCGTTCCAATCTCTATCTAGGTTTCGTTCTTCCCTAATCAGTTTTCTTATTTCTCTTTCTAAACTCCTTTTTTTATCCATCAACGCTGTTCTTCTAGCGTCAATGTCGATTGTCTGCTTATCTAAATTTATGATTTCGTTATTTATTTTACTTATTTGATGTTCTAATTCTAACTTTTTTTTATCGAGTTCACTATAACTGTTGTCTAAATCATAAATGGTAGCACGTACATATATTGAGTTAGTATCAATATGTTCCAATATCATTTCATGTATTTGGATGTCATTGTTCAAATCCCTGCTTCTGAAACTTTGAGCACTCAATAACTTCTCATCTATATACATTATCCATGTTTCAATAAATTTTATTGACTCGTTTTTTATTTTTAATGTAAAAGTATCTCCAGTGAGTAAACTTGTTGGAACATCCACATTATTCGTGGATTTGAAATCAATTCTGATTTCCTTTCCAATAAACGATTGGTTTACCGAATCAATGGCAACGTATTCTATATTAACGCTACCCTGAGAAAAGGCGTTTAATCTAAAAAAAACAAAAAAACAAAAAAGTGTTAGATGGTTGGATAATATATTAGTCATATCATTTTTTTTGTGGTTAAAAACTTCAATTTCTTAAAAGGCATCATCTTATTGGTCATTGTAATCGTTATTCTGTGGGCGGATAGGTTTTTCATTTTGTTTTCCTTTGTTTTCCGCTGTAGAAATCAATCAAACCCAAACCAAAACGAGAGATGAGTTTGTAGTATCGGTTGCCTTTTATGCGGTAGTAGTAATAGTTGCGGATACAAGCGGTGGCAGTGTTACTGACGCTACTGTCAGCACGTGGCGCGGTTGATGATGCGTTCGCATGTAAGGGATAAGGAAGAAAGAGCATATTTTACTCAAGATGCGATAGCAAATCCTTCTAGGCTTCTCGCTTTTTCAGGTACAAACCCAAGTACAATATCGCTCCGTGATACGCCTTTATCAATCAATTCATCAGCAATCAAAACATCTGTATTGTTTTGTTGTATCCAGATCTTATCATTAATAATATCAAAATGGAAGGCTACGGTATAAACATATCGGTTGTTGTGCCAACCAATAGATAGTAACTGATAATGATTGCGTACAGTATCAATCAACATTTGTGAATGGACATCGGGTGTGAGCGACTTTCTTATAGAAGCGTATTCTTGGAGAATATCACAGATTATTTGTTGATATTTTGTTGTTTTATCCATTTTATTACTTTTTTAGTATAAGGATCAAAAGTTATAATATCTATTTTATGGCGATTAATAGATTTTTGAATGAATGGCCGCTGGAAAAAATCACTCCAAGCACCTTCCGGAATTGCCAACCAAACTGAACGCAAAGGATCTAACTCTTCTAAGGATAAGCGATAATTATCATATTGCCCCAAAGCTTTATGAAACTCAGATACAGGGGATTGACCAACAAAACACTTGATCTCAACAGCAATTTTCTCATTACCGCGTTCAGCACCAATGACGCGTTCTGCGCCCAAGTCGGCCAGTAACTCGACCTCTCCAACGCTCAAATCTAATGGATCATCTGTGATAACCCAACCTTCACTTTCAAGTGCTTCCTTAAATTCAAAATGGAAAAGATCTTTTTTTGCCATAGTACTTTTTATAACGCAGGCAAAGATAAGGCAAAGATACAGATCATTGAGGGATGTTTAGAGTATTGAATACTTTTTTATTCACCTACTATTGTTTTGCACATCTTGTAGATACCATCTACTGGCAGTGGATTCCTTGCGTATGTGGTTGTCGGCTGCATCGTAACCGAAAGTGAGGTTTTGGGTACCGTTAGACAACATTCTACATTGCCCCATAACCAATGACACTAGCAATATATTTCTTTTTAAATATGCGCCTCTTAGATACAAACAATTCAAGAAAAGCACCAGTTAAGGGTTTAAAGAAATATAACCGATAGCCTCCCTGCACTTGTTTTACAAAAAGTAAATCAACAGAATATTTGTTCTTTTCATTAAAAGATTCGATATCCGTAACTATTTTTACCTTTTTACTCAGTTTGTTGCCGCAAGTGGCCGCCATAGTCGTTGTATCTACAATTGTAATGATAGTTTGCTTGTTTATGTTGTTAAAAAATGTTTTGTTAAACATCTTATGGCTAATCGCAGATTCAAAAACCTTACATTCGATTGGTATATTTTGTCCTAAAACAAATTTTGAAATAAGTACAAAGACAAAAATATTACAAATTTTCATAATTAAATTATTTACTTTTTTATTTTAAGTTTTTCCGTGCTGCTCCTGTTGGGCATACGCTGCCGAAAGTGTAGTAGTTCTGAATCGAAATATACATTCGGCATAAAGAATTGTGGTGTAAGTCGCGTCAATGGTGGCGTATTGGCCATTTTTCAATCTGTTATGCGGTAATAGTGGCGTGTACAAGCGATAGTACTGTCGAGGTTGAGCAGATACTCACCCACGCGTGTGAGGCCGTAAAGATACACATATTATTGCTTTAAGGTACCAGTTCTGACTTGTTTATAGATACTTTTTTTATTTGTGACCCATGTCTGTACTGCAAATAAAAAAAGTATAAACATAACAAAATGGAATACCATTTTCTTTATAAACAGGCAATTTAACTTGATTCTTCACCTTGGGCATAACCTCTAATGTCTCATCTTCAAATCCTTCTACATTAGCGCCACATGTGAAGCCGAAATTGCTTATATCGCCTAAGGTATTCACAATAACGAGAACACCAACGACTTCAATCGGCTCTCCGTAAGTCTGCCGGTCGTAGGACTTCTCCAAATTATAGTATTGTTTAACCTTTTTGATGATTTCGGTCCTGATTAAAGTGTCGGCTCGCGTGTTAGAAAACGGATCAATAAAAAACCTGGTTGATGAATCTTCGAAAAAATGCTTACCAGTGTTCTTACTGCTATGCAATTTAAATTTCTTTTTATCTGATGACTCGAAATAGGTAATGTTAACCCTATGCTTTGCTATGGTAAAACGTTTTATTACACTTTCTTGAGCATTAAGGCAAAACGAAAACCAAGAAAAGGAAATTAAAAATATCATTCTTCTCATGACTAGTTATTCTTTTATATCTGCTTTAGTTGCTCTTATTTGTATAACATAACATCAGTTGTTTTTATTTTAGTGCCGCGATTCTCCTGCGCCTTGGGTCTTTACCCTAATCACACAAAAATATTTAATAAATCATAAAAGTCTCATTACCAAAATATTAAACTCAATTTGTAGCATAAAAACAACATGAATATTGTCTTAACAAAACCTTGTTTATTGGTTAAAAATAACATAAATCTGTCTTGTTAATGCAACGTAAACAGAAAACGATGTTTCTTTGTACCCAGTTTTAAAAATTATAGTCAATATGAAATTTTGTCTGCGCTTATTTATGCTGCTTTTTAGTCTGACACAGGCAGCAAGTTTGTCATTTGCCCAAAACCCTATTAAATGGTCATTTACCAGTAAAGACGCTGGCAATGGCGAAGCGGATTTGATCTTTACTGGAACCATTGATGATGGTTGGTACACTTATTCCCAAAAACTGGAAAGCGATATGGGGCCAATCCCGACCTCTTTTACCTTTAAAGATGGCGCACACTACAAAATAGTGGGCGAAGCCAAAGAAAGTGGCGATCGTTTTACTAAATTTGATAAGGTGTTCGATATGAATCTTACCAAATTTAAACATTCCGCCATTTTTACCCAACACGTAAAAATAAGCGATTATTCACAGCCCATTACAGGGTATATCACCTATATGACTTGTAATGAGGAAATGTGTCTCCCTCCTAAAGATGTGGATTTTAGGATAACCGTTACGCCTACGGCTGCAACACCCAAACCGGGAGCAACACCTGCAGAAACAACCCCATCTACGGAAACTAAACCCGGCGGCGGGCTTGGACAAGTCCCCCAAACCCCCATTGAAGGCGCGGGTACCACTGCCGTAGTAGCCGATCCAAATGTAGCAACAACAACAGCAGCAACAGGAGATAGCGATCAAAAAGGTACTTTTTCCAGTAAACGCGCTATTGATCCCACTAAATTTGTAGGTACTTGCTCCTCCGATGTAAATGAAGCGGACGGCTCTTTTTGGCTTACCTTGTTTTGGGGATTTATCTTTGGGTTGGGTGCTGTACTTACGCCTTGTATTTTCCCTATGATACCTGTCACGGTTGGTTTTTTTGTAAAACGTTCTAAAGACCGCGCCACAGGGCTGCGCAATGCTTTTATTTATGGTTTGAGCATTTATTTGATCTATGTAGCCTTGGGGGTGGGTATTACCAAAGCATTGGGGCCTACGGCATTGAATGAGATGAGTACCAATTTATGGTTCAATCTCTTGTTTTTCCTAGTGTTTATTGCTTTTGCAATTTCCTTTTTTGGTTTTTTTGAAATTTCTTTACCCGCATCATGGGTCAATAAAAGCGACCAAATGGCCGGCAAAGGCGGTATTTTAGGTATCTTTTTTATGGCTTTTACGCTGGCGTTGGTGTCTTTTTCCTGTACAGGGCCATTGGTAGGATCGTTGTTGGTAGAAACCGCTCGATCCAATAACGGGCAGGAACTACTGGGCTTTTTGCCCGCTCGCCCATTCGCGGGTTTATCGGGTTTTGGCTTGGCACTTGCCTTACCGTTTGCGTTATTCGCTATGTTTCCAGGTTGGCTCAAAAGTTTACCCAAATCTGGTGGTTGGATGGACAACGTGAAAATGACGCTGGGTTTTGTGGAACTCGCCTTGGCCTTTAAATTTTTGAGTACAGCCGATTTAGTATCCCACTGGGGCATGCTCAAATTTGAGTTATTTATGGGTATTTGGTTGTTGTGCGCGGGTTTGTTGGCTTTGTACCAATTTGGTATTTTGGGTTGGAAAGGTGCTAAAGGCCGCCCTGGTTTTGGTCGTTTAGCGATGGGTACTTTATCTGCTGTATTTGCAGCTTATTTGGCTTATGGCTTATTCAATTTTAAATCTTTATCGCTATTGAGCGGTTTGGCGCCGCCAGTTGGCTACAGTTGGAGTCGTCCATCGGATTGTCCAAATGGTATTGATTGCTACCATGATTTTGACGAGGCATTAGCCATAGCAAAAAAGGAAAACAAGCCACTTTTTGTCGATTTCACAGGTTATGGATGTGTCAATTGCCGTAAAATGGAAGAAACGGTATGGCCATTAACGGGTATTTCGGAGCCTTTGCACAACAAATATGTCGTGGTTTCGCTGTATGTGGATGATAAAGCGCGCTTGTTTGGCGACGACAAATTTGCGTATTTGCTGGATAGCGGCACCGGCGATAAAATCCGTACGGTAGGTGATAAATGGTCGAGTTTTCAGATCAATAATTTTAACCGCAATTCACAACCTTGGTATGTACTCATGCACCACGATGGCACTACTATTTTGAACGAACCCCGTGGATATACGCCGGATGTAGCCGAGTATCGCAACTTTTTGGAATGCGGTTTGAGCAATTTTGACAAACTAAAAAACGAAGGACAAAAGGAGTTAATTGGTAGTAAATAAGGTCAAAGTTGATATAAATACACCAGTAACATACTATAACAGTTTTAACAAAAACGCCAATTTGGAAGTTCCAAATTGGCGTTTTTTGTTAAAACTAATGTTACGTAAATCCGCGAAAGTCAACGTTACGATTGTTTTCACCTTTTGTTACAAAAATATTTATGAAGAGTACACATTTTCTCTAAAAAAAGTCTTACCCACTTGCGAATTTCAAAAAGTTAAAAATTAGTGCATCAATGCTTACTTCCTACTTTTTTTCGCCAAAAAAAGGTATCCCCTCAAAAAGCGGGGGTAAACTTATGGAAAAAACATAACTTTGCAAGATGTAC
>JAYUKX010000201.1:0-25374 GCA_043764095.1 Chitinophagales bacterium
TTCTACTTAAATAGGTAGGCTATTCGCGCAAAAAAACAGAAAATCTGAGACCAAAATCTGAAGCCTGAATTTGTACCTTTATTCCAACACCGTTCCTAATCAATTGTTTCTATTTGGAAATGCGTAATTAATTCCATCTACACCCATACCGCAAAGATCCGCTTGCCCTGATGCACCACCTCCTCGCTTTTCCAATCCCTGTTTACTCGTGGGTCGAATATGAGCAAAAAACCTTCGTTGAGGCCGAGGCGGTCTAAATAATCGGCCAATTGGTCCAGTCCTGCTTCATGGGCTTGTTGGCCGCGCCACAATTTGAGTTCGATCAAGTATTGGTGCTGGTAATAGGTAATAATTACGTCCAATCGTTTTTCTTCCGAAATTTGAGGCTCTTTAAAAGTATGTCCATGCCCGTTGAGAATGGGTTTTAGGAAAGCCAAAAAAAACAAACGCCCTTGCCGTTCCAAAAAATCACGCTCTTTTGGGCTGTATTCGGCATGCATAACTTCCTGAAATTTCAGGATAACCTTTTGCACATCTAAGCGATGATCTGGTAATGAATAGGGTGTGCTGTAAGGGTTTATCAAGCGGGTGTGCTCGCGTTGGACACGAAAACTCATTTTATTAACGATAACCTCCTGATAGATTCGATTGTGAATGGCAAGTCCTTTTCTATCGGCAAATATACCATATTGTATGCCGATGCTTGCTACGGGGTCATTCGGTTCAAAGGCGTACTGCTCACCTTCTATGGCAATAGATTGTGTGAGTTGATAGAGATCTGGGTTATTGTCCAAATTTTTAGAAAGTTCGTCAAAATTAGTATTGGTTTCCCCAATCAATTGCCTAGCCGCAATATCCACATCCTGTGTTGTCCATGTTTTTTCTGTTTTTTCGGCCAGCAGTTCTTCATCAAATATTTTGCAGAGTTTACTGACAAGAAAAGGGTAACCAGAGGTGTAATAAAAGAGGCGTTCTGCCACAGCCAAAGTATCTACCACCACACCGCGATCTTGCGCATATTCCTCCAGCATAGGTGCTATTTCCGCAGGTTGGAGGTTCATATCGACTTTAAAATCAGCAGCAATGTTCCAAGGGGAATTGAACTTTTTTTCCTCGTCGGGGCGGAGTTTGAGTTTGAGGCTCTTTACGTCGTGTATCCCTACAAGTACAACGGAGTGGAAAGTGGGTGTTTCTGTACGTTCTAAATATTTATCGCGTAATATGTCCAAAAAATGGAGAAACAACTGATTATTGCTGCTTTTGTCCACCTCATCTATAAAAAGTACCAGTTTTCGCCCAGCGGCAGTATGCACCAATGTACTGATAACAGAGGAGAGTTTTTTTAAATCGTGTGTATCTAGGCTTACATGGTTGAGCATTTGCTCCAGTACCGTTTCCTGTTGTTGTTCTGCTTTGATTCGTAATAAATCAAGAAACATCTCGCAAAAAGCATTTTCATTTTCAAACACCAAATCACCCACACCTTCAAAACTAATACGAAACACCACGTATTCTCCTGTTTGTTTTAAGGCATTGGCCAACCTGAACAGCATTGTGGTTTTCCCATACTGCCTGGGACGATTGATGGTGAAATAGTCACCCATTTCGATCATTTCAGTAATGCGTGCAAACTTCGCCGAGGTATCAGCCACATAATGCTGATCCAAAAAACAGACACCAGTTACGTTGAATCGCTTTTTCATACTGCAAAGGTAATCAATTGTTTCAATTTGGAAATGCGTAATTAATCCGCATTAACACTCATTCCAAACAACGCAAAATCATACCGAACTGGATCGTTGGCATCAAATGCACGTAACCTTTCGGTCAGTTCCAATACCGCTTTCCAATCCGTTTGTGGTCGTTCCAAAAGACCCAATCTCCGCGCCACACGTTCCACATGCACATCCAGTGGAATCAGTAATTGGCTGGGTTTTATTTGTTTCCATACCCCAAAATCCACACCGCGGTCGTCGCACCTCACCATCCAGCGCAAGAACATATTCAGTCGCTTACAAGTAGAATTTCGCTCGGGCGTGGCCACGTGCTTGTGGGTACGCGCGGGCGCATCCGGGAGATCAAAAAAATCGCGGTGAAACCCAATCAATGCTTTTTCTGTGTGCAAATCATCCGGCGAAAGATGGCGGGCAAAAGCATGCTCTAATGAAGCATTTTTTTTGTAAAACTGTTGAAAAAACTCCAAGAAATACAAGGTGTCGGTGGCTTGAAACGTTCGGTGTTTAAAATCCAGAAAACGCGCTCTGTCTTTTTCTTCGTGGTGCAATATAAAATCATAAGGCGCACCATCCATCAAGTCCACCAACCGATTGGTATTGTTGATAATGGTTTTGCGCTGCCCCCAAGCCAACATGGCCGCCCAAAAAGCAGTAATTTCTTTGTCCTGCAACAGCGCAAAACGGTGGGGTATGCCAATCGGATCATCAGCAATAAAATTGGGACGGTTGTACATATTTACAGCAGCATCTAGCAGGTCGCGCATCATTTGTAGTGGTTTAGTACGATGAAAAAACGTGTAAAGCACGCTAATACCTTCAAAATAATATAGACTATTTCAAAATAATTATATTTAGCGTCTTTTATGCCTGAAAAAGCTATACTTTTGCGCCGCTTTACAACAATCAACCTGACTTTCGGTTTAGTTTGTAAGAAAAAGATAAGTATTACATGAGAAATATTCGCAATTTTTGCATTATTGCACACATCGACCACGGGAAAAGTACGCTCGCCGACCGCCTGTTGGAATACACCAACACGATCAGCAAGCGCGATATGCAGGCACAAGCATTGGACAATATGGATTTGGAGCGCGAGCGCGGCATTACCATCAAAAGCCATGCTATTCAAATGCGTTATATCCACCCTGCCGATGGGGTAGAATACGTTTTTAACCTGATCGACACACCAGGACACGTTGACTTTTCGTATGAAGTGAGCCGTTCTATTGCCGCTTGCGAAGGCGCACTTTTATTGGTAGATGCCTCACAAGGTATTCAGGCTCAAACTATTAGTAATTTGTATCTCGCCGTAGATCACAATTTGGAAATTATTCCGATTGTGAATAAAGTGGACATGCCTAGCGCAAATGTGGAAGAGGTACAAGACCAAATCATCGACTTGATTGGTTGCAAACGCGAAGAAATTATTTCGGCTTCGGGTAGGACGGGTATTGGTATTCCTGAAATTTTGGCCGCTGTTATTGATCGTATCCCCGCACCCAAAGGCGACGAATCTGCACCATTGCAAACCATGATTTTTGACTCCATGTTCAATTCGTACCGCGGTGTTATCGCTTATGTGCGGATTATGAACGGTACTTTGAAAAAAGGTGACAAAATCAAGTTTTATAATACAGGAAAGGAAGTAATCGCGGAAGAAGTGGGCTTGCTCCGAATGGGCATGTTCGAGTCGCCGCAGATCAGTGCCGGTGATGTAGGCTATGTTATAACAGGTATCAAAGTGAGCCGCGAGATCAAAGTGGGTGATACCATTACGCATTTGGCGCGCCCCTGCGAAACACCGGTCAAGGGTTTTGAAGAAGTAAAACCAATGGTATTTGCGGGTCTTTATCCATTAGATACCGATGATTTTTCTGCCCTCCGCGATTCACTCGAAAAACTACAACTCAACGACGCATCACTGGTATTTGAACCAGAAACGTCGATGGCCTTGGGCTTTGGATTCCGTTGTGGTTTCTTGGGTATGTTGCACCTCGAAATTGTAACCGAACGCCTCTCCCGCGAATTTGACCAAGATATTATCACGACTGTTCCCAACGTAACATATTTCGCCACCAATTCAAAAGGTATCCGCCGCGAGGTGCACCAGCCTAGCGAATTACCGGAGCCTAATCACTTGGAAAAAGCAGAAGAACCTTATATCTACGCTCAAATCATTACCAAGCCAGATTATATTGGTAATATTATGAAATTGTGCCTAGATAAGCGCGGTATCCTGATTAAACAACAATACCTTACGCCTACGCGATTGGAAATCGTTTTCCACCTGCCCTTGGCCGAAATCGTTTTCGACTTTTACGATCAGTTGAAATCATCCACACGCGGTTACGCTTCGTTTGATTACAGCCTATTGGATTACCGCGAAACGGATCTGGTTTGTTTGGATATCAAACTCAACGGTGAACAAGTGGATGCGCTCTCGGCACTGGTACACCGCTCTAAAGCAGAATACATGGGTCGCCGTATGTGCGAAAAACTCAAGGAGTTGCTGCCCCGCCAACAGTTCCAAATTATCATTCAAGGCGCTATTGGAGCCAAAGTCATTGCCCGCGAAACGATCTCAGCGCTCCGCAAGGACGTAACCGCAAAATGTTATGGCGGTGATATTTCGCGTAAACGCAAATTGTTGGACAAACAAAAAGAGGGTAAAAAGAAAATGAAGCAATTTGGTAATGTAGAAGTGCCACAAGAAGCGTTTTTGAAGGTACTTAAATTGAATGATTAGGTAAGTGCTTTATACACCAAACCTCTGGAATATATACAAATTGGTCATTGGATAGTTTGATCGTCGCATGTTCGATTAGAAAAACTTTGACTAACGAGAGTAAGTTTTTGGACAAGATGGCTTTGGTGTCATCTTGTCCAATTTTTTTTGTGCAGGTCATTAATCTCACCCACGCCCACTCCCCACCAACATCTCCTTCAAATCCTCATTAAACCCCTTTTTCCCCATCAAATCCTCCAAACTCAGGTGCATCCTGTATTGCCAATAGTGTTTTGGATTAGCAGGCACATTGATCCTTTCGTCGTTGGGGTTTTCGCGGCGCACATCGCCATCGGAGCCCATCAGATCCTGCAACTGGAAAATACTCCACATCGCTGGCGAGTAGATATGCTGCTCTATAATAGCGCGATTGATCCAAGGTTCACAGAAAAATGGCGCATCGCCTTCGCGCTGGAGTTGCTCATTGTAAAAACGTTGCGATAACTTCCGATCCTCTTCCCACCAGCCCCGTATCGTACTCATATCATGGGTGGACGGTGTTACTACCGACAAATAAGGCGCATCTTTGGGGTGGAAAAAAGTGGATCCTGTTTTCTTGGGCATCCGTTGTATTTCCAGCGACAAAATACCCAAATCATTCATCACATCGGGTACACAGCCAGGAACCATACCAAGGTCTTCGCCGCAAATAAGCATATTTGTACCGCGTTTGAGGGCGGGTAGTTTTTCCATCGCCTCCCGTTGCCAAAAATCATCCTGTCGGCGGAAGAAATAATTGATATACAAGGCGTTGATCTTTGCCTTGATGGTATCGTCCAGATAACGGAACGATGTTGTTTTGTCGATACCAAACCGGAAATGGTAATTACCTTGTTCGTCTTGCAACAAAATAACATTGGCGATCAGGGTGAATAAGCCATCGCGCAAACGGATATTTAAATCCGACGCAGGCTGTTGATCCATCCATTGTTGTACTTTTTGCTGGCTCTCGAATTCTGGTTTAAGATCATAAGTACCTGTGGCCTCATTCACTTGCAAAAATTGGCGCGCATGGATCGCGTCGTCGCCAAATACCTCCCAAAGAACCCTTTCGGAAATATACGGGCGACAAAAACGGTCTTTATTAAATCCAATTCCTTCTTGCCAAAACTCCTGCTCCCGCACCGGAATAGCGGGCACAAAACGCCCCAAAATACCTTCTACGGCATCCAACGGAATACTCCAAATACGGAAAAAACCAAGAATATGATCGATACGAAAGGCATCGAAATAGAGACTCATTTGCTCAAAACGCTGTTTCCACCAAGCAAAATTATCGGCTTTCATCCGCTCCCAATTATAGGTAGGGAAACCCCAATTTTGACCTTTTTCCGCAAAATCGTCGGGCGGCGCACCCGTTTGGCGACTCATATTATAGAGTTCGGGCGCAACCCATGCATCGCAGGAATAGCGGTAAATCCCAATCGGAATATCTCCTTTGATGGCCAATCCCTTGGCGTGGACATAATCGGCAGCATCTTTGAGTTGCAGGTGGAGTTGCCATTGCACAAAATAGTGTAGCGCAATGTCCTTGAGTTGTTTACTCCCGGCGGCGGTTAAAGCGTCGATCTCTTTTTGCTGGTAAACGCTGTATTTTTTCCATTGGTAAAAATCCGAAGTGCCGTTTTGCTCTTTTAGCCAAGTAAATACAGCATAAGGCACCAACCAATGTTTATTCTCCTCAAAATACGCCTGATATGCTTTGTCGGCAAAGGTTTCAGCGGCCATGGCATCGTACAAAAGGCGGATAGCAGTACTTTTTTCCTGCATTACGGCCTCATAGTCCACGGTTTCTAGGCTATTGAGTTGTTTTTGTTTTTTGTCAAAGTTTTTGAGCAATGCCGCGTGCTTTTTACCTGCTACTGCCTTTATATTAAGGTATAAAGGGTGTAGTGCAAAGGCGGATACGGCAGCATAAGGATACGAATCTGTCCAGGTTGAAGTGGCAGAAGTATCATTTACGGGTAGTAATTGGATAATTTTTAGGCCAATGGACGATGCCCAATCTGCGAGCGGTTTCAAATCCGAAAACTCGCCTGTACCATAACTTTGGTCAGTACGCAGGCTAAAGACTGGAATGGCCACACCTGCACCTTTGAAACCATTGTTGGGTACGCGCACAAAACCATCGTGCAGCACCACGGCATTGGAAGCATCGCCTGCAAAATAGAGGACGCGGTTGTCGCCGTCTTCAAATCGGCTGAATTTTTTAGTATTATTGTCCCAAATGCCGTATTTATAAGCCAATGGAAAATCGTCTTTACCGAGATCAGCCCGCGCACTCCACCAGTCGCCATTGCGGTTCATCAGAATGGGCTGGGTAGTACTCCAGTCGTGGAGGCCATTGCCTGTACCGAGTAAACAGAGGGACTCGCCCGCACGTAGCATCGGTGCTTTGGCGCGGAACTCGTGCGTGAATTTAGTGGCTTGTTTTACCTTGGCCGGGTTGCTATCTTGTTTGAAAAAGATATTTTTAAACGGTTGGGTGGCGAAGGCGTTTTCGTACGCGCCTGCGTCATTCCAAGTGTCTATAATTTGTACATCGCCTTTGGTGTGCTCACCGAGGTCGATAGAACGTTCCGATTCCCAATCGGGGGTACTTATTTTACCTGTGTTATGGAGTTCGTATTGGTAACGCAGTATTCCAGAAGGCTTTTTGTCCGTAATGTCCAATGCGAAATGCCAAAACTCTTGGTTGACATACAGCATGGGTTGGTATTGCGTTTGACCGTCTTTTGTAATCGAAATGGAAAGCGTTTGGCCAAATTGAGTGCCGTAACGCAGGTAAAAATGCACTTTCATACTAGAGTTGGTCTATAGTCGTACACAAACGTTCAAAAATATCGTGGATAGAGCCTACACCGGGAATGCTGTGGCTTTTGCTATGCTCGGCGTAGTAGTCGAAAACGGGGGTTGTTTCCTGTTTATAGACAGTAATCCGTTTGCGGATAATGGCCTCGTCATTATCGTCGGGGCGCCCCGATGATTTGCCGCGGTTGAGGATACGGCCTACAATTTCTTCATCATCCACTTCCAGCGCAATGAGGCCAGCGATACCGGTGCTCATTTCGGCCAATAAACTATCCAATGCTTCTGCTTGAGGAATCGTGCGTGGAAATCCATCAAAAATAAATCCTTGTGCTTCGGGATGCGCTTCTACCTTATTGCGCAGCATACCGATGGTCACTTCATCGGGAACCAAGCGGCCTTCGGCCATAAATGCTTTTGCTTGTAATCCCAATGGGGTATTGTTGCCCATCTCGTAACGGAACAGATCACCGGTGCTGATATGTACCAAATTGTACTTATCGATCAACTTGGCAGCTTGTGTTCCCTTGCCCGATCCGGGAGGGCCAAAAAGTATAAGGTTTGTCATGCAAATAAATAGAACGTTATATAGTTGTAGTGTTTGCTCTTCGTCGTTCCTAAAGAGTGGGAAAACGATGGAATGAAACAAGCGGCAAAAATAAGACGATGTTAGGAGTAAAACCTATATTTTAGACAGGGATTTAAAATTTAGAATTTAAAAAGGAAAAAAGGATGTTGAGGAAATAATAAATTATTATTTTAAAGTTAACCTAATTTTAATTTTAAATTCGATAATGGCATATGGACTACTGTAGAGCGAAAATGAACAAAAATAGGCGTCTTTATTCATTCAATTTTACAAAAAACGTAAAATTAGCGACTAAAGTACAATCTTTATCGTTTGCAAAGGCTTGTTTTGGGGCAAAATTCAACGTAAATACGTTATCAAAAACCGCATCACACACATTCTTTTACTTAATCATAAGATTATTTTTTTAATCAAAATAATGATAAGTAATTTGCTTCAAATAATCGATCATTCCTATTTTGCAAATAGTTGATTTTCAAGCCGTTGCCAATTCAAAAAGTGTCAATTATTTATCCCGACCTACTACTACACTGTAAATTTAATGTTGTCAACTTATTGATGAACTAACCACGGAGTGGTTAGTTCATCAATAAATCATCAACTTAGACCATTACCTAACCTCTCCGATCTTATCTTACCAAGCGGCTATATTCCTTACTCTTTTCTACAATATAAATAAAGTAAAAACTTAGCCAGCGGTTTCGAGTCATGTCGGTAATTTTATCCAATAACCGCTGAGGATTTTTCTATTAATCAAGAAGTAAGCACTAGGCTCGCCTACCCTACTGCATCACCAAAGAAGTCATTTCCCCCCTACTATCCAGTCCATAAAACAATCCCTTATCAATAAATAGGGTTTTCATAAAACCTTGGCGCATATTTTCTTCGTGAAAGAGATCAATGCAAATCACTTTACCCCGATATAGTGCCAGCACATCCGAAACGAGTGTATGTCCAAGAATCAAACGGCTCACCTTAAATTTGTCCAAAGCCAATGTTACATCATCTTTATCTGCTTTGTTGCGCGCCATTTCGCGGTACCAAAAAACGCCTAATTTATCGTCAAAAATCAGGGCTGCATCGGGGTCGGTGATGGTTTTAACCGGTTTACCGTACCAGCGGCGGGCAAGTCGATTCACCGTTTCCATATCTAAACGGCTATTGGTCACCGCAGGGCTGATACCACCGTGGCAAAACATATAATCGCCGATCTGCTCCATCGCATTTTTGGAGCGCAACCAAAGCCCTAGTTCGGTATTGGCCGTAAACCACTCTTGATATTCTTCACTAATAAGTTCAGCGTTGGCAAAGTATTTATTCCGCACATAACGGGTATCATTGGCCATATTCATTACCTCGTGGTTGCCGAGTACAAAATGCACTACACCACCATCTAATGCGGCTTCTTTTTCCAATTTGTAGATCAACCATAGGCATTCGGTTACATTGACACCTCGGTCGAAAAAATCGCCCAAGAGTACCAAATGCCCCTTTCCAAAAGTCCAATTGAACCGATCATCGATCACTTTTGCGCCCAATAACATGGTTTTTAAAGCCAAAAAATTGCCTTCAATATCCGAAAGTACCAAAATTTGCTGCATTGTGGCTGGATATACAGCAGGTGCCAACACAATGCTGTCCATTAAACTAAAAGAAAACGCATCTCCCGTTTCGGGGATATTACACGTAAGCAAGATATCAGACTTATCTTTATAAACAGATTTGCGTCCTACCGGAATTGTGTCCTCTAAAACAACCGATTTTACTACAATTTTTCCGCCTTTGTAAAAAACGTGTGGCCCATCCACACCGGCCTTGCTATAGTCGGTGGTGGGACTAGGATCGTGGTTGGCTTTTAGCACAAGGGCAAAAAAAGCGCAACATAATATGGCTAGTACTTGTTTTTTCTTCCCGTTCATAACTTTATTTAGACTCCATTTTTAGTAAATAGTACAATTGTCCTACTTACTTTAACATCAAATCAATAATTTTAACTTTTGGGTTGTTTTGCATATACTGTGGCAATGCTTGGTCATTATGGCTTTTGAAAGCACTCAATTTATAACCGTTACTATACAAACTGTCTATTTGCTTTTCCGTAGGGTACCAATGGTACGCATTATTGGGTTGCCAAAATCGCAGTTCTGTGTCTTCAAAACTTTTGCAATTCAAAATGACTTCATCAGGTGCAACGTATTGATGCAACGACTGATAAATCCGTGTGTTTTCGATCTCCTTGTTCCGCTCCACATTATCGGGTTGTCGTGCTATTGCTATTTTATCAGGTTTCATACTATAACCTATGAGCGATAACAGCAGTAAAAAACAGAGCGTAAACCTAACTGGAGCGTAATAACTGGGTAGCCAATTGGTCAGTATTTCAAATATCTTATAGGCTGCAATAGCGATCCAAATAAATCCTATTCCCGCTACCGGAAAGGTAAGACCTGGCATCTTTGTACCCACAAAATACGAAAAAAAGACATAAACTACGGCAAACATAGCAGCCATTACGCCACTCAACTTACGATTTATAGGCTGTTGCCATGAAAGTATAAAACCAATGTACATCAGCAGCAAAAAGTATTTACCGCTGTAGGCTATACCCATAAACAAGGCGTGTGTCCATTGGTCACCCGGATGCCCCAAATCCTCAAAAATATGCTTTACATTGTGTGCATAAGATGCCGCACTTTCCGCTGGGAACGCTGTGCGGATATACCATTGCCAAGGTAAAAAGACGATAGCGCAGGTAAGAACACCCCACAATATATCCAACCAAGCCCTGCCTTTTGTCCTATTTGGGCTATCCAGTAGCAACCATATACCCCAGCCTCCAAATACCAAAAGCCCTGTCAGCCATTTGGTGAGTACTGCGCAACCTGCAAATATACCTACCCAAATGGCCCATTTTCGCTGCTCCGTAGAAGTATATCGACTGAATGCCCAAATACTAGCCATTACATAGCCGCCCATCATGGTATCGTTATGGTCCAATGCCATAGCACCTGCTGCCAATTCCAAGTTGTAATACCCTACCGCAAATAGCAATGCGGCCATATAGGCAATTTTGATTTGATTGGTCCATATTTTGGCGGTATCATAGAGGGTAAATACCATAAATGTACCCATCAATACATTCGGCAACCGGAGGGCAAAGGTATTGACACCAAAGAGTTTCATGGAAAGCGCCATTTGCCAAAGGAACAGCGGCTGTTTGTGTACCCAAATATAATTACAACACCATTGATTTACATCGTAGGGCAATATCGCATTCAGCCTTATCATAGGCTGGAAAGGATATTGCATCATATTTTTGGCCACCACGGCGTGAAAACGCTCGTCCCAATCGTGTAAAAAAGGATCTAATTGGATGATCACCAGCCGAACCATCGCCGATGCCAATAAGAGCAGCCAAAGGGCGTACTTATCCTTCCCACTATAAAAAAAATAGAGCGAGGGCAGGAATAACAATATCAAATACAACAGATTGGTAAATGTTATTTCCATATTCCTTTATGCAATGCTATCCTTCAAAGTGGAAGGAAATGGTAAATGCCCTACTGAGTATTTTGTCCAATACCTTACTGCGCCCAAGTTCTTTGTTGTAAATCAGTACATTATTGAACCCTTGCGATATTTTTAATTCAGGAGAAAAAATAAAATAAGGGAAGAAAAATTGTATGCCCGCACCGTATTCAAACTGAAAATCGGTGGGAGAAATACTGACCAAACCAGCCGCTTGACGCGAACGCGAATCGCTGGCCACATCAAAAGTGTATTTTACGCCACTAATAACAAAGAGGCGAAAATCGTGGTAAGGTGCTGATTTATACCGCACTTGGAAAGGCATTTCTACCAATACCGACGAAATTTTGTTGTTCACAAATTTCGACAGGTTGGCCGCGCGGGTATAACGCAAGTTGCGTTCGGCAAAAGATAAGGTAGGCAAAAAGCGGATATCGAAGTAATCGCCGATACGCAAATTGGATACAATACCAATATTAAAACCGGGTCCTCCTACCGATTCCACCCGCGCAAATGAGTCGCTACGGATAAAATCTTTGGATTTAAAAACGCGGTAATCGCCTTGGTTATAGCCCAAAGTGATGCCAAAATAGTACTGTTTTGCCTGAAAATCATGGAAATTAAAATTACCTTGATTAAATTGGGCTTGTACAGCAGTTTGGGACAACAGTGCCATTGCAAAAAGCAAAAAGCAGTTGTTTATTTTTTTATTGCGGAGTAAATAGAACATATTCCAAGTGTGAGTCGCTCGCATTGCGCTTGGTGAAAACCAGTTTTTGATAAAATAGAAATAAAGTCGTCGCCTTCGGGAAATACCTGCACACTTTCGAAGAGGTAAGTATAGGCCCGAACATCGCGACTGGTTAAACGTCCAACAAAGGGTAAAACGTATCTGAAATACGCATTATATAGTTGTTTGAACGGAAAAACATTAGGTTTGGAGAATTCTAGGATGACAACCCGGCCATTTGGGCGCAGTACACGTGCCATTTCGGAGAGTCCTTTTTCCAAGTTTTCAAAATTGCGCACCCCAAAAGCAACGGTCACGGCATCAAAGGATTGATCGGCAAAACGCAGATTTTCGCTATCGCCTGTTTCCAAATCAATCACTCCGTTCAAGTTTTGGTCTTTAATTTTTACGCGACCAAAATCCAACATTTGGTTAGCGATATCAATACCAAAAACATGCTTGGGTTGTAGCATTTTTGCGGCCATAATGGCTACATCGGCGGTGCCTGTGGCTACATCCAGTATTTCTTGTGGGTTATCGGATTTGAGATAGCCCAAGGCTTTTTTGCGCCACGAAACATCAATACCCAACGATAGCACGCGATTGAGCAGATCGTATTTAGGGGCAATTTTGTCGAACATTTGTTCTACTTGCGCCTTTTTGCCCGCGGCGGAATCGTTGTATGGTGTTACTGACATGCTAATGTTGTTAATTTATAACTTAAATTTCTACATTTTCAACTATTTCCAATCCATATCCAATCAAACCCATTCTTCGGCGTGGGTGGTTGGTCAATAATTTAATTTTGGAAATACCTAAATCGCGAAGGATTTGTGCGCCTACTCCAAAATCTTTTTTACCCACGGGCGAATTGAGGTCGAATTTATCCAATGCATCCTGTTCGCGAAGGCTTTTGTAATGATTAATTTTGGCCAAAAGCGTATTACTTTTATCATTTTGTCGCAAATAAACAAAAGCACCTTTGCCTTCTTCTTGTATCATTTGCAACGATTTGGCAATCTGTGTATTGTAATCTGCCAATAATGTACCCAATATATCACCTGTTTCAGAAGAGGAGTGTACACGCACCAAAACGGGTTCGTCTGCGGCCCATTCGCCTTTTTTCAAGACCAAATGATTATCACCTGACGTAGAATCGACAAAAGCAGTTGCCTCAAATTCGCCAAAAACGGTTTGCATCAAAGTGGAGCACTCGCGGCGTACCATGCGCTCGGTGCGCATGCGATAGGCTACCAAGTCATCAATTGAAATGATTTTTACTTGGTGTTCTTTTGATATTTCCAGCAACTCTGGCAGTCGCGCCATGGTACCATCTGCATTAAGTATTTCGACCAGTACACCCATTGGGTACAGGCCTGCTAAACGCGCTAAGTCCACTGCGGCTTCGGTATGTCCAGTACGACGCAGTACACCTCCGTTTTTAGCGCGTAGCGGAAAAATATGCCCTGGCCGTGCAAAATCGGTTGGGATTGCTGCTGGATTAGTGAGCCACTTGATGCCTGTGGAGCGGTCGTAAGCACTGATGCCTGTGCTGCATCCGTGTCCAATGAGATCAATAGAAACCGTAAATGCCGTTTCGTGCAGCGCAGTATTGGAATTGACCATAAGCGGTAATCCCATTTCTTCGGCACGGCGCTCTTCCATGGGCGTGCAGATAAGGCCGCGCCCGTGTGTGGCCATAAAATTGATGGTTTCGGGGGTAATTGTTTCAGCCGCGCAAATAAAATCACCTTCGTTTTCGCGGTCTTCATCATCCACCACAATAATTACTTTCCCCTGACGCAAATCGGCTAAAGCCTCTTCTATAGTATTTAGTTGAATATCTGACATTTTTGTATTATTCGAAAAAGGAGCGCAAAGGTAACAAGAATAATAGGCATTGGGTTGGCACAATCGCGTATAATTCGTATTTTAGTACTTATTTCATCGTACCCTAGAAAAAAAGGCGGAAGAATGGTATCAGAGCATGTACCTTTGCACCCTTTAAATTAAGCCGCAAGGATTAAATTAACATTCTAAGTAACTTGCGGAACAATACTACACATGAATACCATAGGAATACTAGGAGCAGGCGCCATGGGTGGCGGTATTGCTCAAGTTGCCGCCGCCGCAGGCCATAATGTTATCGTTTGCGACCAACTTTCGTACGCTGCCAACAAATGTGCGAAAAATATTCAAGCATCACTCAAGCATTTGGTGGAAAAAGGCAAAATGACCGACGCGGACGCTTATGCCCTCAATAGTAGAATTAAATTTACCGACCACATGAGCGATTTTGAACATTGTGAGATGGTAGTAGAAGCCATTGTGGAGGATATTGAGGCCAAACAAATTGCATTCAAAAGCGTGGAAGCCATGATCGCCCCTGATGCAATTTTAGCCAGTAATACCAGCTCTTTGTCTATTTCGGCAATGGGTGCCCATCTTCACCACCCCGAACGGATTATTGGTGTACACTTTTTCAATCCCGCCACCTTGATGCGATTGGTAGAAATTATTCCAGCGTTACAAACCAATCAAGTAACGATTGATCGGGCAAAAGCATTTGTGGATAGTTGGGGAAAAACAACGGTGATCGCAAAAGATACACCTGGCTTTATTGTAAACCGCGTAGCACGCCCCTATTACGGGGAGGCATTGCGCATATTGGAAGAAGGTATTGCCGATATTGAAACCATCGACTGGGCCATGTACGAATTGGGTGGTTTTAAAATGGGCCCCTTTGAACTCATGGATTTTATTGGCAACGATATTAATTATACCGTTACGGCTACTGTTTTTGAATCGTTCTATTTTGATCCGCGTTACAAACCGTCTTTTACCCAAAAACGATTAAAAGATGCGCATTATTGGGGTCGTAAATCCGGCAGAGGTTTTTACGATTACCGCGAAGGCGCACCAGCGCGGAAAGCACCGAATAAAGATCAGAAATTAGGCGAATATATCCTGAACCGAATTTTGGTGATGCTGATCAATGAAGCAGCAGAGGCATGCTATCTCCGCGTCGCTTCGCGCGATGATATTGAATTAGCCATGACCCAAGGTGTTAATTATCCTAAGGGACTACTCTATTGGGCCGATACGATCGGGATTGAAAAAGTGGTGGGTATGCTGGATATGTTGTATGTAGAATATTTGGAAGATCGGTACCGTTGTTGTCCATTGTTGCGAAAAATGGCGCGGGAAAAGCAGTCCTTTTTTTAGTGTAGGTAAGTAGTCTATGGGAATTAGGTATCTATACTTATAACTTTTAAAAAATTGAAAATCTGTTCATCAATGCTTACTTCCTACTTTTTTTCGCCAAAAAAGTAGGGAAAAATGCTGAGGCTGACGAAAAATCTAACACAAAATACAAAGAAATTTAGTTTACAGTGCATTTATTCAACCAAAAAAATAATGGTAAATTTTACCCGTGAAATATTGTCCAATGGCCTCAAAGTACTCGTACATGAGGATTTTTCTACGCCATTGGCGGCAGTGAATGTAGCGTTTGATGTGGGTAGCCGCGACGAAAACCCTGAAAAAACGGGGTTTGCGCACTTGTTTGAGCATTTGATGTTTGCTGGCAGTAAAAATGTAAAGGATTTTGATGAACCACTCCAAAGTGCAGGTGGCGATAATAATGCCTATACCACAAACGATTATACGACTTTTTACGAATCCATTCCAGCACAAAATATTGAAACGGCACTTTGGCTCGAAAGCGACCGGATGCTATCGTTAAATATCAACAAAAAATCGTTGGAAACACAACGCCGTGTGGTGCTGGAAGAGTTCAAAGAAACTTGCCTCAACGAGCCTTATGGCGATATGTGGCACCATGTTTCGGAACTAATGTACACCCAACACCCTTATCGGTGGCCTGTTATAGGGCTTGTGCCCGAACATATTGAAAGGGCCACTTTGGATGATGTGCGCGCCTTTTACGAACGTTGGTACACGCCTCAGAATGCCGTTTTGAGCATTTGCGGGCCTGTGCGCACGAGCGATGCGCTGAAAATGGCCGATAAATGGTTTGCCGATATTCCATCGGGGCCCATACTACCGCTGCGCAATTTGCCGGAAGAACCAGCTCAATTGGAGCACCGCACTAAAACCATCCGTTCCAGCAATGCACCAGTGCCAGCAGTGTTTTTGGCTTTTCGGATGCCCAGCCGTTTGGATCCGGATTTTTACCCTGTGGATACCATTACCGATGTATTGGCGGAGGGACGCTCGTCGCGTTTGTACCGACATTTGCTCAAAGAAAAGCAGATGTTTTCGCAAATTGACGCGTATGTTACGGCGAATACCGATCCGGGTTTGCTGGTGATAGAAGGTCGGCCAGCAAAAGGCGTTAGCCCGGAAGAGGCTTTGGCTGCCATTTGGAACGAATTGGAGATATTGACCCGTGTAGCGGTAGAACAGCGTGAACTGGAGAAACTCAAGCACCGTTTTGAAAGCACCATTGTGTTTTCGGAACTGAGTGTGATGAATAAGGCGCAAAACCTCGGTCTGTTTGAGATGCTCAACGGCGCGGAGTACATGAACAGCGAAGTAGGGCTGTATATGGCCATGACCCCCGATGATATTTTGAGGGCTGCAAAAAAATACTTACGCAAAGAAAATTCCGCTACCTTGATTTATTTGCCTGTGGAGTAAGGGGGGCTAACGCATGATTACCACTTTTCGCGTAACCGCTTTTCCCAATTTTGAAGAGGAAACCCAATCACCGACAAAAGAAAATGCCCCAGTCAGCACACTCATGCTAACTGGGGCAAAATAATCGCTCAAAGTAATACTTCAAGCAAGTTCTTATTCTTCATCGCCGCTGAACGCACCAAAGTCGAACAACAAAGAGAAGCGGAGTGTATTATCAAGTGGGTTGCGGCGGTTGGTTGTAGGCACGATATAAGAGAAATTAAGACCAAAAATTTGGTATTTCAAACCCAAACCAACGCTAAAGTATTTACGATTACCTTTAGAATAGTTTTCGTTGAAGTAACCAGCGCGTACTGCAAACTGGTCATCGTACCAATATTCGATACCACCACCAATATTAATTTCCTTCAATTCTTCCTGAAAACCGCCTGGAGCATCACCAAAAGATTGGAAAATACCCGCGATAGGAGATTGTTGGCGGTAATCTGCTACTAGATCACCATCCGTATCACAAACTGCTGGATCAGGGTCATCGCAAGGCGTTGGCACCAGTAGTTTGTTGAAGTCGGCAGTAAATGTTAAAGTATTATATTCGTCCAAGTGCATACGGTATGCAGTTCCGATACCGAGGTTAGTTGGGATATAATCGCGTACATTCGACTGTGTGTAAGTGACTTTATTACCGATATTGGTAATAGCCATACCCAAGGTCAAATCTGCTTTTTTATTTGAAAAGTTCATTGGTGTTTTATAGGTCAACGACAAATCTGCGGCACCAGCAATAGCAGGCCTGATTTCAACGCCTTCTACTTGTACACCTGTTGCAAGGCTGGAGAAGATAAACTTAGCACCAATACCTGCGGAGAGTTTTTCAGAGAGTTTGCGGGCATAACCGGCGGATACTTCAAATTCGTTCGGTTGTCCAGTACCCAATGGGTTACCGCTATCATCGGTAAAATCAATGCTACCCAAGGAGAAATAGCGCAAACCAAAACCAATGGCTTGGCGATCGTCCAATTTTTTATAACCTGCCAGATAAGCCAAATAAACATCATTAAGCCCCAAAGCACGCATCCAAGGTGTGAATGTAGCAGAAATGGACACATTTTTGTCCACAAATGCTAGTTTGGAAGGGTTGTAGTGCATAGAATTGGCATCGGCTGATGTGGCAATGCCTGCATCGCCCAAGGCGCCTCCACGAGAATCGGGCGTGATCCGTAAAAATGGTACTGCCGATACTACAGCATTCGCACATTTTTCGCCAGTAACGGCATTATAACCATTCCTGCATTGTGCGTTAGTGTCTGTAATGGATGCCAATAAGGCAACAGCGATAAATGATAAAGCAATTATTTTTTTCATAAAATGTAACAAAAACCTATAGTCTTTATAGTTGGGAACGAGGAAATAATAACTTTCTGTTTTTTGGTAGATTACTTTTTGCTCAGACAAGTATCTTTTTACGCGAATAGTGGGGCTATTTAAATAAAAAGATGGGCAGTATGAGCGGAAAGGAATCAGCCTAAAGCGGTAAGTTATTGTTTACTCGTTCCTTAGTGCAAAATGAACAAATTCGATCCGTAAGGTTGAATTCATTTATTGATACGCAAAATAAGTTTTGGGTTGCCTCAAAACTGAAAGAGCGTAAAAAAAAACAACCAAAATTAGGCCAAACTTTATTCTTCTGCTAGAAAGGGGTATTTTTTTTGAAAAATAGACTTAAATCTGTACCTTTTAGCATTAATCGCACGCTATTCAAACTGCTTACCTGAGTGGAGACTACTGGAGACACCTTACTACCTATCTCCCTAAACTCAACCATTTGCCTATATACACCGTATCTTCTGTTTCAAAAGAGACAAAATAAATACCTCCGGGCAAATGCTGCAAAGGTAAGCAGGTATTTCCCTCTGATAAGGCACATTTTTTTTGATACATCACATTTCCAACCGTATTGAGTACCGTAAGTTGGCCTGTTGTAACACCATCATCGTCGATATGAATACATAAGTCCCCGTTTTCCGAAGGATTTGGGCTTATAGTGAGTGGTATATCCTTTTTAGCGTAATTATGCGTACTAGAGCCACAAATAACAGATTGCTCATACGCTCCCATGTCCACGGTGTCTTGTTGGATACGAGGCATTCCATCCAAGTCATAGAGTATGCCATTGGCCAATACACTAGCATTACTGCCTTTATTGATCAATGGAGAGCAGGGTTTTAATCTATAATTATCTACAAGTGTATCCATGAATTGTGGGTATTTTTCAAAAATATTACCTTCATAAAACCGCCCGTTCCCCGGCAATTCGGTTGTATCGGATGCCTCAAAAGACAATAAATTATTTTTAACAGTAAAACCAACTCCGCTTGGAACGTAGGTCGATTGTGTAGGGTTTTGGTTTCCAAATATAAAGCCTAAATCCATATTGGGCTGCCATACTATACAGTTTTCAATAAGCATTCGATTATTGAACGAAGAATCCGTAGAAAAAAGGTAATTAGGGTATGTCGCTTTGTAAAAACATCCATTTTTATTTTGAAAAAATGTGCAGTTGCGAATTATTGTGTTTACAAAATTATTCTCGTTGAGTTGGCTAGTTCCAAGCCCATTACCATTTTTTGTAAATATGCAATTTTTTATTACGGTAGAAGAAGTATTAAAATTTGTAGAAGAATTTACTCTGCTAAAGAACGCAGTACCTATGTTTTCAATGAATTTAGTACTAGAGATTTCAATATTTAAAGCACTATTCTTGTCTGCTTCTATGCCTATATTTACACCGTTATTTTTTGTAAATATAGAATTATTAATTATTAGTTGAAGCGATGCCTCATCAGAACAAAATATAAATAAACTCCCACCACCATTACTATTTGCTTTGTTTTCTTCAAAAATAGACTGCCGTATAAATAAGCGAAGCGTATTCCCCGAGGGCAAAAAATTACCACGATAATGAAAAACCCCACCCGTTAATGCGTAATTGCGTTTAAAGATACAGGAATCCATAATAAGGGTCGCATTGATAATTGGCAAGCATACAATTGCGCCACCCAATATAGCGGAATCGCGTTCAAAAGTACAACCATAAAGCCTCATAACGGAATTGGCCATATCGCCAAAATAAATCGCGCCACCTTGGCCTAGATTGACGACTCTATTATCCAAGAACCTGCATTGATCCAATAAAAAAGTATCGTTGGGTATGTTGGGTGCTGCTTGGTATATGCCGCCTCCAAACTCAAAAGCACGGTTGGACTGGAACAGACAGTTTTTAAGTTGGGGCTTGGTATATGAAGTGTTAGAAGCACTACCTACAATATACATACCGCCACCGGAATACGCGTAATTTTTCGTGAACGTACAGTTTTCAATCAGGGGTTCGGTAGGTATCGTACCCAAAAAATCTGCTATGACCATACCGCCGCCACTATCATCAGGATTGTAAGCATCAGAAATAGTAAAGCCATCCAAAACGGAGTTTTTACCAATATTATACGCTGTTACTAGTTGTAAGGTATTATCCAGTTCGGTACTTAGCGAACCGATATTACCACTTAGTATGGTGGCATTTTGTGTCCAGTTTCTTGCGGATAATGTTGTTTCTGAACCCCAAAAACCACCGTATATTTTTACGCCATTTTTCATGCGGAAAGAAATGGTTCTGTCATTGGAACTCGTAGGTGTATAAGTGCCTTTGGCAACCCATATTGCATCGCCATTGTTGGCAGAGGACAGAGCGGTTTGGAGATCAGTAAAGGCGTTGCTCCACGATGTACCAGAATTGGTGCCGGTGGCGGTTTGCTGTACAAACCACGTGGTTTGCGCTGATACTTGGTTGATTATGGATAAAAAAAGTAGAATTGTAAGTATATTTTTCATGGGATGGATATTGGATCTATTGTAAAATATATGATAATAAATGTGAGAAGAAATATTTATGCTAACGCCGTAAAGGTATATAAATTTAATTAGTATGTTAGATCATATTGCCTATCAGAATTCTTGGGTTTTTCATTGTCCTTTTATCACCCGTTAAAAAAAGCAGAGTGCGACAAGAAAAATCCACTGTAATACTCTAATTTTGACCCTAAATTATAGCCACAAATGTATTTTTACAAAAGTTTACTTTTTTTATTATGTTCCATCGTATGGAGCGCCGCAGCCCCCAAACCCAAAGCAGTCGAGTGGTTAACCGAAAAAACCTACGATTTCGGTACTGTTGAACTAGGCTCTGTCACGGGTACTTCTTTTACTTTCAAAAATACTTCCACGCAACCGATATTACTTCAAACAGTTCGTACTACCTGTGGCTGCACTGCTGCCAAATGGCCCGAAAGCCCCATAGCACCTGGAGCAACCGGAGAAATTCGAATTGAATACTCCGCCGACCGTTCAGGTGGGTTTAGTAAAAAGATCCGCGTCTTTTTTGATGCCATGAAAAAACCAGAAATGTTGCGGATTATTGGGCAATGTGAATAATCAAGTCCAAATAATTGACTTTCAATTAATTATAACCCACGCAAATACTTGGGCGAGGTTGCTATGTGTTAAAGTTTTAGATAGACCAAAAAAAATAGTAGTATTTTAGTGAAGCAATAAAAGTTCAACATATATTTGTGCGCTTAAAGTTCGTAGCGAATTTTTGCTAGTAACTTCTGAGTATGCCAAATTCAACTATCCGTTACAATTCTGTGCAACTTTGTGTATTTATTCTACCCTTAGTTTTTTGCATTTTTAATCCATTTCCCTTTTTATTTTTATTTTTTCACAGGTAGTCATCAACGTAGCAACCCACTACGGGTGTTTGTTTTTTGTGTGCTGCCAAAAATTTATTTTTTTTAACAATGCGTATTATTTCTTTATTTACCGCCTTATTGCTGGTCTTTTCTGCCATGC
The DNA here is from genome assembly GCA_043764095.1 of Chitinophagales bacterium. GTDB lineage: Bacteria > Bacteroidota > Bacteroidia > Chitinophagales > Saprospiraceae > M3007. The sequence goes on from JAYUKX010000201.1 coordinate 21,741, forward strand.
AATTGTTTGCCCAACGCCAGTGTGCCGCCGAAGAAGTGCTGCACCAACATCTTTTAGAGAATCCTATTTTAAAACAACAACTCGAAGCAATTGAGCGCCATACGGAGGAGTATATTGCTGCGGGCGGCGTGCAAGAGCGCGTGGTAGTCACTATTCCTGTGGTTGTCAATGTAGTATGGAACACTGCTGCGGAGAATATTAGCGACGCACAGATTTTATCTCAAATCGCTGTATTAAACGATGACTTTCGTCGGTTAAATGCCGATAAAGTAAATACCCCAAGTGCTTTTTCTGGTCTTGCAGCCGACTTGGAGATCAACTTCTGCTTGGCAACCCGCGACCCATCGGGTAATGCCACTACGGGTATCCGTCGCCAACAAACTACTGTGACGGCTTTTAGTACCAACGATGCCATGAAATACACTGCTCAAGGTGGTTTAGATGGTTGGTCGCGCGATCAGTACCTCAATTTTTGGGTGTGTGACATTAGCGGAGGCATTTTGGGTTATGCACAATTCCCAGGCACTGGCTTGGCTGCTACCGATGGTGTTGTTTGTGACTATCAATATGTTGGTACTGTTGGTACTGCTACTGCTCCGTTCAACAAAGGCCGTACTGCTACACACGAAGTAGGACACTGGTTGAATCTTTATCATATTTGGGGCGATGATGGTACTGCTTGTACAGGTAGCGACCTTGTAGCCGATACCCCCAACCAAGCGGACGAAAACTATGGCTGCCCTGTGTTCCCGCAAGTAAGTTGCAGCAATGGCCCTAATGGCGATATGTTTATGAACTATATGGACTATACCGATGACGCTTGTATGAATATGTTCACAGCAGGCCAAAAAGCACGTTCACAAGCACTTTTTGCTGCTGGTGGTGCGCGTGTAGCACTACTGAGTTCGTTGGGTTGCTCCGCTCCAGGCGGCGGTACTTGTGCCGTAGCAAGTGGCTTGAATGCGACCAGCGTTGCGTCCACAACGGCTACTGTAAACTGGGGTGCGGCAACGGGTGCTGTTACGTATAATTTACAGTACAAATTGTCCACTTCTTCTACTTGGACAACCATTACAGGCATTGCAGGCACAACTAGGAACCTGACAGGTTTGACAGCGAGTTCTACCTATAATTATCAGGTACAAACCGTATGTAGCAGCACTTCTGCGGCTTATTCTACTGCGGCTTCGTTTACTACTACGTCGGGCAGTACTGGCTGTACCGATATCTACGAACCGAACGAAACACGTACAACGGCGGTTGTTATGCCCGTAAACACCACGATTACTGCCAAAATTGCTACTTCAACGGATAAAGACTACTTTAAATTTAGCAATACGACTGCTACATCACGGATCAAGGTGGATCTCACCAACTTGCCTGATGATTATGATTTAAAACTATACCGTAGTACTACCTTATTGGCTACTTCTGAAAATGCAGGTACTACAAGCGAGCAAATTATTTCTAATACCACGACAGTTTCTTCTGCTTATGTCGCTTATGTATATGGATATAATGGGGTGAGTAATGCCGCTTGCTATAACCTTAGAGTAAGCCTTAGCGCTTCTAACTGGCGTACAGATGGCTCTACGGATGGTGAACAAACTCAAATAGAAATTCCGGTAATATTTGAAAATGCTGGTTTTGGTATGTTCCCAAATCCTGCCAAGGATAAGGTAATGATCGAAGTACCTGTAGAAGCAGAAAGTGATGTACAAGTATCTGTTATGGATGCTTCGGGTCGTGTTGCAGTACAGGAAAACCGCGTAATGAGCAAAGGTAATAACCAAGTTCAGGTCGATCTTGCACGTTTGGGTAGCGGTATCTACTTTGTGCAGGTGCGCAACGGCGATACAGTAAATACCCGTAAATTGGTAGTGCAACAATAATTGATTTATCGCAGCATTTATGCTGCTTGTATCCTATTTGGGGGCGCGTACTGTTTGGTACGCGCCCCTTTTTTTGCTTCTGTTTGACTTAAATCCAGTGTATTCAACGAAACGAAAAAAATAACCTATAGTCTCCAAATTCTTCCTACTTTCGCGGCGTTAAAAAACATTATTCGATCATTTATGCAAACAGATACTTTTGAAGTAACCGGAGGGTTGCCATTATCAGGAGAATTGCACCCACAAGGTGCCAAAAACGAGGCTTTACAAATTGTGGCGGCAGTACTGCTCACCAATGAAGACGTGACGGTTACGAATGTGCCAGACATTCTGGATGTCAACAAACTGATCGAACTGCTGAAGGGGTTGGGCGTAACAGTGGAACGTTTGGCTCCAGATACTTACCGCTTTTGTGCGGGTACGATTGATATTTCCTATCTTCGTTCTGATAGTTTTATGCGCGATGCACAACGCTTACGTGGCTCTGTAATGCTGATTGGGCCATTGCTCGCCCGTTTTGGTCGCGCTACTTTGCCAAAGCCTGGCGGAGATAAAATTGGTCGCCGCCGTTTGGATACACACTTTCTCGGTTTTCAAAAACTAGGCGCAGAGTTCAAATACGATGATGATAAGGATGTTTATTATGTAGAACAGCCTAAGGGTGGCTTGGTAGGCACTTATATCCACATGGATGAAATATCGGTAACAGGTACCGCCAATGTGGTTATGGCTGCTGTACTGACAAAAGGCAAAACCACCATTTATAATGCAGCCTGTGAGCCTTATTTACAGCAATTATGCGCTATGTTGGTGCGTATGGGTGCAAAAATTGACGGTATTGGCTCTAATTTGCTCCATATTGAAGGCGTTGAACACCTCGGAGGAACAGAGCACCGCTGCTTACCTGATATGATCGAAATTGGCTCTTTTATTGGTTTAGCCGCTTTGACCAAAGGAGATATTACCATCAAAAATGCAGCGGTAGATCAATTGGGCATTATCCCTTATACTTTTGAACGTTTGGGCTTGATTATCGAGCGTATTGGCGACGATCTGCATATTCCATCGCAGGAACACTACGAAATCCAGACCTTTATTGATGGCTCTATTATGACCATTTACGATGCGCCTTGGCCTGGATTTACACCAGATTTAATGTCGATTATACTCGTTACCGCTACTCAAGCGCGTGGCAGTGTATTGGTACATCAAAAAATGTTTGAAAGTCGGCTCTTTTTTGTGGATAAACTGATCGACATGGGCGCGCAGATCATTCTTTGCGATCCGCACCGCGCTTCGGTAATTGGCCTCGACCGCCGTTATCCGCTGCGTGGTATTGAAATGACTTCACCTGATATACGCGCTGGACAAGCCTTGTTGATTGCGGCGCTTTCGGCCAAAGGCACGAGCCGTATCCATAATATTCACCAGATTGATCGCGGTTATCAGCATATTGATACGCGCTTGAACGCGATTGGTGCGCAGATTGTACGGGTGTGATAAAACGCATATTGTCGGCGAGGCTCGCGAGCCTCGCCGACAATAAAATATGCTCAACAACTTGCTGTTTTAGGAACTTGATTTATTATGCTTACAGCGGTACACTTTCAGATCTCAAAAACCTGAAAATTTGTGCAACAATATCTACTTCTTACTTTTTTTAGCGAAAAAAAGTAAGCAAAAAACGCTTCGGCTGACGAAAAATGCGGTGCTTTTGCTTCCTCGCTCCGGCGGCGCCAAAA
>JAYUKX010000202.1:0-25069 GCA_043764095.1 Chitinophagales bacterium
ATTTGCGCAAATGCGGAGAGAGCATAGATAATTATGTCGTGAGAAAACACAAAAATCTAACTTTTTCCGCATCTTTTCAAAAATGTCTAGTAGTGTGATGAAGATGATAATTCTGATATACAGAAATTGAAAACAGCCCACTTAAATCTTAAAACTTGTGATAATAGAGAAGATTGGTTAAAAATCTATCAAACAATACAGATGCTTCAATCAATGCGTTCATATTATCTACTGTCTATGATTGATGCTTATTTCAGTTTATTAGAACATATATTTGTCCTACTTTTGCCATTTATGAAAAATCTAATAAAATCTAAAATCAATTTAGAAGAATTTATGACATATAATTGGAAACCAAAAATTCAGATTATTTTAGAAGCAAAGACAAATAAAGAAGCAACGAAATTTATAGAAATATTAGACGAGATAAAAGAACAAATAAGAAATCCAGCATCACATGGTCATTTTTACAAAAAAGGGAATTCTTTTTTTGTTCACATGGAAAGATTAGGTGCTATTCCTTTTACTTTGACGAAATCTAAAACAAATTTCAAATATAGTTTTTCAAGTAAAACAAACATGACATTTTTTGAAATTTGTAAACATTTTGATGAATTTGATAAATATTTAGAAACTAATTCAACGAAATTTGGTATGGAGTATATAAAACGAAATTTGCCAGTAGCTTTTGATAAACAATCTTCAGCAACATATAAAAGAAGAATGAGAACAGCGAAATCTACAGAAAAATACATAAATGAAACTATAAAAGAGTTAGAAAATGGAATGAACATGGATTGGTAAAATCGCTGTTTCAACTAAGATTTCAGGCAATATTTGGAAAGTTTCAGATAATAATTTAGCAAAAAGTAGTAAAATTGGCAAAAATACTGAGGAGGTGAAAGGCAGTAGTTTTGACGTGAACGACAGTAAAAAAAATAAAAAAAAGAGCCAGCTCCGAACAATGTACTATCACACATGGCCGACTAAGCGCGGCCACATTGCCAGTGCCACCGTTCGCTGTGATTCAAAATAGAAATGTATGAAAAATTATATAAGATCTGGTCGTCCATTGAATACACAATGGGAAACAGATGAGGCAATACAAGCAATTTCGGATGTCTTAAGAAACGGCTCCTACAGTTTATTGCCGCAAAAACCTTCTGAGATTGATAAACCAGATAAAACATTCCAAAACAATGATGAACTTTGGAGTTTTATCTTGTCTAACAACTGTTACTTTAATCAGTATATAAAAATATCTAACTTTATTTTTACTGAGTGGGCACCTAAATCCCCTGGGTTGTATTTTACAGAAGACGCTCGAATGTTAAGAAGTAAAGTAGCAAAATGGGTATTAGATGAAGAAATTGCAAATATGATACGATCTTCAAATAATTTACCTTCTAAGCCCATTAATGAATTCCCACCAGACCAAAAAGAGAGCATGGTGAAAAGTGGCCTAGGATCAATACGACTTGAGCCTAATACTATCAACAACCAAGAAATATATTTTTGGGGAGCAACTTCATCAGGTATTTCACATGAAGGCATTCCTATAATTGTTGAAGCGGACACTTACAAAAGTAATATTGAACTCCTAAAAGTAAATTGTGGTGCAAAAGCCAACATAGTTGGAAGACTAATTTATTTACCAGAATATATAACTGCTATAGACTTTAAACCGTTAATACCAAGATATTGCCTATGGGTTGAAGAATTAGAAGTTTTATCTATACCAAACACTGAAGATATAAGCATTTCACTTTCAATTAATTATACTACCTCGAGGGAACTTGAAAAATTATATTTTTCATTTGTAACATTTAACCCTGATAATAAAGAAAAAAATCTTATTGAGGCTGCTCATCGGCTAGAAGACTATGCCAAAAGGTATTCAAATACACCCAAGCCTGTAATTATTGGTGATTTTGATTCAACAAGAAAATATTTTGAGGATGTACTCATTAGCATTAAGGAATTACAATCAGGTAATTTTCATCCCGAAATTTTAAGTCATTTTTTAAAAATTCGCAAATTTTCAATTATGTCTATCGAGAACAACTACAATCTTAATAATTCTCAAGCAGGAGCAGTAGGTCCTAATTCTTCTTCAACTGGAAATACTTTCACACAAATAAACCAACCCAATCCTCAATTAGAAACCGTTCCTCCATCAACCTTACCATTGAAGAAATGGTATGATCAACATTGGATTAAGAGCATTGGAAAATCGTTTTTACTTTCATCAGCTTTTGGGATTCTTTTGTACATCCTAAACATTTCTAATCTAATCCATTTTTCAAGAATTTGGGAAATGTCAATTGTTGTTTTCTGTATAGGAGCAATATATTTTATCAATCGAGATCCTAAATACACATTTTACAGGGGAGGTTTGTATATTGTTACACTTTTGGGTGTTATAAACGTTTTGCCGTTTTTAGCTGGCCAATTTAAATGGGCACATTCAAACCCATACGGCAATTTTGATTTTATTTTCAAAATAGGTGTACAAGATAATTGGTTGGTAAGTCTTGGGTTGTTGACAATTGCATTGTATTTATTTTATAAACAACCAAATTCATAATAAAACACAGCGAACACTCGCTTCCCAAAAATGCTTCCTAAACGTCATACATTCGGGAAGCATAACGTCAACGGCCAATAGAAAAGTTCCTCCTATTTTTGCAGAGTCGAATCACAATAAAAAGGAGGAACAATATAATGCGCCCAAAAAACTGGAAACTCACAAGCATCCGTACTTAATAATACAACATCACTCTTTTTTTAAAAGGCTATATCAATCCAGTTTTGCAATAACTGTTTTATTCCCCTTTACCTGCTGATCCATCACCACTTCTACTTTTGTACCGAGTGGTAAGTAAAGATCGACCCTAGAACCGAACTTGATAAAGCCCATATCGACACCTTGCTCTACTTTATCGCCTTCTTTGATATACCATTTGATACGTTTGGCCAATGCACCTGCAATCTGGCGCATTAAAATTTCTGTTTTCCCTGTGCTATACACCACCGTAGTACGCTCATTTTCTGTACTGCTTTTAGGATGCCAAGCCACCAAATACTTACCGGGATGGTATTTAAAATACTGAACAATGCCGCTTACGGGATTGCGATTCACATGTACATTGAGCGGTGACATAAAAATGGAAACCTGAAGGCGTTTGCCTTTAAAATATTCCGATTCTTCCGTTTCCTCTATCACACATACACGCCCATCGGCAGGTGCATATACAATTTGATTGTCTTTTACCTCCACAGTGCGCACCGGATTGCGGAAAAACTGCACGATTAATGCAAAAAATCCAATAGCCAAAACGGCCCAAAACCAAATAATACCGGGTACAAATTTCAGTACCAAAACGGTTAATCCGACTAATATGGCAGCGACACCCCAAATAAGTGTTGTTCCTTCTTTGTGTAAACGTAGCATTTTTATATAATTCCTGTTGAAAAAGGACCGCAAAGGTAGCGAAAAGCAGTAATAATAACTTATTATTTGAAAAAAACTCTTATCAAAAACTTAGGTTCATCCAAAGGCTGCCTACCTTTGCGCCGCAAAATTTAAAAAATCACAAAGCATGAAAGTAGCAGTTGTAGGTGCCACCGGTTTAGTGGGGACAAAAATGTTGCAGGTTCTTGAAGAGCGCAACTTCCCAATCACAAAGTTAATCCCAGTCGCATCTGAGCGTTCGGTGGGCAAAACCATTAAATACAATGGTAAACGGTATAAGATAGTGAGTATGCAAACAGCCGTTGATAAGAAGCCCGATGTGGCTATTTTCTCGGCAGGTGGTTCTGTTTCAAAAGAATGGGCACCGCGTTTTGCAGAGAAGGGTACCGTTGTGATCGATAATTCCTCCGCTTGGCGTATGGATCCCGATAAAAAACTGGTTGTACCAGAAGTGAATGCATCCGTTTTAACCAAAAAAGATAAAATTATCGCCAACCCTAATTGCTCTACCATTCAAATGGTTGTTGCACTAAAGCCTTTGCACGATAAATATAAAATCAAACGCGTGGTGGTAAGCACTTACCAATCCGTTACGGGTACTGGCGTAAAAGCAGTTACCCAACTATTGAACGAACGTAAAGGTAAAAAAGGCGAAAACGCATACCCGTATCAAATTGACCTCAACTTATTGCCCCATATTGATGTATTTACGGAGAATGGCTATACAAAAGAAGAGATCAAGATGATCATGGAAACCAAAAAGATCATGGGCGATGATACCATTCGCGTCACCGCTACTACCGTACGTGTACCTGTAATGGGTGGGCACTCTGAATCGGTAAACGTAGAGTTTGAGCGCGATTTCGATCTGAGTGAAGTGCGGTCTATTTTGTCGAATGCACCCGGTATTATTGTACAAGACGACCCGGCCAATCTCCTCTATCCAATGCCTCTTATGGCACACGATAAAGATGAGGTATTTGTAGGCCGCATACGCCGCGACGAAAGCCAAGATAATACCTTAAATATGTGGGTTGTTTCCGATAATTTGCGAAAGGGAGCAGCCACAAATGCGGTCCAAATTGCAGAATATTTGGTATCACAAGGAATTTTAAAATTAAAAACTAAAAAAATAGCGGAGGCGGTGTAATTTCGCCCCCGTATTTTTATCACCAGACGTATTTTACGAACACATTTCACATGAAGAACAAAGTTGTAATTTGGGGCACCAACGCACAGAAAGAGAAGGTACTGATGGCCTTAGAGTTGAAAGAAGCAGAGAACAAAGTATTGGTTTATGTTATCCCAGAACCTATGGCATCAGATGAGTTTATCACTAAACTCAACGACGAATGGCGCGAAAACAAAGGAACGCTTGAGTTCCCAGAAGGCCATACTGTAATGAGTCGCGAATTGAACGTTACCGACAGTATCCTGCCGGACGATCTCAAAGCCGACCGCCCAGACATGGTTTCTCGCGCACAAACAGAATGGCACTTTATTGTGCTTTCAGGCAAACTCCACACTGTTTACGAACAGGAACTCGCCGAACTCCGCGAAAAAGTGAAGTCTTTGACCGAGTTCGATAATGGACTTTGGCAAAACCTCCGCAGTTTTTGGGATAAAGTGCAGGAGCAAAGCCGCGAACGCAACCTTTTCCGTGCACACGCGAATACTTTACGCGATACGGTGAACGAACTTTTTGAAGAAATGAAGGGCGTTCGTAAAAAAGTGGAATCAGAGTTTTCTGGTGTATCCATTAAAATATACGAAGAAATTACAGAAAAACTAGCCGAAATCGAGTCGCGTATCGAAAAAGGTGGCAATAAAATGCACATCGTTTTTGAAGACCTAAAAGCCATTCAGGCAAAATACCGTACGGCTAAAATGACCAACGAACACCGTGGCAAAGCTTACGATCGCATCGACGCTGCATTTAAAGCAGCGAAAGAAAAGCGTTTCGGAGCAGAAGCCAATGAGGGTTCGGTAATAGAGCGCCACACGCGCCGCCTCCAAGGTTTGGTAGAAGCCATGGATCGTATGAAAGAAAGCGCACGCCGCGACGAAAGCGAATTGGATTTCCAACGCAAAAAAGTTCAAGCCACCGAAGGCCAATTAGAAGCGCAAATACGTCAAGCCAAAATAAAAATGGTAGAAGAACGCCTCTCGTCTAAACTAGAGCGTATCTCGGATATGGAAAAAACCAAAGCCGATATCGAACGTCAAATTACTTCTGTAAACGACCGCGAAGACAAACGTCAACGCATCGAAAATGCAAAAGCAAATGCAAAAAGCGAAATCGCTGCTATCACGACTAAAAACACCAACCGCCCACCAGCAGCAACAGTAAGTGAAAATGTACCTGCTACACAAAGCGTTATGGATGCCCTTACAAATGTATTGGGTGAAACATTTGAAGACGTAGTAGATACCGTAAAAGCAGTGGCATCTGTAATGGCCGATAAAGCAGAAGAAGCGATGGGTAAAGCAGCGTTTGCCGCCAGTGAAGCTATTGATAAGGCAACCGATGTGGCCAATGATGTGGCAGAAGCTGTAACCAAAGACCGTTCTGAAGCACCAACTGAAGTCGCTACAGAAGTAGCAGATGAGGTGGCAGCACCAGTTGAGGCTACTGTAGCAGTAACTGAACCGGTGGAAGCCGCCGCAGAAACAGTAGAGGCCGTTGTTGCCGAAACTGCGGAAGCAACGGAAGAAGTAGTAGCAGCAGTAACCGATGAGGTAACAGAAGCCGCTAAACCAGCAGCAACAGAAGAAGAAAAAGAGGCATAATTGCCCTTTTTTGATATAAATTATTTGGAAAGAGCCGCTTGGAGTAATCCTGGCGGCTCTTTTTGTGTGTAGTTAATTAGGCTTCCTTAACAGACATCTATACAATATAAAACATAAAATGCCAACTTTTTGTATATTTGCCCGTACAAATTTTATACACACTTATGGCAACACGCTCAATTATTGAGCAACTCATACTCGAAATCGAAAAACTGATGCCTCATACGGTACGATAGAAACTACCGAAACCGACACCCAACTGTAAGCCATAATTTATTGGGATTGTACCACTCATACTTAGTTTGCAAAAAAACAGGGTTATTGGTATCAAAAAGATCATGGTTAAGTATCGCCTTGTCTTTTTGGCTAAAATAGGATAACCGATACCCTAGTGTAAAATGGTATTTTTTACCCTGAAAACCTAAAGAAGGGATAATTTCCAAATTGTCAAAATTAATTACGATCTTACTTTCATCTCCAAGACCGTAACCTCGCGACTTATCCCTGACGTTCTTCATAAAGCCAATATTGGGAAGTACTGACATATCCATATAAATCCCTTTTGTACGCCTAAACAATTCAATACTTAATGGAATTTGTATTGAATGTTTGTTGTACCGCTTGATGTGTACAACTGGTTTTTCCGATTTACCAAAATAAGCAAGGCTATAGGGCCGAGAAAAGCGATTAATAGATAAAGCATAACCTAACCCAGCCTTAATATCAAAAAAACGAGTGTCCAGCCATTTTTTTTGAATTGCAATACGATAGTTGAAATCGATCAACTGCTTTTCGTTATCGAGAATTTCTTGTCGGACAGTAGCATTTGAATATTCAAACAAGCGCTTATCCTGTGCACTCATGCCTATGCCAAATTGAATTTCCGTATTTTGTAGTATTTTCTGTGCGAAAGATAAATGGACACAGCCCCAAAAAAAGAGTAATAGTGTGAGGTGTTTCATGTGTGAAAATAAATTGGATGAATGTATGTTATTCACTCTATTGAAATTTATTTTCAATAGAGTGAGTACTTGCTATGAAATTAATGACTTATAAGGACTTTGGCCCGTTTACTTGCACCATCTTTAACACATTCAAGGATATAAACTTCTGACTTCATTTGTGAAACATCAAAAGTTACTTGATTGCTTTTAGTTGCTTTGCTTTGTACCAGTCTTCCAAGTTTGTCATAAAAACTGAACAGATAAGTACTAAATTCATTTGGCAACAATTCAGCCTCTTCTGGCCAAGCAATAGTCAATTGCTCATTTGCTGGATTAGGCGCAACAATTAGCTCTTGAATACTCAATACGTTTCCTGGAGTAGGTAAACAATTGGCAATACCAAGCGTTAGCAACGGTAGAGGAGTTGTAGCCAAAAGAGAGGTGGATTGTAGTCGATTATTAAGGGATTCAAGTTCTTGCTTACCTATTTTTGAATATTGTCGGGGCGCCCCCAGCCCCGACAAGCACCTTTGACCTCAATACGGAATCAAGGTGATACCAATTTGTAATGGAATCAATTCTGGGCCTTCACCTGATTTAAATAAAGGTGTTATGGAATTGGACACATAAAAATTGATCGGTCCATATCCGATACGGCCAATCCAACCCAAGCGGAATTTATTGAGGTTAAAATCATCCCTCACTTTGTTTTTATCACCGTCATCTTCATATTTAACTTTTTGATTAGCACGATATACCAATCCGCCAATTACACCCGCGCTGATATGAAAAGAACGGCTTAATCGTTTGGGGTTTGATTCAATATGAAACTCCACAGGCAATGATACCAATTGGGTCAACAACCTGTTTTTACTCAATCTTTTATCCGATAGTACTGGTGTTACCATGGATTGACGGGGTTCAAAGACATAATCATTGACAAAATTATAGTTTTGCCACTCCAAATTTAAGCCTTGAGAGATACTGGTATAACCTTTTTTGTCAAAATTGATCCTTTGCTCAAAGACGCGTACATTGAGGTGGTATGATCTGTCGTAGTTGAGTTCATATACATCCAATGATTGCGGAAGGTTAAAATTCCCATCATTTAAATAAGTACTGATCCCAAGATCTACCATGAAACCCCGAATTTCATAACGTTTGGTTTTATAAACCGTCGTATGCACATTGGTACGCTCCTTGCATTCTTTGCAGGTGGTATCTTTTTGAGTAGCGGTTGAATCTGTAGTATTTTGTCCATTGATAGGAGCCAAACAATACAGTAAAATAACGGCAAGCAAGCCATAGATTTTCATAATTAAACAATTTAAAAGTGGATAAATAATTGGCTGTTTCACGGAAAACCAATTGGTTTCTGCGAAATGATATCATGTTGAAGAAATTTAAAAAAGTGTGCCCCCTACCCTATTCGCCAGACAAAAATATACCCGGTAATAACATAGCGATACTAACACGCTCATCCGTATTGGGAAATGAATGTGGCGTAAGAGCGAGGCGTAATTTTTGAAATGCCGTGGTTGACTGATTAACAGTCTGGGTATTGTCGGATAATGCTATTCCACTAAGGGGATACATCGGTGGCGTGGATTGCATCGAAACAGGCGGATGGATACCAGTTTGGAGCATTTGCAAGGGGACTATATCCGGTTTATATTCCGTTAAATTTACGATTGAACCAGGTATAACATCTTGTTTTTCAGGGACTTGCTCAAACACATTGACAATGACCGAAGGAGCAATAGATGGATTAGGTAATTTACGAGGATTGGCGGTTTGTTTAATAGGTGTTTTTATGGTGCTTGGAGGCACAACTAGGATCTCCGATTGAACATTATTTTGCTGAATTGGGGAACCTTGAGGAATAATGGTTTGATCTGTTTTTACAATACCATTAGCCGCTTCTATTGTTTTGGTATTTTGTAAGTATAAAAATGTACTACATACTAACCCAATAAAAATAGCGGCAGCACTGAGCCAGTACTTTTTACGAGAAGGTAGCAATTGTACGGTCATCGGATATAATTTATGCCGGATACCGATCAACATTTGTTGGACTTCATCCTCCGCCAAACCTGTTATTTCGCTCATTTCTGCCTCTGAAAACCCTTCATTTGAGTACAACATCCAAACCGAACGCTCCATAAGCGAAAGTTTGGCAAAAAGTTCGGGTTGTACTTCTTGGTTTAAAGAATCATTTACGATTTGTTGCATGTGTTATCAATTAATTGGCCATAGCCACTATTTTTTTACGGGCGCGGTGTACTACCACAGCCACATTATCTTCTGTCATGGATAAATATTCTCCTACTTCTTTATAGGAGAATCCTTGATGAATCATATCAAAACAGGCCTTTTCAATAGGTGCCAGTTGTGACATTATACTATCAATTCGTTGCCGTGCTTCCCAACGATAAGCATCCGGTGCAATAGGCGTTTCGGGCATCTGCTCTGGCATTTTTATACGCTCTTGTTTGCGCACCAGATCAAAAGATTCATTGTGCGCAACCCTGAACATCCAAACCATAACTACGCCAGCCGAGGCATCTCTAAAAATCTGACTCAACAACTTAATAAATACATTTTGTACAATATCATCAGCCCAATGATTACCTACCATGCCTTGGGCATAGCGCTTCAAAGCGGCTCTCTTTTGTTGAGCCACTTTGCTTAAACCTCTTTCAGTGAGCCGATATCCGGTCTCTTCTTGAGCAAAGTCGTCGGGTGATAATATAAGTTGATTCGATTTGTTCATGCCTTTTTCGGCTACAAAATATGTTTTTTACGCGTTGTCTAAGTAAGGACGTACGCATTAGCGCAAACCTTACAAGAAAGGGAATATTTTTTTAAGCAAATCTTGTTCTAAGGAATAAAATACAGTGTAAAATAAGTTTTTTTGTATTTTGAGGGTGTAACCGACCCAGAATGGGTCAAATGTTTATCGAGCAATGTGGCTGTATGATATTCGACCCCGACGGGGTCGCACGCGTATTGAAATCACGCTTTTGCTATAAACATTTGACCCATTCTGGGTCGATCAACCACTACAAATATACTGAAAACAAAGACTTCAAAATTTAAAAAACTTTTTTTACAATGTACTAAAGGACAAAAACACGCACAATAAATGCCAAATGCGCCCTTTTTTTAAGTTATGACAGGTGCTGTCATTTAAAAAAAGAGGCGCATTTGGCAAATAAATAGCCCTAACCTAAGGAAACACTAACGCTACTTAACTACGGTTACATCCCCACTTAAAACCCGCTTGCTACCATCGGCTAATTCTACTTCTGCCCAAAATACATACACTCCTGGTTCAACAAACTTATTGCGGTACCTACCATCCCAGCCCGATGATGGATCATTGGGGAGTATATTGGAGTACACTGCCATTTTACCACCCCAGCGGTCATAGACTTGTAGCGATTTGATCCTTAATAAGTTAATATCACCATAAATGGTAAAACCAAAATTCCTTTCGTCGTCCAATGCAATGGTATTCGGGACGTAGATACTTGCATCATTTTGAGCCGTAATTAAATAATAGAATCCTGTAGATTGGCACGGGCCTTGTCCTTGAACAGTGTATTCCACTAATGTATTTTCTATTGGACTAGCTATTGGTGTCAAACAATTGGCGCACGACAAAATATTGGCATTGGTCCATTGAATATCAACAGAGGCAATGGAAATTGGTGGTGCTAATGGTATTTGTTGCCCTTTCGTAAATTCGATGGTATCTGCAAAGAATTCGGTAAACGATGGCGTTATCAATGATAAATCGGCCTCCGCAGTACAACCCAAGGCATCTGTGACCGTCAAAGTATAATCACCATCATTAATGTTATTATATTTGATGTATTCTGAAGGCAACAATACGCCATCTGTTTCAAAACTGCCTACTCCATTACTAATACTCACTTCAAATGGTGATTGTCCACCACTAATACCTTGAAGTGTCAACACACCTCCAATAGTACAGGATGGATCAGTACCAACCCAATCAATTACTATCTCTTCAGCCGCTTCTACCAACTGTGTAGCCGTGGCAGTACAATTATTTGCATCTGTTATCGTAACCGTATAAACTGTTGGTGTGGACGGCGATACAATCAATGTTGAGCCTGTTGTATTGTTCGACCATTGGAAAGCCCCTGCCGAACCAGCAGCAATAAGGGTAGCCGAACCACCATCACAAAGAATGCTATTTCCACTAATACTTACTGAAGGCTTAGGGGAGAAAATAAATGAAAAATCATCGGTTGCAGTACAGCCAAAGACATCAGTAGCAGTTACGGTATAATTCCCTGGCTGGGTCACGGTAATCGCATTTACTTGTTGCCCACTCGACCAGTTATAACCCGCTAACCCAGGAGGCACAGACAAACTAGCAGAACCTCCTTCGCAAATGGGTGTGGAAGGCGTTTGAATAATAACCAATAAGGCGTCGGGAATATTTGCAAAAAATGAATTAGTCCCCGTACAACCGTTAATATCAGTCACTGTAATGGAATATTCTCCATCCTGAGAAACAGTAATCGAAGTAGTTCCGCCCCCAATAGACCATTCGTAATTGACAAATCCTTGTTGTACATTGAGTACCAATTGGTTATTACATTGGTATGGATCTTCATTAATCATTGGATCGGGGGCTATTTGCGCTTCTGTAGTGATTGATGCTGTACCTGTACAACCACTTATATCCGTTACGGTTACGGTGTAGGTATCGGCGATATTCGTTGTGAGTACAGGGGTAGTTAGGCCATTACTCCAAATATAGCTAGCGTAGCCTAAATCCGCTGTTAATGTCGTAGATGAACCATTACAAATGACCTTATTGCCGCTTATTTGAATCGTTAAGGCACTATTTACCGCAATCGTAATTTCATCAGTTGAAGTACAACCGTTTGCATCTGTTGCAGTTACGGTATAAGTACTTTGGGCATTGGGCGTTACTGTAATTGAATTACCCAATGTTGTATTACTCCATTTATAATCCACAAAACCAGCGTTTGCGGTTAAAGTAGCTGTGTTACCGCTACAAATACTGCTTGGCCCTGTAATGTTCACCGTATTTTGAATTGGAATACTCGCATTAAATACGGCCGAACCTGTACAACCACTGGCATTCGAGACTGTTACGGTGTAATTACCCGATTGAGTGATCGTAATTGTTGTTGTGGTGGCTGCTGTATTCCATGTATAAGTCGTAAACCCTGTTCCTGCATTTAATGTAATCGTATTATCACATTGGTAAGGATTTGCACTAATAACCGGCGTTAGGTTTGTTCCATTCACTAAAGTAATAGTGGCGGTTCCCGTACAAGTATTAATGTCGGTAACAGTAACGGTATAAATACCAGCCGTATTAACAGAAATACTGGACGAAGTTTGGCTTCCACTCCAAATATAGCTATTATAAGGTGTAGCCACCGCAATTAATGTAGCCGAACCATTACAAATAGTTGTACTGCCATTGATTGCAGGTGTTGGTAAGCTGTTTACCACTACTGTAGCGGTATTTGTTGCTGTACAGCCGTTTTGATCCGTTGCTGTTACTGTATATGTATTTGATAATGTTGGAGTTATCGTTATATTTTGCAAATTTGAACTATTGCTCCAATTATAACTCAAAAATCCAGCACTAGCGGCCAAATTTACACTATTTCCAGCGCAAACAGCGGTATTTCCAGTTATGGATACTGTCGGTAAAGTAGGGACATTGGCCGTTATGGTGGCCGTGCCGCTACAGCCATTTGTATCCGTTACCGTTACCGTATATATGCCCGATTGATTGACCGTAGCATTTGACGTAGTATTGCTGTTACTCCACAAATAAGTACTAAATCCACTATCTGCTGTTAACGTTAGTGTGCCATTACACGTATAAGGAGCAATGGCCAATACCGGTACAATTGTATTTCCTGCCACTAAAGTGACGCTGGCTGTACCCTTACAACCTCCATTATCCGTTACTGTTACAGTATAAATGCCTGCTAGATTTGTACTAATTGTATTAGTGATTTCGGCATTTGACCATTGGTATTGGCTAAAGGTAGTTGAAACCCCGATTGTAACGTTATTATTATTACAAATAGTGGTTGCTCCAGTAAGCGCGGGGGAAGGATTTGCATTTACACCGATGGTAGTGCTAGCAGTAACGGTGCAATTATTGGCATCCGTCATAGTTACTGTATATATAGTAGCGGCAACTGGCGAAACACTAATGCTTGGACTCGTATCTGCGTTAGACCAAGCATAATTGATAAATCCAGCAGTAGCATTAAGTGTGGCAGAAGCACCTGCACACACCGATGCATCACCTGTAATGGAAACAACGGGTTGCGTTGGAATAGTGGCCGTTATAGTGGCCGTTCCACTACAACCACTTAAATCGGTTACAGATACAGTATAAACACCTGATTGACTCACTATTATACTAGAAGTAGTTCCACTATTATCCCAAAGATAGGTATTAAACCCAGTGCCTGCACTCAATGTTAGGGTGCTATTGCAGGCATAAGGATCTATAGCAATGGATGGAGCCAAACTTGTAGCAACAGATAGCGTTGTTGTGGCCGTTCCGGTACAATTATTCGCATCTGTTACTGTAACGGTATAAGTACCTGCAATATTAGTGCTGATACTATTGGTGGTTTCACTACTCGACCAAAGGTATTGAGCAAAATTTTGATTCACATTTAAGGTTGTATTGCTACCGTTACAAATGGTCGTACCTCCAACAATGGCTGGCACTGGTGATGCATTTACTGCCACATTAATACTAGCAGTTGAGGTACAGTTATTGGCATCTGTGGCAGTGACCACATAATTAGTAGTAGTGGTAGGTGTTACATTAATAGTTGCACCTGTTCCCGTATTAGACCACAGATAATTTGAATATCCAGCAGTGGCATTGAGGATGGTAGATTCACCATTACATAAAGTATTCGTACCCGTAATTGCCACTGGTATTTGAGTAGGAACCAAAGCAAAAGTAGTTACAATACCGGTACAACCACTCAAATCTGTTACAGTTACAGTATAATTTCCTGATGAAGTGATATTAGTTGTAGGTATATTGCTACTATTACTCCAACTATAAGTTTGATAACCAGGCGATGCAGTCAAGGTCACCTGCCCATTACATTGATAAGGTTCAAAAGTTACATTGGGTGACAAAGAGGTACTCACCGTAAGTATTTGTGTATCGGTACCAGTGCAACCAGCGGCATTAGTCACCGTTACCGTATAAGTCCCCGCTGTTCCTACAGCAATAGTTGGGGTGCTTGCCGCATTTGACCATAAATAACTAGCATAAGATTGTGAAAGGGCAAAATTTGCTGTATTACCCGAACAAATATTGGTCGAGCCAGTAATTGTTGGCGATGGAGCACTACTTATGGCTAAAGAAGTAGAACTCGTGGCCGTGCAACCATTATTATCAGTCACTGTCACGGTGTAATCTCCAGCAGTCGAAACCTGAATACTTGAATTAAGACCTGTTGTTGACCAAACGTATTGATTAAATCCAGTAGTTGCCTCTAATAATGCTTGGCTACCTGCGCAAATTGTGCTTGGCCCAGAAATGGCTACATTAGGAGCAGCGGGAATAGCGGCAGTAAATGTGTCGGAACCTGTACAGCCTGTAATATCGGTAACCGTTACAGTATAATTGCCATTGGCATTTACAACAATAGTAGAACTATTACCTGATGTGCTCCAATTATAAGTACTAAATCCACTTCCAGCATCTAAGGTAAGTGTACCATTACATTGATAGGCTTGCGCTACAATGTTGATATTCAAACTATTAGAAATTACAAGGCTAATATCATCTGTACCCGTACATCCATTAGCCGCTGTGACTGTTACCGTATAATTGCCGGGAGTACCCGTTGTAATAGATGACCCAGCCTGACTATTAGACCAAATATAACCAGTAAAACCAGAGGCTACTGAAAAAGTAGCACTTCCTCCTGCGCATATACTGGATGGACCAGTAATGATCGGATTAGGAACCGGTAATTGGCTAACTGAAAAAGAGGCCTCATCGGTGCATCCGTCTGCGTTGGTGACCGTTACGCCATAAGTACCAGAAGTGTTGATATTTATAGAAGGTGTACTTTGGGTATTGCTCCAAATATAACTGACAAAACCAGCAGTTGCACTCAAAGTAGTGGATGAACCAGCACAAAAACTTGTAGCACCACTAATATTTACGGCTGGGCTAGGGAGAATATCCGCAAAAATAGAAGCAGAAGCCGTACACCCTTGTCCATTGGTCACTGTTACGGTATAATTATTTTCTACTGTAACTGCCGTAGTTGGCGTAATGGCACTATTCGACCAGGCATAAGAACTGTAAGGAATGGAGGTACTCAATGTGCTTTGGTTATTGCAAGAAGTAGCAACATTAATACTAGGCGTTGGTGCTAACAAGAATGTCTGGGTTTCTACTGCGGTTGCAGTACATCCATTAGCAGCAGTAACCGTAACCGTATAATTACCGCTATTGGTTACAGAAATAGTTGGATTGGTGGATGATGTACTCCAATTATAAGCAGTATATGGGCCATTAAGTACAGAAAGGGTAACATTATTACCCGCACAAACCGATGCCGAACCTGTAATATCAGGATTAGGCGCGGCCAATACAACCACACTAGCAGTTTCGGTATCCGTACAACCAAAGGCATCTGTTGCAGTAACAGTGTATGTACCACCAGAGTTTACTGTCAAATTTACATTACTACTTCCGCCAGTCCAATTATAACCTACAAAACCTGGAGTGGCGCTCAAAGTAGTAAAAGAGGATGCACAAAAACTTAAAGTACCACTAATATTTACAACAGGTGGTGAGGGTATGTTCACTACAAAATCATCGGTATTGGTACAGCCCGCTGCATTGGTAACTGTTACTGTATAAGTACCTGATAATGAAAAAGTTGCAGTCGCGTTTGAACCGCCTCCATTGCTCCAAGCATAAGAAGAAAATCCGCCTCCGGCGTTCAATACAATTTGGCCATTACAAGCGTATGGATTTTGAACAATATTAGGCGTAGGTAAGGCATTAATTGTAACCACCCCACTCCCTGTTCCTGTACATCCATTGGCCGCAGTAACTGTTACAGTGTAAGTACCCGCTGTGCTAAAACTTGCAGAAGACCCATTACCACCACCACCACTCCAATCATAACTGGCAAAGGGAGCATTAGAAATATTTAAGGTAACGGGGGTTCCTTGGCAAGCAGCACCACTATTTACGGAAGGCACTGGTGAGGCTTGGCTACTGACCAATACCGAAGTAGCAGTAGTACAACCCTGTGCGTTAGTTGCTGTTACGGTATAAGTACCAGCATTGGTCACCGTAAGATTTGGGGAAACACTTCCTCCAGTCCACGAATAACTAGCAAAACCAGCAGTAGCATTCAAAGTAGTAGAACTAGATGCGCAAAAACTCAATACCCCACTAATATCTACAACAGGCGGTGATGGAATACTCACCACAAAATCATCGGTATTGGTACAACCGGCTGCATTAGTTACAGTTACTGTATAAGTACCTGATAATGAAAAAGTTGCAGTTGAGTTTGAACCGCCTCCATTGCTCCAAGCATAAGAAGAAAATCCACCGCCAGCGTTCAATATAATTTGACCATTACAAGCATATGGATTTTGAACAATATTGGGAGTAGGTAAAGCATTAATTGTTACTACACCGCTCCCTGTTCCTGTACATCCATTGGCTGCGGTAACGGTTACCGTATATGTACCAGCAGCACTATAATTGGCCGATGATCCATTACCACCACTATTACTCCAATCGTAACTTGTAAATGGGGCATTAGAAATATTTAAAGTAACAGGTACTCCTTGGCAGGCAGCACCACTGGTTACACTCGGTACTGGTGAAGTTTGGCTACTTACTAATACTGAAGTAGCAGTAGTGCAACCCTGTGCATTGGTAGCTGTTACGGCATAAGTACCTGCATTGGTCACTGTAAGATTTGGGGAGATACTTCCACCAGTCCACAAATAATTAGTGAAACCGGCAGTAGCATTCAAAGTAGTATTTTGACCAGAACACAAACTCAAAGTACCCGTAATCGCAACGGTTGGAGGTGTTGGAACTGTTCCTGTAAATGAAGCAGTTCCTGTGCAACCTGTAGCATTTGAAACCGTAACAGTATAGGTGCCAGCAGCCGGATAAGTGGCCGTTGCGCTACTGCCGCCGCCATCGCTCCAAGCATAAGTACTAAAACCCGATCCCGCATTTAATACAACAGTCCCCAAGCAATTGGGTGTTTGGGTAATTGCTGCAGTAGGTGCTGGAACTAAAGCAATTGTAGCGGTGGCGGTGGCCGTACAACCCGCAGTATTGGTTACGGTTACGGTGTATGTCCCCGCAGTATTTACACTAATACTTTGCCCTGAACCTAACCCACCATTCCAGGCATAAGTAGGAAATGTCTGATTTACAGCAATAGTAGTACTTTGTCCAGTACATATTTGGGGTGTAAAGTTGAGCGTTGGTGTTGGCGCAGCAACAATATTCAAAGTAATGCTACCCAAACCAGTGCATTGTGCTTGTAGTTGTACTCCTCTGAATAATAACAATAAAGTCAGAATTATAGGGAAGCCAAAACTAAAAATTGAAGTTTGTCGATTTTGTTTCATGCTAAATACATTTTGTAGAAATTTAAACTTTAAAACACACTGAATGGTTCAACAAAAAACCTATTCCTTTTTGTCTAAATTTGACATATTCAAATGAAGGTTTAAAATCCCATAGAAAACTTATGGTTCCAATCTCCTTCTGAAGTATTTAGGTGTAAAACATAAACACCAGTAGCCAACTTGGGTAAATTAAAACGATATTGCCCAGGTGACATTTGTTGCTCTGAATGTTCCCAAACCAAACGACCACTAGCATCAAAGATGGAGAAAGTAGCGTTTTCCCAAATACAATGCTCAAAATTAAACAAAAGCGATTGATCAGCAATGCGTACTTGTGGCACGCAGTGCCCAATTTCCATTACAGACACAGGGTTTTGAAATGATGCGGTTCCCCATCCTGCGTGCTGGACTTCAGCCAATTGAAATGCCGTAGCCAACGTGGCTTTTACCACATTAGACATAAAAGTAAAATTGAGTTTTCCTAGGGTATCGTGTGACTCATGGTACGAACTATTCCTAAAATTGGCACCATCCGTGAGCATCAATGCCTTTGCGCCATAATTCCAAAATGGAGCATGGTCGCTCCGCGTCAAATCTGGGACTAATTGTCCGTTTCCAGGAACTTGAAGGTCAATAATCTTCAAATCAGGAACATAACTAGCAGCACTGGAATTGAATAAGTTAACCAAACTAGCAGAAGCAGTATTCCCTACATTGGTGATAAAATTACCTTTAAATTGGTTATTCACTACCTCATTATATTCGTTTGGAAATAAAAGATTAAAACCTGCTGGTAAAGTTTGGGTATTGGGCAAATCCGAATAATAACCAATCATTTCAAAATTTAACACACCATCAATTGTTTCACCTGCTGGAATACCATTGGTTACATAGCGTGCACTTCCTACAAGCCCCGCCTCTTCCAAATCAAAACCAATATATCGTAGCGTTTTATTACTGGGGTATGGTGCTAATAACCGTGCAATTTCCATCATACCTACTACCCCAGAACCATTGTCGTCGGCACCAGGAGCATTACTCACCGAATCATAATGAGCATCCACGACCACCACTTTATTCGACTCCGATATACCGCGACTAGTGCCTATCACGTTTTTGGCCGTATAATTTCCATAAGCCCAAGTTTGTTCTCCTTTATGCATGCCCGACACCTGAAATAAATGCCCAATCGAATCTTTTACAGCGGCCAAATGTGTTGCACCCGCTGTACGGTGCCGAATACCTTGTACAAAGGTTAAATCGCTACGCAATCGATTACTATCTACTTGATTAACAAGGCTTTGCAAATCAAAAACTTGGCCATCATCTGCAATGACTCGAACACGATAAGCCGCGCCAGCAGTTAAATTAAGCGCAGATAAATCGGCCGTTACCAATTTACCATTGCCGGGCGTTACTCCAGCGCCTATATCACCAGTATAGGTCACTTGGCTAGATGCTTGGTAAGTCAAGCCATTGTCATTGGATAATTCTACCCCAACTGTTAATGGGTCGTTTTCCATGTCCAATGCATCAAAAGTGATGGTCAATGTTTTGGAGAGCCAATTGGCGGAGGCGGTCACATTTTGGACTTTAGGAGCCTGATTTTGGGCAAATAACCCCGAGGAAACTAATGTAAAGATTAGTGCAGGTAAAAATGTGTTGGAAAGTTTCATAATTGCATGATATATTTTTTATTAGAATTTTTTCGGTGTAAAAATAATAATAAATGGTGTAATTGTCTGAATACATCGAAGAAAATTACAAATATAATAGCTCACAAAACAAATACAGGCTCAATATCGAATCCAAACGGCTCTATTATTGCAAATTATTCAGCCATTCTTTCCAATATCCCACCCATACATCAACGCCTTTCTTGCCTTTGGCTAAACCATATCCATGCCCGCCACTTGGTAAAATATGGCATGTCACAGGTACTTTATTACGAATCAACGCAGCAGCATAGTTCATCGAATTTTCCACCGCCACAAAATCATCCGCGGTGTGTATCAAAAATGTTGGCGGTGTTTGGGGGGTTACTTTAGTTTCGTTAGAAAACTCCAAAACATCCTGATAACTAGGATCATGCCCCAAAAGCATAAATTTAGACCAACTATGCGTGTATTCTTCTTTCATCGTGATCACAGCATAGCATAATATAGAAAAATCGGGTCGTACCTCTTCGGGCTTAAAGCCATCTTGCTGTCTTTGGTCAAAATGAGTAGAAACGGTAGCAGCCAAATGCCCTCCTGCTGAAAAGCCCATAATACCCACTTTATTTGTTTTAATTCCCCATTCTACCGCATGTGAGCGCACTAATTTAATCGCCTGTAAAGCATCAATGAGGGGCACCCATTTTTTATTGGTCATAGTGGAATCATTAGGAAGTCGGTATTTTAATACAACGGCATTGATTCCCCATTCGTTCAATTGCTGCGCTACCTGAATTCCTTCGTGATCGTATGCCTCTACAACATATGCACCACCTGGACAAATTACGACTGCCATGCCCGTGTTTATGTTCTTAGGAGCAAGAAAAACGGTCATTCCAGGAATTGTCACATTCCGAATAATTTTAAGACTATCGTTGGTGAGTTCATATTGTTCCTTCGGCTTATGTGGTAAATTATAGGGTACTTTACCATCAGGCCAAAGTGGCATGAACGACTGCCCTTGCATAAAAAGGGGAAATGACATGGTTAAAAAGAAAAAAATATAGCGCATAGTTTAGAATTTACGGACAACCGGTGGCTTCGGCTGCGCTCAGCCACCTATCTCTTTGCTTTATCACTTTAATCGCTCCCCTATATCCAAAATAGTGAATAAGCACATAGAATTTCGGAAACAAGGCTCAATCAAAGTCAAGGAGCGGAGAGAGAGGTGATTGAGCGAAGTCGAAATCACCGTGGCTTCGGCTGCGCTCAGCCACCTATCTCTTCGCTTTACCACTTGACTCTTACCCCTACTTACTTAATGGATAAGCACGCAGAATTTCGGAAACAAGGCTCAAACAAAGTCAAGGAGATAAGAGGGCGGTGATTGAGCGAAGTCGAAATCACCGTTTCCAAGGCTTTATCACCAATCTCAAACTTTGGTCATAAGAAAAATAATTCCACAACCAGTTCAAGAACACAAACAATTTATTTTTAGCACCGATCAAGGCAAATAAATGCACAAATAACCAAGTAAACCAAGCAAAAGCCCCTTGGAATTTCCAAAAACTAAGATCCACAACTGCCCTATGGCGGCCAATAGTTGCCATACTGCCTAAATCTTTGTAGTGGAATGGCTTCAATGCAGTTTTTTGACTAATCATTAATGGGAGATTTGCACTCAATAAAGTTGCTTGCTGAATAGCCACCTGAGCCACTTGTGGATGACTATTGGGGTATTTTTCTTCAGTTTGGAAGGCAATATCACCAACTGCAAACACATTAGACAGCCCTTTTACCTGATTGAACTCATTGACCAAAATCCGATTCCCTCTAGTTATGGCGTCTTCAGGAAGCCCAGCTATTTTATTGCCCGTAATACCCGCAGCCCAAATTACTTTATCCGCTTTCATCGTAGAGCCATCATCTATAGTGACGGTTTCACCATCATAATCTTTCACTACCTTATCCAAATGCAATTTTACACCCAAGTCCCTCAAAAAACGCTCCGAGGCCGCAGACGATTCTGGCGACATCGTATTCAATATTTTTTCATTTCCATGTACCAAATGTATATCAATCTGACTACCATCTAAATCGTGGTAATCTTTTGGTATAATATTTCTTTTCATCTCTGCCAAAGCACCTGCTATTTCAACACCTGTAGGCCCTCCACCCACTATTACAATATCTAGGTATCGTTGTCGGCGTTCGGGTGTTTCTGCAGTAACAGCTCTTTCGTAATCTTCAAATATGGCATTACGCAGAAACAATGCCTCACTCACCGATTTCATGGGGATAGCATTTGCTTTGATACGTTCATTACCATACCAATTCGTACCAGCGCCTATAGAAATTACCAAAAAATCGTAAGAAAGTGGACCAATATCTGTTAATACCACCTGAGATTGCGTATCTACCGACTCCACACCTGTTACACGAACAAATACATTTTTGTTGCGTTGAAACATTTTACGAAGGGGGAAGACAATACTTGACGGCTCTAAACCCGCCATTGCCACTTGATAAAACAGCGGTTGAAATTGGTGATAATTGTTTTTATCGATCAATACCACTTGAAATTCAGCGCGTTTGGCCAATTTTCGGGCAAGTGTAAGACCTCCAAATCCAGCGCCAATAATAACAACGCGTTTTTGATCGGTGGTGGGTATATTGAACTGCATAACAAATGGATTTAGGTATAGATAGTGAATTTCAATTTATTATTTATATTACTTCACAATTCGAGTCCTTTCTCTTGTGTATATTCTGTAATATACTCATCTATTAAATCGACTAATAAATCCTTTAAAAATGAATTTTCAAGCCTTGCAATGGTTTTCAGTTGCTCCAGTTTTGTACGATCAACAGCAACAGTTAGGCGTTTTATCCCCGAAGATTCTTCTCGCGTAAGTTCTTGAACATCAATAGTTTCTCTAATTAAAGTATCCAAACCAGAAAAGCCGCCAGAAGTCATTGCAGCCATACGACTCTTGGTTTTAGACGATGCAGCAGCATGGGATTTACCATCATCCATACGATCCAAACTCTCCTCCATTGCATCTTGCAATAAGGCATCTAGGTTATTGGCAAAACTCTTTACCGCCGCAGGCTTTCGATCCATTACCTGCCGAACCGAAATTTCAGATATGGCTCCGCCATCCGATGACTCGTGGAAATCGGAAAAAAGGTCATCCAAACCGGCTGAAAACTTCTTTTTGCTCATATTCTTTATTAATGGTTAGCAATTATCGAAAAACCTTGAATTATCTATACTTCATTTAGCCAACCCGCCCCAAAATCTCCTTACACAAATCCATATAATCTACTGCACCACTACATTTGGGGCTATAATCAAAAATATCTTTGCGCTGTGCTGGTGCTTCGGCCAAGGCTACATTCTCGCGAATATACGTTTTAAACACCTTTTCTCCAAAGTGCTTATGGATGGTTTCTACTACATCGCGGTTCAGTACACGGCGGCTATCGTACATCGTGGCGATAACGCCACCTATGTCCAATTGCTTATTTAACCTAAAGCGCACTTTATCAATGACTTGTTTGATTTTTGCCAATCCTTGAACCGCCAAAAACTCTGTTTGCAACGGAATTAAAACCCACCGGCTGCTCGTCAAGGCATTTAGCGTAAGTAACCCTAAAGACGGCGGACAATCAATAAATACAAAATCGTAATCATCAATAACCTGTGTGAGCAATTCGCGCAAAATAAATTCGCGACCCGCCTCATTGATGAGTTCCATTTCTGCGCCCGACAAATCCAATGAAGACGTAATAATGTCCAAATTGGGCTTATGTTGATAAGGAGTTAACTCGCCCTCTCCGCGCAATGCCTCGTAAATAGTGTATTTTTGACGTGGAATACCCAATGAAATAGTCAAATTAGCTTGTGGATCTAAATCAATCAACAGTACCTTTTTGCCCAATTCTGCCATACCCGCGCCTATATTAATCGCGCTGGTAGTTTTGCCCACCCCGCCTTTATGATTCAATAATGAAATAACTGTACCCATATTTGTATGTTGACAGCTGTTACAACAGCCTCATTTTCTTTCAGGGGCAAAAGTAAGAAAAAAATGGGGAATACAAAAGACAAATGTTACCAAGGAGGTAATCAAAACATCAAATACATCTAAAGATTGTAAGGAACAGGAGCAAAAAAACAAAAACGGCACAATATGCTTTGAAAGTCAATAGACATATTGTGCCGGAGTATAAATTATTTATAACACATCATCCACCGAAGTCATTTCCAAACCAAAGGCATCCGCAACACCTTGATAGACAATTTTGCCGCCTACCACATTTAAGCCCAAAAGCAATTCATGGTTTTCTTTACATGCTTTTTTCCAGCCTTTATTGGCCAGTTGAATCGCGTAAGGCAATGTTGCATTCGTCAATGCTACCGTAGAAGTAAATGGTACAGCACCTGGCATATTGGCCACACAATAGTGTACCACATGATCGATAATATAAGTAGGGTCCGCGTGGGTAGTAGCATGTGTGGTTTCAAAGCAACCACCCTGATCTACCGCAACATCCACCAATACTGTACCTGGGCGCATCGTGGAGAGCATATCTTTAGTAATCAATTTAGGTGCTTTTGCACCAGGAATCAACACTGCTCCTACTACCAAATCATGGTCTTTGATCAATCTGCGGATATTATATTCGCTGGAGAACATCGTGATCACATTTGCGGGCATCACATCACTCAAGTAACGCAAACGGGTAAGGCTCACATCAAGGATAGTCACCTGCGCTCCAAGACCTGCGGCCATTTTTGCGGCTTGCGTACCCACGATACCACCGCCTAACACCAAAACCTTACCGGGAGGAACACCAGGAACGCCACCCAATAATACACCACGACCTTTTACTGGCTTTTCTAAAAATTTAGCACCTTGCTGGATGGCCATACGACCTGCTACTTCCGACATTGGTATCAATAGTGGCAACTGGCGGTCTTTGGTCTCTACTGTTTCGTAGGCCAAGCAAACAGCACCGCTTTTAATCATCGCGTGTGTTAGTTCCTCACTGCTGGCAAAGTGGAAATAGGTAAATAGCAATTGATCTTTGCGGCAACGCGCGTATTCCTCTTGAATGGGTTCCTTTACCTTCATAATCATTTCGGCAATGCCCCACACCTCATCGGCGGTTTGCAAAATACCACCACCTGCTTCAATATAATCTTCATCTTCAAAACCACTTCCTTCACCTGCCGAACTTTGTACATATACGGTATGGCCACGCCTTACCAATTCCATAGCACCCGCAGGAGTGAGTGCTACTCGATTTTCATTACTTTTTATTTCTTTTGGAACGCCAATGATCATAATTAATGCGAGAATTGATGGTGAATAAATCGTTAGAGCTTACTAGACATTATACAGAATTAGGGTCGTAATGCTGAAATGAGGAAATTTTTGTCAAATCAAGGCAAATTTTGCAGTCGAAATGGGGTATTTTCGGCGAAAAATTTAACGAAA
>JAYUKX010000203.1:0-84003 GCA_043764095.1 Chitinophagales bacterium
AAGCGATGCTAACAACTGTACATCAACAGATGTAGTAGTAGTAACGGTGAATCCATTACCAGTAGTAGCGATCACAGGTAACAATGTGGTTTGCCAAGGAGTAAGCACAACATTCACTGCAACAGGTGGTGTAACTTATGTTTGGTCAAATGCAGCAACAACTGCTGCTATCACTGTAAGCGCAGCAGGTACCTACACCGTAACAGCAACGGATGCGAATGGCTGCACAGCCACAGCAACACGTACTTTGACGGTGAATCCATTGCCAAACGCACAAGCAACTGCAACAGCATCAACTTGTGGTAACGCAAATGGTACAGCCACTGCAACAGGTGGTGGTACATACTTGTGGAGTCAGGGAGGTCAAACTACCGCAACTATCACAGGCTTAACTGCGGGCACATACACGGTTACGGTAACAAGTGCAGAAGGTTGTACAGCGACAGCCACAGCAACAGTAACCAATACAGGTGGCCCAACAGCGAATGCTGGTGCAGATGTAACAATCTGTGCTGGTTTATCAACAACCTTGACGGCAAGTGCTACAAACGGCGCAACACCATACACATACAACTGGGGTAGTGGTCCTGTTACAACTGCATCGGTAACGGTGACACCAGCAGTAACAACTACATACACAGTAACGGTAAGCGACGCTAACAACTGTACATCAACAGATGTAGTAGTCGTAACGGTGAATCCATTACCAGTAGTAGCGATCACAGGTAACAATACAATTTGCGCAGGAACAAGCACAGTGTTCATCGCAACAGGTGGTGTAACTTATGTTTGGTCAAATGCAGCAACAACTGCTGCAATCACAGTAAGCACCGCTGGTACATACACCGTAACGGCAACGGATGCAAATGGCTGCACAGCCACTGCAACACGTACGTTGACAGTGAATTCATTGCCAAACGCACAAGCCACTGCAACAGCATCAACTTGTGGTAATGCAAATGGTACAGCAACGGCAACTGGTGGTGGTACATACTTGTGGAGTGTGGGAGGTCAAACTACCGCCAATATCACAGGCTTAACTGCAGGAATATACACGGTAACGGTAACAAGTGCAGAAGGTTGTACAGCAACAGCCACTGCAACAGTAACCAATACAGGTGGACCAACAGCAAATGCTGGTGCAGATGTAACAATCTGCGCTGGTCAGTCCACAATCTTAACGGCAAGTGCTACAAACGGCGTAGCACCATACACATACAACTGGAGTAATGCAGTAACAGGTATATCGGTAACGGTAACACCAGTAGTAACAACTACATACACAGTAACGGTAAGCGACGCTAACAACTGTACCTCAACAGATGTAGTAGTCGTAACGGTGAATCCATTACCAGTAGTAGCCATCACAGGTAACAATGTGATTTGCACTGGAGCAAACACAGTGTTCACCGCAATAGGTGGTGTAACTTATCTTTGGTCAAATGCAGCAATAACTGCTGCTATCACAGTAAGCACGGCTGGTACTTACACTGTAACGGCAACGGATGCAAATGGCTGTACAGCCACTGCAACACGTACCTTAACAGTGAATCCATTACCAATAGTAGCAATTACAGGTAACAATGTAGTTTGCCAAGGCGTAAGCACAACATTCACCGCAACAGGTGGTGTAACGTATGTATGGTCAAATGCAGCAACTACTGCTGCTATCACAGTAAGCACGGCTGGTACCTACACCGTAACAGCAACGGATGCAAACGGCTGTACAGCCACTGCAACACGTACTTTAACAGTGAATCCATTGCCAAACGCACAAGCCACTGCAACAGCAGCAACTTGTGGCAACGCAAATGGTACAGCAACCGCAACTGGTGGTGGTACATACTTGTGGAGTCAGACAGCCCAAACAACAGCCACCATCACAGGTTTGACTGCGGGAACTTACACCGTAACGGTAACAAGTGCCGCAGGTTGTACTGCAACCGCTACAGCAACAGTAACCAATACAGGTGGCCCAACAGCAAATGCTGGTGCAGATGTAACAATCTGTGCAGGTCAGTCCACTATCTTGACGGCAAGTGCTACAAACGGCGCAACACCATATACATACAACTGGGGTAGTGCTGGAACAGGTGCATCAGTAACGGTGACACCAGCAGTAACAACTACTTATACAGTAACAGTAACCGACAATAACAACTGTACCTCAACAGATGCAGTAGTAGTAACGGTGAATCCATTGCCAGTAGTTACCACATCTACCACTAATTCAACTTGTGGCAACACAAATGGTACTGCAATTGCAACAGGTGGTGGTACATACTTGTGGAGTTCGGCAGGTCAAACTACAGCAACGATCACAGGTTTGGCTGCAGGTACTTACACCGTAACTGTGACCAATGCTCAAGGTTGTACCGCAACAGCGACCGCAACAGTAGTAGCAACGGCTCAATTAGCATTAACAGTAGTAAAAACAGATGTAACTTGCTTCGGCTTAGCAAATGGTACGATTAATTTGACAGTAAACGGCGGTGCCGCTCCAATCAACTATGATTGGTTGCATATCCCCGGTACTTCAAATGCAGAAGACCTTGCTAACCTAACTGCGGGTACATACTGTGTAACAGTTACCGATAATGTAGGTTGCTCTACCAGCACTTGTGTTATCATCACTCAACCAGCAGAAATCCTGCATAACTTTAGCGTGAACAACGTAAGTTGCTTTGGTGGTAACAACGGTAATATTGACTTGACAGTGTTAGGTGGTAATCCTCCTCATACTTACCTATGGTCAAATGGTGCAACTACAATGGATCTCAATAACTTAGTAGCAGGTACCTATACCGTTACAACAACAGATGCTACAGGTTGTACAAAAGTTACTTCTATATTGGTAAGCCAACCTTCCCAATTAGTAGTGACACTGAACAGTCAGGTAAATGTTACTTGCTTCGGTGGTAACAACGGCGCTATCGACATCAATGTAAGCGGAGGCACACTGCCTTATACTTACTTCTGGTCAAATGGCCCTAATACTCAGGACATCACAGGATTAACTGCAGGTACTTATACCGTAACAGTGTCTGATGGAAACGGATGTACTAAAACACTATCCGCAACCATCACTACACCAACGGCAATTACACCAGCAATTGTTGTAACTCCATCAGCATGCGGTGCAAGCAATGGCGCGATTGACCTTTCAGTAACTGGTGGTGAACCAGGCTATACATACTTGTGGTCAAACAATGCGACAACACAAGACTTGACGAATATCCTCGCAGGTACTTACACCGTAACCATTACAAATGCAGCGGGTTGTACTACATCTACTAGCGCAGTAGTGGCCGATAACACGGCTACTTGTACGCCTGGTATCGAAATCGTAAAGTTGATCAATGGTCAGGATGCAAATACTGCTCCAGGTGTTATCATCCTCGTGCCTCCAAGTGCTCCGCCAACAGTAAACTTCAGTTTTGTTGTCACAAATACTGGTAACCTAACATTAACCAATGTAGTCGTAACGGATAACGTATTGATCCCATCTTTGATCGGTACTATTCCAACGCTTGCTCCTGGTCAATCAGTTACCTTGACGGCAACAGCACTTGCTATGTTGAGCCTCCATACGAATATCGCAACAGTATCTGGTCAGCCAGTAAATGCTAGCGGTAATCCTATCGGAACTACAGTAACAGATACTGATCCTGCAAACTATACTGGTGTCTTTATCAATATGGATAAATCTGCCAACGTAACCCAGGTGTGCCCAGGTGAGCCAGTAACTTACACATTGATTACACGCATGTTGGGTGGTTTCACAGGTTTAGAAATCCGTAACGTGAAAGCAATGGACAACAATATGCCTGGCGACTTTGTCTGCAACGGTCAATATTGGGTAACTTGTGCGAATAATGGCGGTATTCTATGTGATCTAAACAACAACTGCGTACTTAACTTCATTGACATCAATGGCGACATGATTTCTGATGAAGAGTTCAAGTGGACTTACACGACCAATATCTTCCAGACTACTGTCAATATCGCAAACGATATGGGTGAAGTTTGGTATGTAGATCCTGCAACAGGCGCACAAACATTTATCGGTAACGTAGGTAATAATGACCAAGTAACTGTAACTGTTAATCCAGCACTTTGTGCACAATTGGGTAACTTTGTATGGAGCGATACCAATGGTGATGGTCTGCAGCAACCAGGCGAACCAGGTATTCCTGGCGTAACGGTAAATCTTTACACGGATAATAATAACGACGGTATCCCTGATCCAGGCGCTGTGGCTACAACGACTACGGATGCTAATGGTTTCTACTCTTTCACAGGATTGGCCGCAGGCAACTATATCGTAGAATTTGTAACACCGTCAACTGGTGGTTACACGCCATCACCTGCTAACGTAGGTTCTAATGACGAAATCGACAGCGATGCAAATCCATTAACGGGCTTTACAGGTACGATTACCCTTGTTCCAGGTCAGAATAATATGAGCATTGACGCAGGCTTCATCCTTCCAATTGCTTCTATTGGCAACTTTGTTTGGAGCGATACCAATGGTGATGGTTTACAGCAAACAGGTGAACTAGGTATTCCTGGTGTAACGGTTAATCTTTACACGGATAATAATAACGACGGTATCCCTGATCCAGGCGCTGTGGCTACAACGACTACGGATGCTAATGGTTTCTACTCCTTCACAGGATTGGCCGCAGGCAACTATATCGTAGAATTTGTAATGCCAACTGGTTACACGTCATCACCTGCTAACGTAGGTAATGATGACTTGATCGACAGCGATGCAAATCCAGTAACGGGCTTTACAGGTACGATTACCCTTACTCAAGGTCAGAATAATACAAGCATTGACGCAGGCTTCACTCCGCCAAGTACTAATCCACCAATTTCTTCTATTGGCAACTTTGTTTGGAGCGATACCAATGGTGATGGTCTGCAACAACCAGGCGAACCAGGCATCTCTGGCGTAACGGTAAATCTTTACACGGATAATAATAACGACGGTATCCCTGATCCAGGCGTTGTAGCTACAACAACTACGGATGCTAGTGGTTTCTACTCCTTCGTAGGATTGGCCGCAGGCAACTATATCGTAGGATTTGTAACACCAACTGGTGGTTACACGCCATCACCCGCTAACGTAGGTTCTAATGACGAAATCGACAGCGATGCAAATCCAGTAACGGGCTATACAGGTACAATTACCCTTGCTCAAGGTCAGGATAATTCGACCATTGATGCAGGTTTTGTCCTTCCAACTGCTTCTATTGGCAACTTTGTTTGGGTGGATAACAATGCAAATGGCATTCAAGATCCAACTGAACCTGGTCTTGCAGGTGTAACGGTTAATCTATACACAGATAATAATAACGACGGTATCCCTGATCCAGGCGCTCCAGTGGCTACAACGACTACGAACGGTACTGGTTTCTACTCCTTCACAGGATTGGCCGCAGGCAACTATATCGTAGGTTTTGTACCACCATCAGGTGGCTACACAGCAAGCCCAGCAAATCAAGGTGCGAATGATAATGTGGACAGCGATAATATTGGTGGCTTTACAACGACCATCAACTTGTCTGCTGGCGAAAACGATAACTCTATTGATGCGGGCTTCTTTATCCCTGCTTCTATTGGTAACTTCGTTTGGAACGATATTAACCAAAATGGTATCCAAGACGGTGGTGAGCCAGGTATTTCTGGTGTACTTGTTAGTTTATATGCGGATGCAGATAATAACGGTATTCCAGATAACCCAACTCCAATTGCTACGCAGTTGACGGGTGCAAACGGTAGTTACAGTTTCGGTGGTTTAACACCGGGTACGTATATCGTTGGTTTCCAAACACCTGCTAATTACCAAGCAACAACGCCAAACGTAGGTAACAACGATGCCGTTGATAGCGATAATGATGGTGGCTTTACGGGTTCTTATACACTCGTTAGTGGTCAAACAAACAACACAGTGGACGCTGGATTTATCCAATTGGCTGCTGTCGGTAACTTCGTATGGGCGGATACTAATGGTAACGGCATCCAAGATGGTGGTGAGCCAGGCATACCGGGTGTAACGGTGAATCTGATTAGCAACGGTGTGGTGATTGCCACTACAACAACCAATGCTAGCGGAGCATATAGTTTCACAGGGTTACTCCCAGGTGCATATCAAATTGAAGTAGTGTTGCCACCGAGTTATAGTTTCACTATTAATGTAGGTAGTAATCCAGCACTCAATAGCGATGTAAATCCTGCTACAGGTATTACGCCAGTATTCACATTGACAGGTGGTCAAACCAACAATGACATTGATGCAGGCTTAACACAAGAAGCATCTCTTGGTAACTTTGTTTGGGAAGACCTGAACGGTGATGGATTACAGGACACTGGCGAGCCAGGCATCGAAGGTGTAACAGTTACATTGTACGGACCTAACAACGTCGTTATCGCAACTACGACAACGGATGTTAACGGCTTCTACCAATTCACAGGTTTAACCCCTGGTAATTATGTAGTTGGCTTTACAGATCCAATCGGTAACTGGAACAATTCACCAGCCAACGTCAATAACAACAATAACGACGCATTCGATAGCGATCCAAACCCAGTTACTGGTTTAACTGGAGTATATACATTGTTGAGCGGTCAAAACAACCAAACCATCGACGCAGGCTTTATCCGCGTTTGTAACTTGGCTGTAACGGGTATTGTAACAAATGCTTCTTGCGGTAGCAGCAATGGCGCAATCAATGTAACCGTAACTGGTGCATTCATCGGTGCAACATTTGCTTGGTCTCCAAACGCAAATGGCGCTACTTCGGAAGATTTGACTGGCCTATCGGCTGGTTCATACACAGTGACAGTAACAGACCAAAACGGTTGTTCTAAAGTGAACATCTTCAATGTGTCTCAATTGGGTAGCCCAGCAGTCATCGCAAATGCTAATAACGTTTCTTGCTTCGGCTTGAACAATGGTAGCATCACGCTTACAGTAACAGGTGGCACAACACCATACCAATTCTCTTGGTCTAATGGTGCAACCACTCAGAATATCAATAACCTTGCTCCAGGTACATACTGTGTAACCGTTACAGACGGTGCCGGTTGTAGCGCAGCAACATGTGCAACTATTACGCAACCTAACCAGGTGACGGTAACAGCAGTAGCAACACAAGCAACTTGCGGCACCAATAACGGTAAAGTAACAACCAGCGCTAACGGTGGTAACGGTACTTATACTTATAATTGGTCTAATGGTGCGACTACGGCTAACCTAAATAACGTAGGTGCAGGTACTTACACCGTAACTGTAACAAGTGGCGGTTGTACCGCAACGGCTTCTGCAACGGTGATCCAAACGGGTAAACCTACTATCGCAGCGGCTGGTCAAGGTACTACAATCATCAAAGTATCTTGTGCTGGTGGTGCAGATGGCTCGATTGACATCTCGGTAACTGGTGGTACACTACCTTATACTTACGACTGGTCTGATGTGCCGGGTACAAGTAACCAAGAAGATCGTACAGGTTTAACTGCGGGTACTTACACGGTAACAGTAACGGACAACCTCGGTTGTTCTGATGTGAAATCATTCCTTGTAGGTTCTGCGTTGCCAATCACGTTTACCTTTACAACTACGCCAGCGTATTGCGGACAAGCAACGGGTACAATTACTCCTGCTCCAACAGGCGGTTCACCGATCTACTCTTATATGTGGAGCGATGGTAGCACCGACCCAATCCGCACAGGATTAGTAGCAGGTCAATACTGCGTTACCCTCACGGATAGCAAAGGTTGTACAAAATCAGATTGCGTAACAGTACCAGGTACTTCTGCGGTAACGGTAACATGGGTAGTAACACCTGCTTCATGTGGCCAATGCAACGGTGCAATCAACTTGACCATCAGTGGTGGTGGACAACCATACCAAATCGACTGGTTCGATATTCCTAGTGGTTGGGATCCAGAAGATCGTACAGGTCTATGTGCTGGTACTTATGCGGCTTGGATTTATGCACCGGATTTGAATTGTAAGAAAAAGATCATCATCTCGGTGCCTTCTACTTCCGATCTCATAGTAACCACTTCAGCAGTCAATGCTTCTTGCGGCAGTGCAAACGGCTCAGCCACGGCCACGGCCACAGGTGCTGGTCCATTCACGTATGTTTGGTCTAACAGCCAAACTACTGCAACAGCAACTAACTTGGCTGCCGGTACTTATACCGTAACCGTAACTGCTGCTGGCGGATGTTCTGCTACAAAAACAGCAACAATTGCTAATGGATCTGGCCCAGCAATAACAACTCAAGTAACCAACACGACTTGCGGTCTCGCAAATGGTGGAGTTACCTTGACTGTAACAGGTGGTGCTACGCCTTATACTTATGATTGGGCACACATTACTGGTACAAACAACCCTGCCAACCTTACGGCAATGGCTGCTGGCCAATACTGTGTAACGGTAACGGATAATGCAGGTTGTACCGCAACGAAGTGCGTAACCATAAATGCTTCTGCTGCAATTACAGCAAGTGCAACTACGGTAAGTGCCCTTTGCAACCAGTCAAATGGTTCGGTAACAACTGCTATCAACGGAGGTCTTGCTCCTTACTCCTACAACTGGAACGTAGGTGCAACAACGGCTAACTTGACCAACCGCCCAGCGGGTACATACACAGTAACCATCACGGATGCAGCACTTTGCTCGGCTACGACCAGCGCAACCATCGGTAACTCCGGCGGTGCAACGGCTACTGCCACAGCAATTAATGCAACTTGTGGTTTGAATAACGGCTCAGCAACAGTAACGGTAACAGGCGGTGCTGCACCTTATGCTTACCTTTGGGTAGGTGGTGCTACAACGCAAACACGCCAAAACTTGGCAGCAGGTACTTATACCGTAACCGTAACCGATGCAAACGAATGTATGTCAACTGCAACTGTAGTAGTGAATTCAACTCCAGCAGTCACATTGACAACACAATCGAGCAACGCTACTTGCGGCCTAAACAACGGTACAGCAACGGTAACAGTAACAACAGGAACTGCGCCTTACACTTATGCTTGGTCTAATGGTGCAACTACTGCAACCGCTAGCAACCTCGCAGGAGGCACAATAACGGTAACTGTAACTTCTAGTAATGGATGTTCAGCAACTGCTACTGCAAATG
Source organism: Chitinophagales bacterium (assembly GCA_043764095.1). Lineage (GTDB taxonomy): Bacteria > Bacteroidota > Bacteroidia > Chitinophagales > Saprospiraceae > M3007. Next base: position 9,159 of record JAYUKX010000203.1, read on the forward strand.
TAACTGCTACAAATGCGACCACCGCAACGGCTGCTACAACGCCAGCGGCTTGCGGCCAGTCTAACGGTTCGGTAACAATAACGGCAACAGGTTCAGGTACATTTACCTACAACTGGGCTGGAAGTACTGCAACAGGTGCAGTACGCCAAAACTTGGCTAATGGTAATTACACCGTAACTGTTACATCTACAAACGGATGTTCTACTGTGGTAACTGCTACTGTAGGTACAACAAACGGACCATCTGCAACGGCAACTGCTTCGGCAGCGGCTTGTGGAACGGGTAACGGCACAGCAACGGTAACGGTATCAAATGGTACTGCTCCATTCGCTTACATTTGGACTTCTACTGCTACTACAGCAACGGCTAATAACCTCCCAGCAGGTACTTATACCGTTACAGTAACCGATTTTAATGGTTGTACCACAACGGCATCTGCTACGGTGACACCTGCTCCATCGGTAAGTTTGGCGACTAACGTAACCAACGCTACTTGCGGTCAACCAAATGGTGTCATCTTGTTAACACCTAGCGGTGGTACTGGTGCGTTCACATACAACTGGGACTTCATCACGAACACTGGACAACCAGAACCTAAAGATGTAGGTAGCTTAGCCGCAGGTAACTATTGTGTAACGGTAACGGATGCAAGCGGCTGTACAACCAGCACTTGCGTAGCGATCACCACTACACCTGGCCCTGATGCAACAGCAACGGCAACCAATACAAGTTGCGGTTTGGCAAATGGCAGTGTAGTAGCAACAGTAACAGGCGGCAGCGGCTTAACATACTTGTGGAACACAGGTGCAACAACGGCTACGCTAAACAATGTTGCTGCAGGTACTTATACCGTAACAGTAACAGGAGCAGACTGTACAGATGTAGCAACGGCAACCGTAAATAGTTCCGTAGCGATCACAGCAACGGCTGATGTAACAAATATCGGATGTACAGCAGCAACTGCAACAGGTGCTATCACCATCAATGCAACAGGTGCGGCTTCTTATACTTACGCTTGGGGTAATGGTGCTACGACACAAACCATCTCTGGTTTGGCAGCAGGTACTTATTGCGCAACAGTAACAGGTGCTAATGGATGTACAACTACCGTTTGTGGTACAGTACTCCAAGGTGCGCCTCCAACAATTACGGCTAGCGTAACTAACGTGACTTGTAATGGTAACGCAAATGGTACGATCATTTTGAATATTACTGGTGGACTTGCGCCATTCATTTTTGATTGGGCGCACCTCGCTGGTAATAATGATCCAAAAGATTTGGGTAACCTCAGCGGCGGTACATATTCTGTAACAGTAACTGCTGCAAATGGCTGTACTGCAACTGCTTCTTTCGCAGTGAGCGAGCCAGCATTGTTGTACCTTGACTTAGCACTTACGCCTGCAACTTGTGCGCAGAACGATGGTGTAGTAATTGCAACAGTAGTGGGCGGTGTTGCTCCATTCATTTATGATTGGGCACATATCTCAGGTACTAATAACCCGATTACGACCATCACCAATGCAGCACCTGGCGATTACAAAGTGACGGTAACAGACGCAAATGGTTGTACTTACGCAACGATGGGTGTTGTTACAGCACCGGCAAAACCAACTCCAAGTATCACAAATGCAGTAAACCCAACTTGTACCGCTCCTAATAGCGGCGCATTAACGGCTACTTCAAATGTATCTGCTACATATACTTGGTCAACTGGTGCAACTACAGCAACCATCACTGGTCTTGCGGCTGGTACTTATACCGTAACCGTAACAAGTATTGCAAATGGTTGTACTGCTACAGCAACGGCTACATTGACCAACCCTGGTGCAGTAAATGCAGCAGTAACGGCACAAGTGAATCCAACTTGTACCAACCCAATAGGCGGTGCTATCTCGGTGAACGCTACAAGCGGTGTTGCTCCATTCAAATACGACTGGTCGCATATTGCTGGTAATGAGAATCCGAAAGACATCACAGGTTTGGCCGCAGGTACTTATCAGGTTGTCATCACGGATGCAAATGGTTGTTCAAATACTTTAAGCATTGTTTTAGTAACGCCTAATGCACCTTCTATTTCGATTACAAATAAAGTAAACGTAAATTGTAATGGCGCAACAACGGGTAGTATCACCACAGGTTTAGTAAATGGTACTGCACCATTTACATACAAGTGGTCTAACAATATGACAACTGCAAATATTAGCAACCTTGCTGCCGGTACTTATACCGTAACAGTAACCGACGCTAACCTTTGCACGCATACAGTATCAACCGTAGTGACCGAGCCATCGGCAATCGCTATTGCCGATGTAGTTAAGAACGTTGATTGTAACGGTAATACAACAGGTAGCATTGTGATCACAGCAACAGGTGGTACAGGAGCATTCAAATACGATTGGTCGCACATTGTAGGTACTGATAATCCAAAAGATTTATTAAATATTACTGCGGGTGCTTACTTATTGACGGTTACGGATGCAAATGGTTGTACTAGAGCCAAAACGATCACGGTGACTCAACCAGGCCCACTTGGCTTGCAAGACGTAACTACAGGTACAACTTGTAATACATTGACAGGTTCTATTCTCCTTACACCAATTGGCGGTACTGCTCCATTCAAGTATGACTGGGCGCATATTGCCGGTACGGATAATCAGAAAGACTTGATCAATATTGATGCGGGTAACTACAGCATAACAGTAACGGATGCCAACGGATGTACATTTGCTAAGACGATGACGGTATCTATTGTACCAACGTTCAACGCAGTGGCAACCACAGTGGCTTCTAATTGTACCACACCAACAGGCGGTATCGACATTACGGTGAACGGTACAGTGGCTCCATTCACTTACGATTGGGCCGACGTACCAGGTGCAATCAACACAGAAGACCGTACCTTCATCGCTGGCGGTACTTACACCGTAACGGTCTCCGATGCAACGGGTTGTACTTCGGTGGTAGAAGTGGTAGTTCCTCAACCAGTACTCAATGTAGTTTCACAAACCGAAAACACAGTTTGCGGTCAAACAACAGGTGAAATTGACATTACAGTAACAGGTGGTGCTACGCCTTATCAATACAATTGGAGTTATGATGGCAACGCTGGGCCAAACCCACAAGACATCTTCAACCTCGCTGCTGGTCTTTATGTAGTAACGGTAACAGATGCTAACGGATGTACTGCGGTTATCAGCAATAACATCACACAACCTGGTGGCCCTCAATTGTCCACTACCACAACGCCAGTAGCATGTAATGGCTCGGCAACAGGTGGTATCGACTTGAGCGTAACGGGTGGTGCTGGTAACTACACTTATAACTGGTACAATATCACATCGGGTGTAGAGCCACAAGATCAAAGCGGATTGGTAGCAGGTACTTATGCAGTAACAGTAACAGATGGCGCAGGCTGTCAAGTTGTAACTGCGGTAACCCTCGCTCAACCAGCAGTGATCAGTGTCACTATGGCGATGCAGAATGTATCTTGCGGTGGTATCAACGATGGTACAATTGCCCTAGGTGTAACCGGAGGAACTGCGCCATTCACTTACAAGTGGAATAATAACGCAACGACGAAAGACCTTTCTGGTCTGGCTGCTGGTTTCTATACCGTCACCGTCACTGATGCTAATGGATGTACCGCTACCAAAACGGCTGCCATTAATGCTGCCCCTCAAGGCATCACAATTGGTAGTTATGTGTGGCACGATGCAGACCAAGATGGTGTACAAAATGCACTTGAACTCGGTACACCTAATTTGCCAGTGAAGTTGATCAAAGCAGGTGTAGACGGTACTTATGGCACCAATGACGATATCATTGTAGCCTCTACCACTACAAGTGCAACGGGTCAATACAAATTCGGTTGTGTCGTACCAGGTACTTATGTTGTAATGTTCGGTGGTATTCCGGCCACTCACCAGTGGACTACACCAAATGCGGCAGTAAATGATTGCAAAGACAGTGATGTGAGCGCATCGGGTATGTCGCCTGCATTCACGGTGGTATCGTCTACTTCTGCCGATATCCTTTGCCTTGATGCTGGTCACCATATCGCTTGTCACAATGTATTGCACCCTGGTCTTATCGCATCCGATCAAACGATCTGCTCTGGTCAATCACCTGCACTTCTTTATGAAGTACAGGCACCAACTGGCGGTAGCGGTGCAATCGAATACTTGTGGATGACCCTCGAAGTAACAAATCAAGGTACGCAATGGGTTGGTATTCCAAATTCTAACACACCAGTGTACCAGCCAGGACCATTGACCCAAACATCGTACTTCATGCGTTGTGTACGTCGCGCAGGTTGCTTGGATCTCTTGGAAACTAATGTAGTAACCATCACGGTGTTGAAACCAGGTATCGGTAACTGCGAAGAATTCAAGCCAGACTTCACCGTAACCAAAATGGGCGAGGATGATGCAATGATCGACTGGACTACGCTCCCTGAATTTACACAGTACCTCTATATGGTACAGTATTCTACGGATCAAAGTACATGGGTTGATCTTGCCAACGTAGTAGGCCACGGTAATAGCAATGCTCCAAACTGGTACAACAATATCCACTATGAGCCAACATGTGGTAGAAACTACTACCGTATCATGCGCATGGACGCTTATGGTAACGAATCATTGTCGGAAGTGAAGTATATAGATATTGAGGTAGCGGCTGAATTGGATGCCATCCAGTTCTTCCCAAATCCAACTAAAGATTTCATCAATATCTCGAAAGTAAGTACTTGCGGTATGGACGAAGATGCTACTATTACCATCTTTGCAGCCAACGGTGATTTACTCCGCGAAGAAGTAGTAACCCGCGAAACAGTAGGTACACGTACCATCGACATCAGTCAGTTGCCATCAGCCGTTTATTTGGTGCGCGTTCGATTGAGCAATGGTGATACGAAAACCGTTCGTGTAACGAAAATATAACCGTGATTGTGATCCGTAGAGACGTTGCACTGCAACGTCTCTACATCACGCACGGAAAAAATACGATCGTTGGGTGCATGATATAAAATGGTGGGTGCACAAATAAAATGGTGGGTGCACAAATAAAATGGTGCGTACACGATATAAAAACGTTGCGTACACGATATAAAAACGTTGCGTACACAGACGTTGCGTACACAGACGTTGCAATGCAACGTCTCTACGACGACGTAACCACCATTACGAAATAATATAATGACGGAAACATTGTGAAAAAGGCCATCTCGGGTAATACCGGGATGGCCTTTTTATATGTGATAAAGGAATATTGCTTTGTCCATAAATCTTTCACTTCCATACATACACTTTTATGCCAAACGATCCACTCCGCTCAACAACAAAATTGCCTGTTATTAGCGCGGTACACAGTATTGATACGTAACTAAATGCTGTAACCCTACTTTTGCAATGATATTGATTATGGCTTCATCCCATAGCGGGTTGGAACTATATCCCAATTCTGTAAACCATCCACCACACATAAATAATTTGCCTTTTCACACTTGAGTGCGTCTATGTACCATGCACGGCTATTGACAAAAAGCCCAAAATCCCTCACGGCTGCTTCCGGTGAAGGATAGACCCTAAATTTTGACGCCGCGCCATCGTCTTGCTTGGTGTAGGTTGCTCCCTTCCATTCGCTACTCGCTTTGATCCCAAATGGATTTCCAGCATTAATAAAAAGGGCACTCTTAAAACTAGATTCGTGTATCGCAATAGCAATGACCACAATTGCAGTAATACCTGTCTCTAATTCAATATCAATTGCGACTTGTACAAATTTTTCTACCACTTGTACATCCGCACCATATAGTACAGCAATTCGGCTTGACAAAGCGATAATGCTATCTTGTGTAGGATTAATAAAGATGCAGGTATCGTCCTTAGGTGCCCGTCCGGATAAAATAGCCGTTGAGAATGAGGAAATAATAAAGTAAAATATAAAAATCGAGCGAAAAACATTTTTATTATTCATAGTATGGTATAATGTATTTCTATTAACTAAAAGTAGTTTGTAATCGGTGATAATAGAAATTGGTGAAATAAAATATGGTATAATTATAGTACAAAGGTGTAGGTATTCCTTTTTTGCACAGTTACACAACTAAATAAATTAATTGTATAATAGCCCTGTTGTTTCCAAGGTGTGAATCATGTAAGCCTAATTGGTAATTGTATAACGTAGTGCAAAAGGCATGAACCGACCTTTGCACTGTGAAAATTAGTTCACAACTTAATTATAAATACAATGAATACTATTGAAATGAAAGGAAATTGGAATGAGCAAAAAGGGAAGCTCAAACAAAAATTTGCAATGTTAACGGATAATGATCTAATGTTTGCAAAAGGTAAAAAAGAAGAAATGTACGGAAGATTACAAGTTAAACTTGGAAAAACCAAAGAAGAACTGATTTCTATCATTGAATCACTTTAAATATGATCGAACGCCGGCATAATGTTTCCATATATTACACATATTTAATAATATGCTAGCAACTTTTGGCTAGAAGATTCGCAACACTATTCGCTTCAAAAACAGATAATAGGAGTCGAAACCTTAGATTTTCAATGTATGTATTATGTCGGCGGATTTTTAATAATTCTTCTAGTAAGCGGTCAAACACCTTAAATTTTTTTAAAAAACAAATAAAATGAATAAATTATTTTTTATACTCGTTGTTTTGCTAGCCTCATTGGCCAGTTGCAAAACATGGAAACAAAACCATTCCAACTCTAATGAGAAAACAGGAATGAATAACAAAGAAAAAGGGGCTGTAACAGGCGCTTCTGCTGGTGCTGTAGTTGGCGGTATTGTGGGTAATCGGAACGATAATACTGTGCTTGGTGCTATTCTAGGGGCAGCCGTAGGAGGTGCTACTGGTGTCATTATTGGTAGTAGAATGGACAAACAAGCCAAACGTATGGAACAAGACTTAGGGAAATCTGCAACCGTCGAACGGATTGGAGAAGGAATTAAGTTGACTTTTAATAGCCAAATACTTTTCGATTTTGGAAAAACAGACTTAAAGAACTCCAATAAAAAGGATTTGCAACGGTTGTCCGAAACTTTGAAAGAAAACCCGGGAACAGATTTGTTGGTCGTAGGGCATACCGATGATATTGGTACCGAAGAGTACAATCAAATGCTGTCAGAAAAACGTGCCAATGCTGTTGCTAATTACCTCATTGACAACGGTATAGCTGCTAAAGGCATGCTGATACAAGGTTGGGGCGAAACGCAACCATCTGTATTAAATAATTCAGAAGAAAACCGTTCTCAAAATCGCCGTGTCGAAATTGCGATTTATGCCAATGATATTATGAAAACGAATGCACAAAAAGAAGCCGAAGGGAATAAAAAATAATTAATCAAACACAATACAAAAACAAAAAATTATGAATAAGTCATATTTATTTCGCATGTTAACTGCTGCTATTGTGGCAATACTATTAGTCCCATCTATTACAAACGCCCAAGCCAAATTCGGAATCAGAGGTGGCTTAAATGCCTCCACTGTATCCTTTGATAATTTAGCCAATAAAAGCGAGCGCTACGGATTTCATCTAGGTGTCTTTATTGATGTGCCTGTAATTAACAATTTCATTTCTCTTGTGCCAGAAGTGAGTTACTCGGTGAAAGGAACGGCCTTTGAGCCTTTGAACAAACGCCAAACATTGAATATGGATTACGTTGATTTTCTATTGCCAGTGGCTTTTAAATTAGGTGCTTTTGATCTCCAGGTGGGACCGTTTATTTCCTACCTTGTTACAACCCCAGATTATACCGTTTCTGACGATACCAGGGTAATTATTGATGCATTTGATAAAACAGATGCAGGACTTACTGCGGGTTTGAGTTATAATTTTAGGCCGTTTTTTATGGCTGTCCGATACAATCAAGGTTTGATGGACATCACAAAAGATAATTCAAGGGTCTTTCTTGGAAAAGGGAAAAGTGCCGTTGGCCAAGTTTCATTAGGGGTTAAGTTTTAGTAAAAATATTTTACGTTTAATCGCTCTTACCTGTATTCGCGTAAGAGCGATTTTTTTTATTTAAAAATGAGTATGAGATATTTATTGTATGCTTTTGTGTTTTTAGAATTGTCTAGTTGCAAACAAAATGATGTTTCAAGCCCACCTTGCGACGGCGAAATTACGGAGATAAGCCAGGATACTTCCTACCTAAGTACACCAATTATCATTCCTGTTCATCTGATTGAAGATAAACTCAACCGTGCGCTCCAAAACGACATTATGAATGAAAATAGCCCTATGTGGAAAAAAAATGCTAGACCAAACAGCAAAATGAAAATAAAAGTTTCTCGGATGGGTAATATCCAAATCACGTGGAAAAATAATGTAGCAAAGTATAAAGTCCCTTTAGTTGTACTGGTAGAAAACCAAATAGTCCCCAAAAAAACACTCCGATTATCCAAATCTCTTGCACTTAAAACCGAATTTAGCCTTCAAATGGTTTTTGAAACAACTGTTAATATTGATGAAAAATGGAAAATACAACCAAAAACTAAATTTAATTCTTTTACTTGGCTTAGTGAAGTAAAGGCAGGTGGCATCATTGGTATTGAATGGATCGTAGAACGGAAGATGCGTCTCCAAATGCCTATTATTGAAGGGAACTTGGACTCTTCTATTCGTGCCAATGTACATATTGATCGAGCATTGAGGAGGGTATGGCAGAAAATTCAAAAACCTATTATTATCAACCGTAATAAAGAGACTGTATGGCTTAAAATAAATCCAATTCGTTTTGAAATGGGGACAATTACCAGCCAAAAAGAACACTTGATTGTCCAAGGACAAATCCTGGCTACCACCGAAACAATGGTGGGTGATACGCCTGTCTATCGCATTAATTATCATCTGCCGCCACTCATTAAACGGCGTTCATTACCCGATAATGCTTATATCTATATGCGCTCCGAAATTCCATTTTTCGATATTAATGAGATTGTTAGTCGAAATCTTGTAGGAAAAGAATTTAGCAAATCGGGCCATACCATTGTTTTGAAAGCAGTAGAGGTATCAAGTTGTCCTCCTGATTTGGTCGTACACCTCCGTGTGCAGGGCGCCGTAAATGGTGATATTTACTTTAAAGGACGGCCTCAATATGAGCCTGATTCACAACGTATTGTGATCAAAAACTTTGATTTTGACTTTAAAAGTAAGGCTCTTCTTTTAGAGGGGGCAGATTGGCTCTTGCATGACACCTTTAAAGATCAAATGGAAAAAGAACTCAAGATCGGATTGTCCGACCAAATGATAAAAATTCCAGATCGGATTATGAAGGGTATTGAAGCGGGACGTATTGGGAAAAAGATGGATTTGCACATCGAACAGTGGGATTTTAGGCCACAACAAATTTGGGTTAGACAAAATGATATTACAGCTCTCATCATTGTAAATGCTAGGGTCGTAATTGAACTGGAGCAAATTTGACACGATCTTACTGCGAATTATGTAAGATTTTTGTTTAATTATATAACACGCTAATTGTGGATTCACACGAACTTTGTTGTACAATTAGAATGGGTACACATGTGTTTTGGGTGAAACATTTTGAAATTTGGATCAAAGTACAGTACCCCAAGTGCGGCAAAACCGGCCTTAGAAAAATTAATGCTGAGCCTGCCGAAGTATGCAGGTTTTGCTTGAGTGGAGGCGGATGAAGCCAAAAAGTGTTTGAGCCAAACAAAATTGCAGAGGCGCAGCCTCCGCTCCATAGTGCGGCGAGTTTTTTTTGGCGCCGCTGGAGCGAGGGAGCAAAAGCACCGCATTTTTCGGCAGCCGAAGCGTTTTTTGCTTACTTTTTTTCGCTAAAAAAAGTAAGAAGTAGATATTATAGCACCAATTTTCTGGTTTTTTAGATTTGCAAGTGTAGATGATTTTTCTCAAAAGAAAAAGTGTACGGCTTTAAGTAATAAGGACAAAAATGGAGTGGGCGGCTAAATCAGGTAGTACCCCAATTTTATTATACATGAAATTAAAATGTTTGTATTACCAACGAAATATTGGCCTAACATTATACCTTTGCCATATCACCCGTCCACTAAAAGGTTGATATTTTAATGACTATGACCTATACTGATGATCAACTGATTGATGCCATTCAGCAGGGAGGTGCAGGACAAGAAAAAGCCATTCGCCATTTGTATGAGCAATGTTTTTATATGGTGCGCGACGGGCGAGGCAAATACCAACAACTCAACGACGATGATCTATTGACCGCCTATAATGCTGCCATTATCGCTGTACGCAAGCAAATCCTTAACAGTGCATTCCGCGGTGAAAGTGCCATCGCTACCTATCTACAAAAAATTTTTTCCAACCGTTGCATTGATGTTATCCGGGTCAACTCGTCTAACCGCACAGTATCATTCGAACACTTCCCCGACTCGATCGACGAAAGCCAAGACTTATTGTCGAACTGGGTGCGCGAGGAGCAACTCGAAATGGTACGGGTTAAGTTGAAACTGCTGGGCGGTGTATGCGAACAAATCCTCCATCTTTCGGAGTACTTGGACTATACCGCTCATCAGATCGCTGAATCCATCGGATTTAGTAACGCCAATAGTGTGAACAGCAAAAAATACAGCTGCTTGCAAAAATTGCGTGAACTGATAAAGGCATCTTAACTTTCATAATCTCTTTAAACATTTTACCATGGACGAGTCCCTGTACCTTCGCATAAAACAATATAAAAACGGCCAACTTACCGAGGCCGAACGCATGGCTTTCGAACAGCAGATGCAAACCGATCCCGCATTTGCCGAAGAAGTGGCTACTTGGGCTGCCATTTTTCAAGGCATTCAAGAAAAAGGCGATGCCCAACTGAATAACGAATTGATGGACTTTGGCAAACAATTGCTGCAAACATCCGCCGCCGCGCCTGAAATGACCGCCAAAGTGAACCCTGAATTAATGACCCGACGCGCTTTTTGGAGGAATATTACGATGATCCTGACTGCGTTGACATTGTTTGTCGGCGCGGTATATCTTATTTTTAGGAAAAAAGAAACAGCAGTTCCCGTACCGACACAACAGCCACAAGAACAACGCACAACCCCACCACCTACGAACAACCCAACCACTCCTGTGGACAAACAGGGCGATAATAAAATCAGCGAACCCATGGCCCAACTGCGCCCCGATGAGCGCTTGGCCCGACCGCGCTATGCTGCGCCCGAAGCGATCCTGATCCGCGGTGATGAGGATGTGAACAAGGCTCAAAAAGCCCTGCTAGACCAGTTGTGGTACACCGATTACCCACTAAAAGGTTTGAACGTGAGCAACCCATTTGCAAAAACCGACGAAAGTCTGAAAAAACGAGATTTTAACGCCGCTTATCTCGCTTTGGGACAATTGGCATCTGCTCAACCAAACAACGACACCCTCCGTTACCTGCAAGGATATTGCCTGCTGGAAATGGCGGAAGGCGAAGAAGCCTTGACGTATTTTGACGCACTGCAAGGCCGCCACGCCGCTTGGGAACCGCAGTTGCAATGGTACAGGGGATTGGCCATGCTGCTGACCAACGAGCAGGTAAAGGCATTGGCAGTATTCAAAAAGATGGCTGCAAATCCAAAGCATCTCTATTTTAAGGAGGCTGTGAAAGCAGTAGATTTAATGACAAAAAGGAAATGATTCGTGTTGTACTGGCCTTTATATGATTGGCGGTAGTATTTGATTTCATCTTTTTTATTCTAAACACCTGATCCGATAATCAGGTATTTATACGCTTGTGCAGTAGCAATGAGCGCGTTTTATAAGCATTGGTTGGAAGGGGAATCGCCATTCCGGAGGCGTTCCACACCACGCAGTCGGAATTGCAGGTCAAATATGGTGAGGCGTTTAAATGGGCGGGGTTTGTGTTGGTGGAGTAAAGATCTTTGTGACTACCCAGTTATTTCTTCTGGGGAAGTTGAAGCAGATTGAATGGGCTTGTTGCGGAGGAAGATATGTGCCTGATAAAAAAAAGGTATTTATATGGGGCTACAGCACACCTTTAATACCCGTACCTTGCAACCATATTTTTAATCCACCTTCAGAAAAACAAACTTTACCCTATGATGCACACCATCTTATGGGCGGCTCTGTGCCTTGCCCCTTGTTTGCTTTTTTCCCAAACGGTTGATTCTGCTGCTTTTCTACAGGTGGACAGTCTGATCCGGGTTTCGCGCGCGCTTACCGGTATGCAGGAATTTGACAAAGCCTTCGAAGTGAATGCTGCCGCTGAAAAACTTGCGCTCGAAAAATTTGGGCACGAGTCGGCGAAGTATGGGAATTGCTGTTTCAATAGGGGAAAGATAAACTACATCAACAGAAATTATCCGGAAGCCAAAAAATGGTTCTTGGAAGTCAAAGCCATTCGGGAAAAAACACTGGGAAAAGAGCACCTCGATTATGCCAAGAGTCTAATGATCCTTGGAGTGCTCTTCCAGAATATGGATGCCTACGAACAAGCCGAGTTATTCATGCTCAATGCCACAGCCATTTACGAAAAAAAATTGGGGAAGGAACATGCTGATTATGCCTCATCTTTGAACAGCCTCGCAAGCCTTTATGAGGATATGGGTAACTACAAACAAGCCGAGTTATGCTTGCTCAATGCCATAGCCATCTACGAAAAAATATTGGGGAAGAAAAATCCCGATTATGCCTCATCCTTGAACAGCCTCGCAAGCCTTTACAAGGATATGGGCAACTATGAAAAAGCCGAATCGCTTTACCTAGCAACCATAGATATTTGGGAAAAAGAGTTAGGAAAAGATCATCCCTATTATGCCACAGACCTAAACAACCTCGCAATCCTTTATAAGGAAATGGGCCTCGTCGAAAAAGCGGAACCACTCTATATAGAAATATCGCAAGTAAAGCAAGATGAACTAAGAAAAGCAAGCTTCCTCTCCGAGCAAGAACTAAGATATTATGTGGGCTTATTTTACTCAAGCCAAGACGAAGCCCTTTCTTTTGTACAACAGTCTGCCAATAAAAAAATAACTGAAGTCTGTTTTGATAACTCCCTATTTTACAAGGGCTTTGTACTACAGGCCATCGGGCAGATCAAACGATTGTCTCTTTCCAATCCACTTATCGCTGAAAACTTGAATTTGCTCAAAACCTATGCTAGTAATCTCGCTTACCAGTATGACCAGCCCATCGCCGATTTCGATAGCGCAGCCGTAGCAGAACTAAAAGACCAAGTCGAAGAACTCGAAAAAGAACTCGCCCAGACTTGTGGCCAAGCCATCCAGCAGGTCAAATGGCAACAAGTTCAGGCGGCATTGAGACCTAATGAAGCATCTGTTGAGTTTGTCAATTATTTTTTTGATCCAAAAGAACAAACCGACAGCATGATGTATGCCGCCCTCATACTCTTGTCGGGCGCAGATTCCCCAATATTTATCCCCCTCTTCGAAGAAGAACAACTCGCCGCCCTCCTGAAAACCGAGGGCAAGCAGCAACCCGCTTTTTACAACAACCTCTACGATGCTGGCAAAACTGGCGATCAACTCTACAACCTGATCTGGAAACCCATCGCCGCCGCCTTACCCAAAGGCACCACGGTGTATTGTTCGCCTTCGGGCTTGCTCCACCGCATCAACCTCGGCGCAATACCAACGCCTGACGGAAAAACCTTGACCGAAAAACACCGCTTGAACACGCTGGGTAGCACTCGTCAGTTGGTTGTGCCGCAAGTTTCCGTTTCCACCCAAAACGCTACTGCACAACTCTACGGCGGTATCCAGTATGACGCTATTCCCCTTGTGGCCGCCAATTCTGATGAAAACTCCGATGACATAGCCGCCCAGCGCGGCCCCAATTGGGGTGGAGAAAATGACTCCACCCTGCGCGGCGATATCTGGAATTACCTCCGCTGGACGGAAGTGGAAATCAGTACCGCCGCCGAGATCATGAAAGGTAAGGGCATTGCGCCTACTGTAAAAAAAGGCGCTGAAGCCACCGAAGAATCGTTCAAATCTATCGGTGTTAATGGCCCTTCCCCGGGCATCCTGCACATTGCCACACACGGTTTTTTCTTCCCCGACCCAAAAGATGAGCAGGTGAGCGGCGAAAAAGTGTTTAAAGTATCAGAAAACCCCATGATCCGCTCCGGTCTCGTACTAGCAGGCGGCAATCACGCCTGGAAAACGGGCAAACCCTTACGACCTGACTTGGAAGACGGGATCCTGACCGCCTACGAAATCAGCCAAATGAACCTCTCCAATACCGAACTCGTGGTGCTATCCGCCTGCGAAACGGGCCTCGGTGACCTCGTGGGCAACGAGGGGGTCTATGGCCTCCAACGCGCCTTCAAAATAGCGGGTGCCAAATACCTCATCATGTCGCTGTGGCAGGTGCCTGATTATCAGACGCAGGTGTTTATGACTGCTTTTTACAAGCATTGGTTGGAAGGGGAAATGACTATACCCGACGCATTTCGCCAAACCCAAATGGAACTCAAGGTCAAATATGGTGATGCGTTCAAATGGGCGGGATTTGTGTTGGTGGAGTAATGATAAAGTGAAACTCACCGCATCAGATCGCTGAATCCATCGGATTTAGTAACGCCAATAGTGTGAACAGCAAAAAATACAGCTGTTTGCAAAAATTGCGCGAACTGATAAAGGCATCTTAACTTTCATAATCTCTTTAAACATTTTACCATGGACGAGTGTATGTCCAGGCTTTTTTGATACTGGAGACACCATCAGGTATTATTTTAGCGATGGTAGCACTATAGATCATGGTTCTACTAATAGAGTACCCCCAACCCCAAGAAACGTCTAGTAAGAAAACCATCTAGTCATATTTTCTCCAAGCGCTATTCAGGATTTCCTGGGTAGCGTTTTTTTTTTGAAAAACTTAGCCCAACGGTTTCGAGTCAAAAAAGTAGGCAATTTTTGGTCAGACGAGCCACTTTTTTGAGTTCGATGCAGCGCACCCCGCCGAGCAGGGCACGGTCGGACGAAAAAAATGGTGAAGTATGGCTAAAAATTGACCTTTTTTGGCCGAAATGGGAGTGGGCTAAGTATTTACAATTTATCAAGAAAAAAAATGCCACAACACCTCGCCCATATCGCGTTAGTTATCGATGATTACGATGCCGCTATTGAATACTATACCAAAACCCTAAGTTTTACGCTCTTGGAAGATACCCACCTGAGTACCACCAAACGTTGGGTGTTGGTGGCCCCTTCGGGTTCCACAGGCTGTAGCATCTTATTGGCACAAGCCGCTAACGACGAACAAAAAACTAGAATTGGTAACCAAACTGGCGGACGCGTTTTCTTGTTCCTCCATACCGATGATTTTTGGCTTTATCACAACGATTTAATGGCAAAAGGCGTGGAATTTGTACGAGAACCAGTAAAAGAACCTTATGGCACCGTTGCGGTGTTCAAAGATAAATACGGTAATTTATGGGATTTGATCGAGCCCTTGAAAGTATAGAAAATTACTTCGCCATATTCTTACTATCCACACCAGCCAAAATAGAACCACCATATTTGCTCCCCAATCCCTTTAAATAATCCAAAGAGGTTTTATCGCGGCTATTGAGTACTGCATTGGCATTAAAAACAGCGATCACTTTATCGGCAAACGGAATCAACTCCTGCGCATCCGAAAACTGGTTCAAAGCAGCCGCTTCCAGAAAAATATAATCAAAATGTTCTCCTAATTCATTCAAAAATAACTTAAACTGATCGGGTGGAAGCATTTCAGCAGGAGAAATATGGATACCAAAATGGGCAACTACCATCACCAATCCTTGTCCTACACCCACCACACTACCCGGATAAAAAGTATCGGAAAGATCGTGCTTGCGCAATATTTTGGCCACCGGGCCAACATGGTTCGTATTGGGATTGGCCAATTCACTAGGCAATGGCGTCTTGAAATTTGTATCTAAAATCAACACTTTTTTATGGTTGGCTGCCATTGCATTAGCGAGGGCATACCCTGTTGAAGTTTTTCCTTGTTGAGGGCGTGTGCTGGTAAATAAAAACACCTTTGCATTCATGGCAATGAGCTGATTGCGCATTTTTCGCAGGTTTTCGCGGTACTCGCTAAATTGCGGCATTTCGCCGTTGGTAGAAAAAATACGTTGAAAATCTAGATCGGCCATTTTGATAAATGGCGTATAGCCCAATAAGGGCAAGCCTCCTGTGTAACGGCCAAACATTTCGGGCGATTGGATACTATTGTCCAAAAATGCCAGTCCAAAAAGCGTCAATACAGATAATGTACCTACGACAATTGCCGCAAAAATACTCAACAACGTCCGGCGGTTAGGCTCTGGCCATTCGGGCAATTGTGCATTTTCAATAACATGCAATGGGTTTTCGGCATTGGCCAAGGCTAAGTTCGCATTGATCAATTCGTCATTTACTTTTTTGAATTCCTCATCTGCATTTTCTTGGTCGCTACTCAATCCGGTGGCTACCTCGTCGTTGGTGACATATACACTGAGTTTATCGGTGCGTTGGCGAATCTCACTTTCAAGCGTGCCAATGGATTTTTCCGCTTCAATGCGATCCATATCCGCCTGTACTTTTTCTTTAAATAAGTCTTCTTTGGTGCGGCGGGAATCTTCATTTTTATTGGATTTACCCAAATTACCAGCGCTACTTTGCAAAGCCATATCCAACGCATGCCGCGCACCTGCCAATTCGGCTTCTAATCGGGCATCTTTACCTCCGGTGGCAGTACTTTTTTCCGTAAGTGTCCGCACTTTGGCATTTAGGTCGGCCACATTATATTTATCTACTACCCTTGCCCTGGTTTCGCCGGCATCCATATTGCCACGGGTATCGATATATTGCTGTATTTTGCCTACGGCTTCAGCACTCGATAATCGTTTGGATTCCGCTTTTTGTTTTTGCAATTCCAAGTCGCCAATTTGTGTCACCAATTCCTCACTTTGTTTGCCCAATGCAGGCAAACCTTTCCTATACAAATAAGCGTAACGGCGGTTTTTGATGGTATCTACCACAGACTTTTTCTCGGCGGCCAATTGTCTGTAAAACTGTACATTTTTACGTTTTTCCCTAACCGAAAGATTTTGGTAGTAATTCATAAACAGATTTACATACGCATTGGCTATAAACTGCGAGAGTTTAGCATTTTCTGTAACAAATTCGATGGAAAGGTAATCGGTAGTACCCTTGCGTTTTACGGTCAGGCTGCGCCCAATGGCATCGTGGTCGTAGCCATAAGTACGCGAAACACGATCAATTAAATAATCTAATTCTTGGCTAAAAGCAGGATCGCTGATGCTGTCCAGTTTGATTTTACTCAATTCAACACGTAATTTTTCCGCATCTTCTTGAATATTAGGGCCATAAATAGAAAGATCGGGCTTGCGGAATGGCCAATCGGTATTTGTGCCTTTTTCAGCATTCAGGTCGTGCTGAAGCATATAAAGGCTAAGTAATTTAAAACTAGAACGGGATTGTGCGAAGTCGATAAGGTTGGAAAATGCGTTTTCGATCTGAAACTGCTGTACAAAGGCATCATCTCCATTAGAGTTGAAGCCTTTGTAGTTCACAATACCAGTCGCCATGATGATATTCGCCTTATAGCGTTCAGGTTTCTTACCGATGAGGTAAAAAACAATGCCTGCGGAAGCGAGCATGGCCGATAAAATCAACCATTTGCGCCGACTCAGGATTTGGAGGAGGTGACCAAAATCCATACTATGATAATCAGTTTCAAGTGCAAAAGTAGAGTTTAGACATTACAATTTTAGCATCTAAATATCTACAGGGAGCGAGATTAAAAAAAAGTAGTGTAAGTATTGCCCCGTTACAAGGGCGCGATTAAATAAAGGATTAAAATAAAAGGTTGTAATGTTATAAGCAAAGGTCGTGCCAATTATTTTACGGTATCTGGTTGTTGATGGTATTTTGATAAAAAAAATATTTTTATTTTTGGGTTTTGACTTGAGATAGTTGGTTTTGACACATTGTTGCCGCAAAAAAATCAAACAAATCCACGAAATACAAACCAATAACTGAATAACACGTAACTTTGGCTCATATATGAAATTCACAGCCATCATCGAAAATTTTAATACACCTTTGTGGACCTACCATATAAAGGTGCCTTTGGCCATTGCCGATCATTTTTTGGACAACGGTACCCGTCGTGTTTATTGTAAATTAAATGGAAAGCGCGAGTTCCAATGCGCCATTATGCCCGCAGGCGATAATGTGTTTTTTATTTTGGTGAATAAAAAACTCAGGGAACGGCTCAAACTCACCGATGGCACCGAAGTAAACGTGACTTTGCGCAAAGACGATAGCAAATACGGCCTTCCAATGCCCGAAGAATTGCAGGAAGTGCTCAACACGGATCAAGAGGGGAACGACCTATTTCAAGCACTTACGCCCGGCAAAAAACGCTCCCTTTTGCATATTGTAGGCACTTATAAAACAACCGATCTCAAAATAAAAAAATCACTCGTAATTATTGACCACCTGAAAATGACAGGCGGCAAAGTATTGTTTAAACAATTGGGCGAATCGTTGAAACAGGTTTAGGAACGATAAAACAATAGGTTTTCATTTTTGGGTAGATTAATTTTTGCTCAGACAAGTATCTTTTTGTGCGAATAGTGGGGCTATTTAAACGAAAAGATAGGCAGTATGAGCGGAAAGAAATCAGCCAAAAGTGACAACGTATTGTTTTATCGTTCCTTATTACCTTTTCTTTTCCATAATTACATTTAGAAAATTGGCTTTATTATCCAATATCGCCTTGTTTTTCTTTACTTCATCTTCTGTTTTTGGGTTGGCAATGGTATCTACTTTTGATAACCAGTCCAATGCTTTTTGGTAGTCACCGAGTTGTGTGTAAGAATATGCCAAATTAAATTTCCCTTCATCGTATTTGGGATTGATATAGGTTGCCTTTTCAAAATAGGGAATCGCTTCCTCGAATTTTTTTGCAGTAGCCAAAGCCGTAGCGTAATTGTTCAATACCTGAAAACTCCAAGGGTTGAGTTGCAAAGCCGCTTCGTATTTTTGAATGGCCTCTTGTTCTGG
Organism: Chitinophagales bacterium; assembly: GCA_043764095.1. GTDB lineage: Bacteria > Bacteroidota > Bacteroidia > Chitinophagales > Saprospiraceae > M3007. Next base: position 28,228 of record JAYUKX010000203.1, read on the forward strand.
CCGTTTTAATTTATAAGATGCCGTACCTTCATACCACTCAAATGGAATGGCAACATCGTTGTATTTCAAAAACATACTTTTGGCGGCTTGTGCTTCTTTCAATACGGTATTATAATCTTGCTTTTGGTAGGCTATGGCCATTTTTACATTGTGCATTTCTCCAGTAACGCGGTACCAGCCAATCACGGCATTAAAAACTAAACCCAATACCAATAAACACCCTAAAGGCATCTTGGCTTTTTCGGGGAGCGTAATAGACGGCATTTTTGACCAAAAACCTGCACCATAATAGGCCGAAAGCGCAAAAAACAAAGCCAATATAACTTGCATTTCGATGCGTTCTCTCGGAAAATCAAAATATTGGATAATACAATAGCCAAGTAATCCCGCGCTTATGGCCAATATTTCATGTGTCTTATCCCGATGTTTTTGTAACGCCCAAAGTAACGCCAAGGCGGCCAAAACGAAAAGTAGTATAAAATAAGTAACCCCAATAATGCCCATTTCGGCCCGTACTTCCAAGTAATCATTGTGTGTACGGGTAAAAATAATACCTTTTTCTTGCAAACGGAACGCACCTTGAAGGGTTTTGGAGGGCAACCAAAATTTCCAACTGCCATTGCCTACGCCCCACCAAAAGTGATCTGCATTGAGCAAATTTGTTTTATACCATACAAATTTACGCTCATTTGCCGAGGCGCTTTCTCCATAAGTAAATGGATTGAGCCGCTCACTAAGGCTATTCCCTTTACCACCCATCATAGCAAGTGCAACCAATAATCCGATCGCGGCCACACCAATAGGTAACCAACGCCGTAGCAATACAGGCCTGAAACGAGTATCCAATATACCCCGCCCAAGGCCATAGAGTAGGGTAGAGGCCACTACTGCTACATATACGGTACGTGTTTGGAGTAATAAGATTAAGCCTAATAGTACAACGATATTTAGGACTGATATCCGAAAGGAATTGATCTCTTTTGCTAGGAAAATATTTAACACAAGCAAGAAAAACAAAAAATCGCTGGCCAAACTTTTATTGCCAAATACACCCGAAGCATAATTATATAAAGTCTCATTATCCAAACCTGATTCGGAAACAGCGTATGCAATTTGCCCTAAAATAATCAAACAAACCACCCAAGTTAAAGAAATGACGATGGTCGCCATTTTTTTCCGAACTAGGGCTGCATCCATATAAAATAATTGCCTAAATAGCCAGTACACCGTAAATAACAATAAGGTTTTCTGTGCAAAAAAAATACCCTCCGACCAACTAAATGCAGCAAATGCCGAAGCCAGATTGATGCCGTACCAGCCCAGCATCAGCCCATCAAAAGTATGAAAACGCCAATCGGCCCGCTTAAAAAGGTCGCTTCGCAGCACGAACAGCGATGTAATTAAAGCAACGGATAAAAATAAAAAACGTGGCGCAAGGTAGCGATCAAGGCATTGCCAGATTAAAAAAAGTGAATTGGCAAAAATAACCAACCACAATACCAACGAGTGGCCATTGTATGGTGGTTGGTGGACAACTGGTGTTGCGGCTTGTGGAGCGGTTCGTTTACGATCAGGTGTAGCCATAATTAGGCTGCAAAAATAGTATTGTTTTTTTAGAAAGAGGACACATTTATTTTTAGTGAAACATTTTGAAATTTGGATTGAAGTACAGTACCCCAAGTGTGGCAAACCGGCCTTAGAAAAAAGTAGGAAGTGGGTACTATTGCACTAGATTTTAACTTTTCGAGATTTGCAAGTGGATGATACTTTTTTAACAGAGAAAAAGTGTACCCTTTTAAATTGTTTTTTTCAAAAGAAAAATTTTACAAAATATTTTGCTGTGTCGATTATATTGTACTACCTTTGCGGGCGTTTTTAGCAAAAGTAGTAAATTTAAGATAAAATATAATGGAATTAGTAGCCGTTCAGGGACATAGAAAAGAAGGTTCCGGTAAAAATTATGCAAAGCAAGTTCGTCGTTCTGGTTTAGTACCAGCCAATATGTATAAAAGCGGTGGTGGCGAAGCAGTACAATTTGCAGTAAGCATTGATGATTACCGCGCATTGATTTATACGCCACAATTTAAACTTGCTGAGGTTACCGTGAATGGTACTCAACACAAGTGTATCTTGAAAGACGTTCAGTTTCACCCAGTATCCGATGCAGTAATCCACATGGATTTCCTTGAATTGGTACCAGGAGTGAAATTTACAGCATCAGTACCTTTGAACTTTAAAGGACAATCACCAGGCGTAAAAGCGGGTGGTAAGTTTATCGCAACATTGCGCAAAGTAAATATCCTTACTACACCAGAAAAAGTAGTGGATTCTATGGATGCCGATATTTCTACGATGGAATTGGGTGGTACCATTCGTGTACGCGATATTTCTCCAGTAGAAGGTGTGGAAGTAACAAATGCTGGTGCGATACCAGTGGCTTTGATCGAAATTCCACGTTCACTTCGCGGTAAATAAGATAGTTTTTATTGAGCATTGCTCAGATTTTTTTATACTGAGCGTTGTTAGGTTTTGTGCATAGATTTATGGGTCACAGTATGATTTTCATGCACAAAACCTACAAAGTCGAAGTATATCTTTTTAAAAATATATGACATGAGTCACTCTGATTGTTCGGGGTGGCTCATGTCTTTTGTAAGCCCAATCTTTAGCAATACCTATGATTTTACGCTTTTTGGTCTTCTGTTGCATCGTTTTTCCCTGCGTACTTGCTGCGCAATCATCCACTCCATTATTATTTAAATGGTGGATTGAACTCACAGATAAAAAAAATACGCCTTATTCCATTGATCGGCCTTGGGAATTCCTTTCTGCTCGCTCCATCGAACGGCGTGCCAAGAACGGTTGCCCTACAAAATTGGAGGATCTTCCAGTTGATCCGGCCTATATCGCAACATTGAGGGCGGAGGGTTTTGTGCTGCACGGGGTCTCCCGCTGGATGAACGCTGTTGCTATCATTGCTGATAGTGCTAAGGCGCTAACGGCACAAAAATTGCCTTTTGTGCGTAATATTACTTGTGTAGGGCGCGATATAAAGATCAAAAATCCGCCCAATAGACCTCAAAAACAACGTAAACCGTATAAGGTAAAACAATCCGTCGCCGAAAAATTTGGACCATTAGGATATGGTGTTATTAACCTGGAACCACTGGCTACTCCATTTTTACACCAATTGGGCGCACGGGGCGAAGGTATTTGGATCGCAGTAATGGATGGCGGTTTTGTTAACGTGGATACGATGCCTTTTTTTGATAGTCTGGCACTCAATAATCGGTTATGGCCTGGTCCCGATTTTGTAGAGCACGATCGAGCGGTATATGAAAGCGCACAGCATGGCACGTCGGTATTATCGGTCATGGGTGCTAATTTGCCCGGTTATTTTGTGGGGGCTGCTCCACAAGCCACGTATTTTTTGCTCAAAACGGAGGATACAGGCGGCGAATTTCCGATCGAAGAGGTCAATTGGATCCTCGGTGCCGAATGGGCGGATAGTATTGGGATTGATCTGATTAATGCTTCACTTGGCTATACTACATTTAGTAATCCCGTGTATAACCGACCTTACGCTGCACTCGATGGTCGATCAACGATAGGGGCAAAAGGAGCCACCATCGCTGCTCAAAAAGGCATGATTATTTGTAATAGTGCGGGCAATTCGGGCGATGAGTCCTGGCATTTTATTGGTGTTCCTGCAGATGCACCAGGTATTATTGCGGTGGGTGCTTTTGATACCCAAACCAATGACCATGCGTCGTTTAGTTCCTTTGGCCCTACGTCAGATGGACGTATTAAACCGGATTTGAGTGCACCGGGCTTAAATGTGGTTACCGCAGGGAATGTCGGCGAAGAACTTACCATGTCGGCGGGTACTTCTATTGCCGCTCCGATATTAACTGGATCAATTGCTGCTTTGTGGAGTGCATTTCCCAATAATACGGCGCAACAAATTAAAGATGCCGTATTTACATCTGCAAACCAATTAGAACATCCCGATAATAAATTGGGCTATGGTATCCCCGATTTTAGTTTGGCATGGGTAACCATGCAAGGTTTAAAGGTGTATGGTAGTCGGTATTTGGCTGGTTACGATACAGATGGTGGCAGTATGAAGTTTTTGTTTTTTCAAGCAACTGTTCAGGACAATCAAGTGTTTAGTGTGGAGGATATTTTTGGCGTGCAACAAACCGAAGGCCGTTTGAAAGTACAAGGGAAAAATCCGCAATTTGTAACTGTTCAAGGTTTGGAGCAATTACCTGCTGGCGTTTATTTTTTACAAACAAATGGAACACGGCATCGTTTTTGCAAGGTTAAATAAATTTTATTTTATAAGCACATATTAACAGTTGATAAAAATCCAAGAACAAAAACTACCTTTGCCGTATGAAACAGTGTATTTTTTGGGCCATATGCGGCTATTTACTTGTATTGTTTACTGCTTGTAACAATACGCCTAGTGCCGTAACCGCTAATTCGATACAAGCAGTAAGTACACCTACTAAGCCGTTTGTTGGATTATTTTACTACGATAAGGAGGTTACTCGTTTTGTAGATTGCACAGATGGTTTATCGTATGCTGTAATGGATTCCACCTCAAAATTGAAGCAGTTTTATGCCGATGCAACACAAATGATGCCCTGCGAAGGCGAGCCTGTTTGGGGCGCTGTCCAAGGCCGAATGGATGTCAATACATCTCAATTTACAGTACTAAAAATTGACAGTATTGCCGCTTTAAACAAGTTGAATGCTTGTATTCCTTTTGATTATTGGTGTTCGGGAACTGAACCATTTTGGAGTTTATTTATTTCAAAAGCAGGAAAAGCAGCATACTTTAAAGATGTAAGTACAGAAAAAGGTTATTCTTTTGATTATTCGGAACCCGTGCAACAGAATGGGGGACTTTTATACACTTTAGTAAATACTGCAAACACTAAAGAGCAGATGATCCTTTTGATTAAAAAAGAAGATTGTAGCGATGGTATGTCGGATATATCCTATCAATACAGCGCATCCATTCAATTTAAAGGTAAAAAATGGAAAGGTTGCGCTGAAAAATGGGGCGAAGTACACACTGAATAATGTTTGGTATTAAAATTTTCCTAATTACCCAAATGTTTGTAACTAATTGTTGAATGAAGTCGTTTTGGGGATAAATAAGCAGCCGTAGCATAATGCTCAAATGCGTATCAAATTTTCAAATATTACGATGAAAGAAGCAAAAACCTAAATTAAATGTAGTCATGGATCAGTCAAAGGCTCTTGCAGCCATAGAAATATTAATCGGTGAAGGCGATACCGAAAAAGCACTTACTCAATTGCTAGCACTATTGGATAGCAACCCCGATTTTGAGGAGTTTGCACAAACGGTGCGTATTAATCAAGCCGATTTTTTTCAGATCAAATCGCAGATTTTACGCGGTACGATCTCTACCGATAACGAGCGTACGGCCAATAACCAGATCAGGGATAATGTGTTCACGATCATTAAGCAGGTGAAAGCGGGTAAAAATACATTCGATGAAGTAGTTCCCGAACCACGTCAGGCTTGGCGTTATTATGTGGCAGGTGGTGTTGCTACCTTGGCACTTACACTTTTAGGCTGGAATTTGTTAAACAAGTCTGCAAAAGAGGGTTGCCCGCAATTTGGTAAGGAAAAAACAATGCGGGTATTGATTTTACCCCTCAAAAAAATGGAAGGACAAGCAAATGCTAGTTCCGAGGTGGATCTTTCTATTGAGATTAATAATTTGATCTTGGGCGATAATCTATTGAAAACTAGAGCAGAGGCAGACGTAAATGAGCAATACGATATTAATAAAAATTTCCCGAATCCATCCGAAGCAGCAGCAATCGGCAAAGATTGTGGCGTAGAAATGGTCGTTTGGGGTAAAACCCTAATTTCTAAAGATACTATTGAGGTGCGTTATCGCTTGGTACAAAGTAAAATGCCGAAGGATACCTCTGCAATTCCCAACTATCTGAACAATATCAAGGACATTAGTCTCGAAGGCGTGCTGCGATCGGATGTCAAAACGATTGCCCGTCAATTGTGTTCTGTCATTGCGATGCAAGAAGGAGAAGTAGATATTGCCGCCAACTTATTGAGTGTGGCGAGCAATAGTAAAATGGTAGCAAGCGACGCTTATCCTAATATTACCATTGATACCAGTTCACTGTTGCTCAAAGCCGAAGCCTATATGATGTCTAAGGCTAGAAAAGATTCCGCTTTGCAAATTTATAACGAAGTATTGGCGTATTACCCTGATAATTACAGGGCATTGCGTGGACGTGGGTTTTATTACCTCGACCACAAAAACTATACGGCTGCTGTACAGGATTTGCACTTGGCTCAGCCCGATCCAACCAAGGCCGATCCCATTTTATTAAGGGTACGTACAGATGCCTATTTGGAGGCGGGATGGCCCGAATATGCCCGTCGTGATCTGGAACAAATCAAAAAAGATACAGTGAATGACACTAGAAAAGAGTGGATTAATGATAAAGAGCGTAGTATTATGGATAGCATTAAAATTTACGAAACACTTTTACTGCAATCCACTACTGTTGCAAAATCTACTCAACCTAAAAAGAGAATTGAAGCAAAACTCAATATAGCAAGGGCCAATATTGCACTAGGAAATCCCGATGAAGCCGTTAAATACAGCGAGAATGTCAATATTGCTGAACCTAGAAACAAAGAGGCGATAGAAACGACACTCGAAGCTTACGCTCAAAAAGGCGATATCGAAAAAGCGCGCGAGACCATCAATAAAGCAGACCGAAAAGGAGCTAATACCAAATCAGTGAAATTTAGGCCAGCGGCTATTAAGCCATTGGAATTGAAGCAAGGTGGTGGTAATTAGATTAATACCCCGGGTTTTGATCAATTTTTCCACCACTGGCAATAATTTCTCGCGTAGGTATCGGTAAAATTTGTTTATAGGCAGATTTCCCAGTTACCACTTCAAACTGTCCCCAACGCGCCAAATCGTTCAAATATAACCCTTCAAAATTAAACTCTGCACGGCGTTCTGCAAGAATAGCATCGTAGAATAAATTGGCATCGGTGATGGTAGCAGCAGGCAATCCACGTTTTACCCGTAATAAATTCAAATCGTCCAAACCAGCGGTTAGCCCACTTACTTCTGCACGAATCAGATACATTTCCGCCAAGCGCATAATATACGCTGGACTGTCCTTCCGATCCTCTCCTCTGTACTTCTGAGTACGGCCATCGGGTTGGATGGTGGCATCATTATTATCGGGGCTAAAGTTGAGTAGGGTAGCGCGTATATCATCAGGACGGGTTTGGAAAAAGGCATCCAAATCTGTTGCTGCTAAATAAAAAATTTCGGTGCGTAAAGCCTCATCGCGGGAATAAGTAAGTCCGTTGAAAGCACTGCGGTTTTGGTTGTCAAATGAAAGTTCAAAGATCGACTCCGAACTACGGCGATCAAAGAAAAGGCTACTGTAATTTTCTTTGTCTAATAATGTATATATTTGACTATCAATTACTTTGGTTGCTGATTCGGCAGCCGCTCCATTATCTTTTTTGTACAAATAAGCACGTGCCAATAACGCATTAATGGCGTGAATATTCATATATTGAACAGATACATCATTGCTATCTACCAAAGTGGCCGCTGCTTTGAGTTCATCGATAATAAAGGTGTAGCTATCGGCTACTTTTGCTCTAACGGGTTGATCCTGAATGGTCTGTACTCGTGAAATAATAGGAATGCCAAATTTAGAATTTGTATCCCAATGTTCGCCAAAAGTGCGCAATAAATCAAAATGAGCCAATGCGCGCAAAGCACGTGCCTGGCCTTCAATAGATTTGGCACGATCTTGATCCAAATCGGCGATATCGGTCAGTGCTTCCAATAAGAAATTACAATTGGCGATGGTGCGGTAGATCGCAATCCAAGTTTCTTCTACGATCAGGTTACTTGGTGTTACGTCTTTATCGCCCAATTGTGTCAGGGAAATTACTTGAAATCCGCCTGTACTTGCATTATTGCACAAGGGTTCTGTTAATAATGGAAAAGAGCCTCCATAATAGGCATCGCGTTGCATAGAGGAATAAAGTCCCAATAAGGCCGCTTCTGCGCTGGCACCATCTTTAATGGCTGTCGAAGCATCCAAGTCGTTGGGGGAGTTTTTTTCTAAAAGATTGCAAGCCGCGAAAAATATGGTGCATAGTATAATGATAGTGAGTTTTTTATACATTTTACAGTTTTTTATGTTTTGCTAAATGCTATACAAAGCAACAATTATGATAAACGATTTGGTGGAATAAATTATCATAAAGAGTTCTTTCTAATGGGCAAATGTATCACTTTTCTAAAATAAAAAAGTATAAACTTTGGGTACATTGTCGGTTTGACTTTGACCTAAGGAACGGCGTTGAAATAAAGGTACAGATTTGGCGGCTTCATTTTACTCCTTTCTTCGTTATTCACCCCAACCCCATTAAACGCCCTCTTTATACCTTGATAGATACAAAATCATCTCCTCAAATCTGTAACTTTATTTAAATTTCATTCCTATATCGATTTTCTATTAAAAAATATGAGCCACCCCAATAGACTGGGATGACTCATGTTTTATAATTTATTAATAATAATATTTAAAATTGTGCCTAAAGTTACCGCTGCACAACCAATTTACCCGTCACAACGCCTCTTTGTGTGCGCCATTCTACAAAGTATAGCCCATTGGGCAATCCATCTATATTGATCGTAGCATTACCATCCAAAGCAGGAATTTGCTGTTCGCGCATCAGTCGGCCTTGCAGGTCGAGGATACTTGTTTTGCTTGGATAGTTGGATTGGCCTTTGAGGTACAGTATACCCGTAGAGGGGTTGGGATATAATTCCATTGTAGGTTTTTTGCTTTCGGCCTCGTCGATGGAAGAAACACATGCCCCTTCATTGGTAACTATAAACTGGTGCATCATGCCGCCGCCAAGAGAATCTTCGTGGGTGAGGATATGGCAGTGGTACATATAGGTTAACTCGGGATAGATGGGACTTGGGTAGTCATCAAATTGACCGAGAAAGCGCAATTTCCAACCCGGCAATACCAATACATCGTCTTTGGGGCCATTTAATCCACGTGGTTCTAAAGCGATATAGTTACCAAAAGAGTCCACAATATCCAATATTCTGAATTGTATCTTGTGGATATGGAAAGGGTGCGCAACTTTAGATGTATTATAAATTGTCCATATTTCTTTGCTATTAACGCAAACTGTATCGTTGATTGTATTCAGGTCGTAGGTCTCACCATTTATGACAAATCCACCTGAACTTTCAGGTTCTAATTTTTTTAAACGGTGCTTGGTTACATTAAAGGTATCTGCTAATCCAGGACTCCAAACCGTGGTGAAAGGCGTAAACGTAGTAATTGGAACATAACCTGGGAATTGTGAATCAGCAACAATTCGTAACTGGATAAAAGCATTACCTAATGTGCTATCTTTACCACCATTGGGATTGTTAAGTGGTGCCAAAGTACTCCCCACTATGGTATTAGGCAGGAGTTCTTTTAGGTTTCTAAGGTATAATTTATCGCCTACGGCATAGCTGCTCAAATCTAAAATGATTTCGTCTCGTGCGCCTGGGCCGTTGAGTAGTGTTTTTAAAGTATTAGGCTTAAGTGTATAACCGCCATCTGTGGCTATTTGTGTGAAATTTTTAAGGTTGGCAATGGGATCGCTATACCCATTTGAGACCCCAAATATCATTCCTTTTCTAGTAGATCCATTTAAGATACGTAGCCGAACGAGGTGGGCTGGTACTTCCAAGTATGGATTGGTCACTCCATTGACTATATTAATTGGGCGTTTTTGTTTGACGGTGTCAATATACCAATTCGTCCCTCCTGTTTCTTGCACCACACCCAAATCGCCAATAATCACCGGAATATCATCTACACCATAGGTATGTGGCAAGGTATTGCGTATTGGGTCACTAGGCTGTTCGACAAGAATCATACCCGAAAGACCCCTTTGCACATGCTCTAAAGTATGGTTATGAAAATGCGGGTGGTACCACATAGTACAGGCGCTATCAAGTACTGGAAAATCAGGGGCAGTCCAGGTCTCGCCGGGTTGGATGGGCTGGTGTGGGCCGCCGTCCATATACGGTGGAAGTTCTGCACCATGCCAGTGCGTGCTGGTATGGACACCAATCCGGTTCGTTACATCAATTTCCGTTTGTTGCCCAGTGTACCACTTTAGTGTAGGCCCTAGAATGCTCATATTGGAAATTCCAAGTACGTTGTAGGTATATGTTGGAATACCATTGGGTTGGTTAGGCCCACCGTTCAGTTTATCCGTTGGGCTACCGTTGGGATTAAACTTGTGGAATTTTTTTTCCATTACCAATTTAATCGTACCATTTTGGGCATCAACCAGTGGTGGAATCGGGATTTTATTGATAAAAGTGGGCTGTGCAAATGCCTGTATTGCCAGCAGGAGCAATACGGCGAGTACCGCATTGCGGGGTAAAGTACAGTTTTTCATAATAAACTTGATTTAGTAAATAATAAACAATTGCAAAAATATTAAATTTTTAGTTTTTTATAACAATAAATCTTATTAAATAAAAATAAAAATTTTTAAATTACACTTTATGCAATTTTTTCCAAAAAATACTATCAGGCCACATACGCTCTAAATAATAAAAATAACGGCGTATTTCTAAGTATTGATAATTGGTAACGCAAAGGTATCGTGCAGCGTAAACTTTTATACACGTATAAATACCTGTTTTTATTAATTACGTATTTATGCGTGCATAGACTTATTCTGTTGTTTTTGAGTTTTTTTTTAAAAAAGTTTTGCTACCGAACACTTTTATTTTTGGTAATTTACTTTGAGATTTGAAATAAAGTACAATACCCCAAGTGTGGCAAGACCGGCCTTAGAAAAATGCCGTTTTTGCTTGTGCTTCGACTAGGCTCAGCATGAAAATGGAGGCGGATGAAGCCAAAAAGTGTTTGAGCCAAACGGAATTGTAGGGACGCAGTCCCCGCTCGACTGTGCGGCGAGTTTTTTTGGCGCCGCCGGAGCGAGGAAGCAAAAGCGCAGCATTTTTCGTCAGCCGAAGCGTTTTTTGCTTACTTTTTTTCGCTAAAAAAGTAAGGAGTAGGCTTTTTGCATCAATTTTCAATTTTTTGAAATTTGCAAGTGGGTAAGACTTTTTTCCCTAGAGAAAATGTGTACTCTTTGTAAGTTTTTAATTATTTGTGAGAAATGAATATTAGGATTTGTTGATGTTAGATAAATTGAAGCCATGCATACTATTTCAAACAAAATAACTCGTCCAATTTTGAAATAAAAAACGATATTTGCACCTTAAATTATTACCCATATCCATTAATGCCATACGTTTCTCCTCTAAAACTCCTTCGAAGTTATAAACTTCCAATCGAACTCAAATTGGACAAGGACACGCTGCGTATTGCCCGACAAGCATTATTGGCAGAAATAGATCTTTCTCCACGGCAATCTGTTATGTTAGGTGAAAGGGAAATGGGGCGTAATGATATTCTACAACTTTTTGATACGCTTCAGGCTTCGGACAGCTGGCCTTACCATGAAGCCATTCATTTGGATCAACCTTTGCTTGATTTTTTAACGGAGTACAAAATTCCGGTAAAACCAATTGCAAAGAATCCACTGTATAATGAACCCGGTTTTGTTTCTTTTTTATCGCCATTTTACCCTGAGGTTTTTGCTAATGGCTTCCTTCAAGTATTAAAAAATCCTTCTTTTGAACGCTTAAATGCTTTATTCCAATTGCCTTCGGTATGGAATACAGGAGATAATAATCGGCAATCCGAACTTATTATTAAGCAGTATTTGCGCCGGATGCTGACTCAATTAGATCAATTAGTGGCGCCTTATAAAGGTAAGACGGGTATTATTTTTAAGAAAAAACTGGTAGAACCTTACTACGACCACCAATTAATAGATGCGCTGAATCGGCTACCCGACTCCTACACCGAAATTCGAAACCATTATGGCTTGTTGTTGATAGAAGTGGCTTATATTATGTGGAACAATCGGAATAAATCCGATTCCAATTTTGTGGTACGCCGTGTAGAAAGCCTTAATGGTGGCTACGAACTTGATCATCATGTAAAGCATTATTGGAGCCAATGTACGCCTAAAGATTCGTATACATCAGACTCATCTGATAGCGGCGGTTCGGGGGTTAGTCCGTGGACGATTGTAGTACTTGTTGTTTTTGCCATTCGCATGATAGGAATGTGCGAACGTTGTGATAGAGATGACGACAGAAGGGCCGGCAACTCCCGAATCAGGTTTGATGTTCCCCCATCAAGTACTTATGAACCACCTTCCCGTACGAGTACCAGAAGTACGACGAGAGGTAGTGGTTCATCGAGAGAGGCTGTGGTTGAAGAAATAATGGAAGTGCCTGTTGCTCCCAAAAAAGACCAATATTTTGATCCAAAGACAGATCGATTGGAGGTTTTACTACCCAAAATGGACTCTTTAGCCAAGGCACTGAAACCAATATCCCAAACGAATGCCTATGATGCGTTATATCGAAAGTTAAAACAGAGTAATTCAATAGAACAACCAATTATTGAAGGGCTAAAAAAGTAGGGTAGGGGCTTTAGTCAATAGGTCAACTAATGGTCTATTGATAAAGTTGATCGTTAATTTTTACTCAAAAAAAAACGCCGTTGAGGATTTTCCCCAACGGCGTTTTTAATAATTTTGATTTAAAAAGTAAATACTTAGCCCACTCCCATTTCGGCCCAAAAAGGTCAATTTTTAGCCATGCTTCGCCATTTTTTTCGTCCGACCGTGCCCTGCTCGGCGGGGTGCGCTGCATCGCACTCAAAAAAGTGGCTCGTCTGACCAAAAATTGCCTACTTTTTTGACTCGAAACCGTTGGGCTAAGTTTTTACATTAAAAATTAATTAATTAACTGTCAAATCGAAATCAACGCGACGGTTAGTATCGCGGCCTGCTTTAGTGGCGTTATCGGCAACAGGGCGAGTGGCTCCAAATCCATCGTGTTTCATTCGGCTAGCAGCAATACCTTTAGATACCAAATAATCGTTACAAGTTTTTGCACGACGTTTAGAGAGGTCGAGGTTTTTGGCAGCGTCGCCTACGTTATCAGTATGGCCACTAATCATCAAACTATATTCAGGGTACTGGTTCATAATGGATACCACTTCGTCGAGTACAGCAGTTGATTTGGCTAGTAATTTGTCGCTACCAGTTTCAAACTGCACGTTTTTGATGATATTTTGCAGTTTTACCTTATCTTCTTTCTTGATTTCTGGGCAACCTTTATTAGATGCTGGGCCTGGTTTGGTTACGCAGCGGTCATCATTGTCATACACACCATCGCCATCCGTATCAGGACAGCCTTTATGAGCAGCATCACCTGCTTTATCAGGGCAAGCGTCGTCTTTGTCTGCAATACCATCGGCATCTTTATCCGCAATGGCTGGGCAGCCGCGGTTGGCCGCAATACCTTTTTCTTTTGGGCAAGCGTCATCTTTGTCTGCAATACCGTCACCATCAGAGTCGGGGCAACCTTTTAATGCGACTGTTCCTTTTTCACGAGGGCAGTTATCTTCTTTATCTTGAATGCCATCACCATCCGTATCAGGGCATCCTTTGAATGCAGCAATACCTTTTACATCAGGGCAGATATCCTCGCTGTCACCAATACCGTCACCGTCTTTGTCGGGGCAACCCATGAGTGCTACAACTCCAGCTATATCAGGGCATTTGTCATCCTTATCGGCCACGCCATCACCGTCCTTGTCGGGGCATCCAAAAAGACCTGCAGAACCAGCAACATCGGGGCATTGGTCATTAATATCCAGCACACCATCACCATCGCGATCCGTTACTTTGGGTACTTCTGGTTCGGCTTCGTTCCCAAAATTGAATAGCAGCCCTGCTCCATGGTGCCATCCGTGGTGCTTATCGGTAGAGATTCGGTATTGCGATTGGACATTAAAGAAAATATTTTCATCAATTTTTAAATTCAGACCGAGGCCAACCGGAGCCTGGGTGTCCCAGTCATCTAGTAAGTCTGCGTATTGGACACCTAATCCATACATTATATAAGGATTAAAAAAGTATCTGTTATGGCTGAACAAAGTATGCTGCATCACGAAATCGGCAGTACCAATTACCTGACGATTACCTGGCTGGTAAACTCCAGTTGGAATGCGAGCATAACCAATTTTTAACGGGATGGATAAAGAACTTCGGCCATCGCTGAGGTGCCTGTAATAGGCAAGTTCTGCTACTGCGAGATCAGAAATTCTGTAAATATCATTAAAATTAACGTCCTGTATATTTAGGCCATAGTCGGTACGAGGCGTAATATAGTTGACGCGATTAAAACGTATAGCAAACCCATTTTTTTGTTGGGCGGAAATGTTAAATTGCACCATCAAAAATGCAATTAACAATAGTACAGATGTAAATTGTTTTTTCATGAACGAAGTTAGTTGTAAAGATGAATTATTAAAGATAAACGGCCAAATGTAACGCGTATCTCGAATGTTTTGACAAATTTTTTAAAAAAAAGTAACTATTTTATTTTCGTAGTGAAAAATTCACCTATAAACTATGTTTTTTTTATAAAATCTTCTTTTATTCGAAGCGCTCTGATTGGCTGTAATCAATTCAACTTTGCCACTTTTGTTTATATTCGTCCGCCCATTGCCCAGGTTAATCCAGCAGCGGTTTTTTGGTATTCACCCACCAGTTTAATATATTTTATTTGGGCATCGAGCCATCGTTGTTCGCGGGTATTGATCAAGAAAATAGTACTTTCGCCCAATTGATATTTTGTATATTCGGCATCTAATAAGGTTTTGTTATTCACCGTAATATTGCGTAATAGGTCAATTTGAGTGCGTAAAGTGCGCAATTCATTGTCGTATTGTACAACTTTGGTGGTTATTTCAATCCTTTTTTGCTGTATCGTCAAATCATTTTGAATAATTTTCAACTGTGCGGATTGAAGGCTTCCCCGTGCTTTACGGTTGCTGATTGGCATACTAAATTGAAACCCCCACTTAATGTTGTTGACCAAAACCCCAATACCATTTTCTGTTTGCGTTGGGAAAAATTCCCAGCCTCTCCCTAGAATATTGTAATTGATATTAAATACAGGTTTTAGTTGTTCTTTTTTTAAACGGCGTTCAATATCCAATTGGGTGTTTTTTACCGTATAAATACCAAGATCGGGATGCAATTGTAATGCTAAACTAACCCGCTCTTGCTGACTTTCATTCGGTGCATAATCAATATTGCCATCCAACATTTTAGGTGCGGTGATGGAACTATTGAGCGGAATCGTCTTACCCGACGACCAGTTGTATCGCTCCATTTGTTGCGCGGCATTATTTACGTCCAATTGAGCCAAATTAAGGTCAATCTGCCGATTTTGCAATTGGATAAAAGTTTCTAACGTATCAATTGCAGGGCTTTCACCTTGGATAAACCGTTCTCTGATACCTTCGTGCCTAATTTTTGCTTGTTTTAGGGCACCCTCAATTACAAATACTTGGTTATTGGCGATAGCCCATCCCCAATAGGCTTTTGCTGCATCATAAAAAAGGTCGTTCAGTATAGACCTCCTTTCAAATGCACCCATTTGTATGCCCGCACGTGCTATTTTGAGGTAAGCGCGTCGCTCGTCTATCATCAATCCTTGTCCGAGTGTCCAATCTATACCAATTACAGCCTGACCATTAATGGGTAAGGAATTGGATGGATTAACAAAATCACCATCAACATGGTTATAGGCCGATTTTAGTTCAAAACCATACCAAGTGGGTAATTTTACACCTGCTTCAAAATTGCGAAAGTAATTTTTTTCATTAAATTGTTTAGCCTCGTAATCAGCGTATGTTTTTAAGTCAAAAGCACCTTTTGCGCCTAATAATTGCGCTTCTGCCATGCTCCGTTGTATATCGGCTTGTAACGCCATAGGGTGGAAAATGGCAATTTGTTCGCGAAAGGACATCCATTCCAGCAATGTATCTTGAGCAATTGCACACTGGGTAACAAAAATAAATAGGGTGGTGGTGCTAAAAAAAAATCGTATCATAGGTTATTTTTTAGTTTTTGCCTCTTCTTCGGGTTTGTACATATCAGGAGGGAATCCGTTGAGCATCCGCCATATTTCATACCAAATAGGTACATCGTTGAGCATAGTGATCCCTTTTGCCCCGCCACCCACTCTTAATGCGGAAGGCCATGGGGCATCATTTTTGGCAGGGGCTACTAATACCCTGAATTTTCCACTTGGGCTAATATTACGATCAATTGCCACAACATGACCAGCATAAGTACCCAGTGATAGTCCGGGCCAGCCACTAAAGAAAAATGCTGGCCAACCATCAAACATAAAGCGAACCAACCGACCGTTTTCGATCAATGGTACGTCGATAGGTTTAACATACATTTCCACGGCTAATTCTGCATTAGCAGGCATGATACTTACAATAGGCGCACCTTCTTTCACTATTTCACCGATACCTGGCGTTATGGCTTTAATAATATAACCATCTTGCGGTGCAGTGATATAGTAAAATCCGGCGCGTATGGCATAGCTGGTGCGTTCTACTCGTAGTTTTTGGACGGATCCTTGCGCGTCATATTTGTCAGAAATGGTGCTGAATCGTTCGCTTTCTGTTTTTGCCAGTTTGTTGGCAAATTCGTTGCGGGTAAGATAATTTTCGATTTTAGCATTGTTCAATTCGTTCCGGCTTATTTCAAGTTCGTTGGTTGCTTTTACCAATTTTGTTTCTACATCTACCAGTTTCAACCGTCTCTCTTCTAGTTTAGTCAATGATTCTAAGCCTTTATCGTACATGGCCTTCATACCATCGAGTTGGCGTTTGGCAATTTTAACGTCGTTTTCTGCTTGTAAAATGGCGATACTGTCAGAAATCACTTTTAGTGCTTTCTGCTCAATTTTATTTTCGATTTGATCCATTTTATTGCGCATTTCGCGGCGCATGGCCTCCATTTGTTGCCCCAAAGCATCGGCTTTGCCTTGGTAAGATTGAATGGCACCTTCTTTAGCATTCACTTGGTTGCCTACTCGCTCTACGAGTTGTGGGTCGAAATAATCGGATTTTACCTCGGATATATGGACAATAGTATCGCCTTTTCGCACCGATTGGCCTTCGGTAACGTACCAAGCCTCTACCCGCCCGGAAATAGTTGCATGGATCGTTTGCGGCCGTTGTTCGGGACGCAAAGTGGTCAATTTACCATCTGCATTTACGTTTTGAGTCCACGGCAGGAACATAAAAAAGAAAAAAGTACCCAGTAAAATGAGCAATAAATTCCTGAAACCAATATGCCAGCCACCTATTTGTACTTTTTTCAAAGAGGTGAGGCTGGACATATCCTCGTTGTGCTGGATAGTATTATTAGATATGTCTAGCATGATTAATGTTCTTGGTTAATTTTGTATTTGAAGATATGATTAGTATGGGGTGTTTTGCTCAAATCTTCATAAGTGCCATCAAATACGATTTCACCTTCTTTTAATACTAGAGTGCGGTCACAAAGCGATGCCATAATGGGGTCTTCAGTAGCACATATCAGTGTCCAAAGGCGTGCCTTATTGGTCAATAGTGTTGCAATACGAATTCTGTCTTTAAGTATCAGATTACCCAAAGGTTTCTCTAATGCCAGCATTTTGGGTGTTCCTAAAATAGATCTAGTGACCAATAATTTAGTGATTACATTTCCAGGTGTGTTTTTTCCACCTGGATACATTTCGGTGTCAAGCCCCTTAGGTTGATCCCGAATAAAGTCGGATAATCCTGTTTCGTTACAAGCCTCCAATACGGCTTTAATATCGATATTGGGTCTTCCAAGGGTAATGTTTTCATATATAGTACCTTTAAAAATATCTTCTTGGGAAGACAAGTCGCCAATATGTCTTCGGATACTGCGTAAATTAAGATTTTGTACGGGTAAATCATTAAACAATAAAGTGCCACTGTTTTCCCTTTTAAGCACGGCCATTATTTGCATCAAAGTACTGATACCTGCGCCGTTATAACCAACAATTGCAATCTTCTGCCCAGCGGGTACTATAAAGTTAATGTTTTTCAAAATAGGTTCATTGCCATCATCAAATTGATAAGAGACCTGCCTTAATTCTACTTTAAGGGCAGGATCGTGGCAGAAATCTTCCGTTTTTATACCTTGTTCTTCTTCGATAGGCAAATCAATCACTTGTCCTAGTTTTTCAGTAGCGGTGAGGATATCGTAAGCAGTTTCATGCATAATTACTAATTTTTCGACAGCCTCTACTGCATAAATTACCAATATTTCGGAAGCTACGAATTGGCCAATATTGAGTTCATTGGCCATTACGAGCAAGCTTCCAAGTATCAAATATCCACCGATAACTAATATTTTAAAAATTGTACCGCTAATAAACTGTATGACTAGAATTCTCCAATGTTTTGCTCGTGCATCTAGGTAATGGCTAATAAGCGAATCTGCTTTTCTGAGTGGGAAATTATTTTCTCCCGCTAATTTGAAGGTAGTAGCCACACGTCCTACTTCTTCCAACCAATGCGCTAATTTGTATTTATACTTTGATTCGTTTAGACTAGTGGTTAAGCCACTAGGTGCTGTAAAATAAAAAAGGAGTGCTAAAATGCCTAAAAGCAAAATAGAAAAACTAACAAAAGAGGGATGATAAAACGATAATACAGACAGGCTTAATACAATGGTCATTATCGCAGTAGTACCGTCAATTAAAAGTTTAGGTAATCCTTTTTGTAGCGTAAGGGTATCAAAAAAGCGGTTAACTAATTCAGGTAGATGCTCTTTACGTAGTTTTTCTAAATTTAATCGGGGAATACGTTCGGCAAATTCCAATGCCGAATCAGTGAATATACGTCTTTGAAGGTGTTCCATAATGGACAATTGCATCAGGCGTAAAATGCCAGTGAACATAGCACCTAAAATGACAACAAACACTAATACGCCCCAAGAAGCAGAAATACTGCCGCCGGCGAGTAGTCCTATTATTGCCTGTATTCCAAGGGGCAAAGAGAGATTAATTAAGCCTCCCACTAAGGCATATAGCATAATGTATCGTATTTCTTTGCGATAATGGCGCAACAAACGATACAATCGTTGAACAGGGGTAAGGGTATTTAACATTTATTAAACTTTGAACTTTGAGTTTTAGGCAACTCCTTCATATTATACTATAACTTTAATAATTACCTATGATTTAGTGCAGAAAAGGATAAAAAATGGCACTAAGTGCAATAAAGCAGCAATAAAATCAATGTAGATAATAGAATGTATGAAACGGAAATGTCGCTATTTTGTTTAAAAGTAATACTATTATTTTTGAAATTTTAGTATTAATTTAGAAAATATTAAAAATTAGACACTCCGTATTGGGAGTAGTGCCTATATTTGCGCGCTTTTTTGGGCTTTGGCCGCTTTTTTGAATGTAAAAGCCCGTTTTTTTGTTTTATTTGATTTTTATAGTAATAATTTTATGCAGAGCAAAGGCATTATATCTTTTTTCGTAGTGTTATTGACACTAGCTTGTATCTATACATACGCGACAATGTGGAAGACGAGTAGCATTGAAGGCGACGCGCGTGCGTCTGCCGAGGAATATGCTGCTAGAGGTACTACAGAGAAAGAGCGAAGTTCATTTTATACCAAGAGAAATGCGGCTTATCTAGACTCTATGTCTCAGGTAAAAGTATTTGGAGTACCTTTTTTGAAGGAATTTACTTATTCTGAATTAAAAAAGAGCCAACTTGGCATGGGTCTTGACCTCAAGGGTGGTATGAGTATGGTATTGCAAGTCGATTTGAAAGACTTTGTGAAAAATCTTTCTGGTAATAGTACTGATCCTGGCTTGACAGAAGCACTTAATGCAGCATCGGAGCGTCAAACCAAGCAACAAGATGACTATATTACCTTGTTTGCGCAGGCTTGGCAAGAGAAAGGTGGTGGTCGTACATTGGCTTCTATTTTTGCTCGTCAAGATATTTTGAAATCAGAAAATATCAATACTGCTTCTCCTGATGGTGCAGTTATTGCCGCTATTCGGAAATTGGCCGATGGCACAGTAGAAGAGACTTACAAGCGTTTGAAACAACGTATTGATAAATTAGGTGTAGTACAACCTAATGTAAGCCTTGATGCCAAACGTGACCTTATTTTGTTGGAATTGCCGGGTATTGATAATCCTCAACGTGCTCGCGATATGGTTGTGACAACGGCTAAGTTGGAATTTTGGGAGACCTACCGTATCTCAGATCAAGGTATAGCACAAGGCTTGATTGATGCTGATAAGCGTTTGGCTGCTATGCAAAAAGGTGGCGATGTGGTTGTCAAAAAAGACTCCATCATGGCTTATCCTGTAGGTGTTGATGGCAAACCAGATAGTACTAAAGCACAGATTAAAGTGCCTGCTCCAGATACTAGTTCACAACAAGGCCCATTGTTGAAGGCATTATTGTTGAATGCTTCTCAACAAGGTTTACCACCGAGTCCAATCTTGGGTTACGCGGCTCGTGGAGATAGAGATAGTATTGTTAGCTGGCTTAATCGTCCGGAAATTCGCTCTGTTTTTCCTAATGATATTGACTTTAAATGGGGAATCAAACCTATTGAGGATGATGGTACCGGCAGTACTGTTACAGGTAAGTATATGTTATACGCCATCAAAAAAAGCCGTGGATCTGATATTGCTCCATTGGATGGATCTGTTGTAACACGCGCAAGTGCTGAACCTGATCCTAAAGGCGAAATCGGTGTAAGTTTAACGATGAATTCTGATGGTGCAAAAACTTGGGCTGGTTTGACAAAACGCGCTTTTGACGGTGGCCAACGCGAAGTAGCCATATCTTTGGATGATGAAATTGTGAGCGCACCAAGCGTACGTGGTGTTATTGATGGTGGTACATCTTCTATAACAGGTGGTTTCAATTTGGAAGAAGCACGTGACTTGTCTCGTATTCTCGAAGTGGGTAAATTACCAGCGGGTACACGTATTGTGCAAGAGAGCCAAGTAGGTCCTTCTTTGGGTCAAGAAAATATTAATAAGTCATTGTTTACCATGTTATTGTCTGTAGCATTATTGTGCGGATTTATGGTAATGTACTATAACCGTGGTGGTATTATCAGTGTTGTGGCATTGTTAGCCAACTTGTTCTTTATGATCGGCGCATTATCTAATATGGGAACAGTATTGACCCTTCCAGGTATTGCTGGTATCGTATTGACTCTTGCAGCAGCCATTGATGCCAATGTTATCATTTACGAACGTATTCGTGAGGAATTACGAAGCGGGATGGGGATGTTACAAGCGATCAAAGTAGGTTTTTCTCGTTCGCTTTCAGCCATCATTGATGCGAACGTAACTACTATCATTACGGCCCTTGCATTGATGTATTTTGGTCTAGGTCCTATTAAAGGTTTCGGTACAGTACTGTTAGTTGGTATCTTGAGTTCATTATTTACTGCTGTATTGTTGGGTCGCATTATGACCGATTGGTGGACAGATAAAGGTTGGGAGATCAGTTATTCTCGTCCGTTCTCTGCTAATGTATTGGCTAACGTAAATTACGATTGGATTGGTAAGCGTAAATATGCATACATGTTCTCCGCCGCCATTATTTTAGTGGGTATAGCTTCCTTCTTTATGAGAGGGTTTGAATTGGGTGTTGACTTTAAGGGAGGTTATTCCATCAATGTGCAGTTTGATCAACCGATTGATGCAGACAAAGTACGTACGGCTTTAACGCCTGTATTTGGTGGACAAACACCTGTTGTAAAGACGGTTTCATCTGCGAATACCTATAATATTACGACTTCTTATTTGGTGGAAGAAGCAGGTGCAATGGACAAAGTAGTTGCCAAATTGCATGAAGGTTTAACGGCGGCTGGTGCTGCAAATTCTAATTTGGAATCTTTTTCTAGTACATCATCTACTGGTACACATATTATTTCATCCAGCCAGGTAGGTTCTACTGTAGCGGATGACATTCGAGCATCTTCATTCCAGGCTGCATTTTGGGCATTGGCATTTATATTCTTGTTCTTGTTGATCCGTTTCCGTCGTTGGCAGTTCTCACTAGGTGCGGTATTGGCTTTGTTCCATGACGTATTAATTACGTTGACGTTCTTTACTTTATTACACGGCTTAGTACCTTTCTCCTTAGAGATAGACCAAGCGATCATTGCTTGTATCCTGACGGTAATTGGTTATTCAGTGAATGATACTGTAATTGTATATGACCGTATTCGTGAGTTTATTGGTACGTTTGCTGGTCGCCCGAAAGAAGAGGTGTTTAACAAAGCCATCAACTCCACATTGACACGTACCTTGATTACTTCGGGTACCATTTTTGTGGTAGTACTTTTACTTTTCGTTTTTGGTGGATCTGCAACAAAAGGTTTCGCATTTGGTATGATGATGGGTATGTTCTTTGGAACATATTCTTCTGTATTCGTGGCATCGGCATTGGTTGTTGACTTAACAAGTGAGAAGATTTTGAGTGGTAAAGAAGTGGTGACACCTCCTGCTGCCAGTACACCTGCGAAGTCTAAAGTGTAAATTTATTTTGTGTACATGGATTAATAGTTAATACTATTTTTCATATTCTATATAAATCCGCTATTGAGAGTAATCTTGATAGCGGATTTTTTTTTGAAAAAAAATATAAAACATTTTGTGTTTTTATTTGGACTGCCTACCTTTGCTGCTACTATGGCTAAAAAAACTCCCACCGTCCCCGTGTTTGATCTCAGAACTGCGTTTTTAGACAAGCCACACGATAAATATGCTCGATTTGTACTCAAGAACAAAGAGATGGCATTACAATTAATTCAGCATTTTGTTCCTGCTCATGTTTTAGCAATCATTGATTTTGATACACTAGAGTACAGTAGTGATACTTATATTGATGATTACTTACGGGAGCACGTAACGGATATTTGTTATACTTGTCAGACGAAAGATGGGAAATCGATGAAGATTACGATCATTATTGAGCACAAGAGTAAGAAACCTCAATATGGCTTTGTTACAGAGCAATTGAACCGTTATATAACAAATGTATGGTACGGTAATCGGCAGCAAAAGCACCCCTTGTCGCTTATATTACCCATTTTACTGTATCATGGAGATGAAAAGATGCAGCGAGAAACACCCCGATTGATGTTCCCGGAAGCACCTAAGGCTATGTTACAGTATATCCCCCGCTTTAAGTACATAGCGATAAATATAAATAACTATCTGATGCCTCCATTACAAAGATAGATCATATTTTATTTCAAAAATTTTTATTGGCACTTAAACACAGTAGGAATCCCATTTTTATCGAGCGAAATTGGAAAATTTTCATTATTTTTGCACTTGATTTTCCGGATCAAATACTTGCAAACGAAATATTTAAAGTAACGTCGATATACTTGAGTAATACTTAAAACGTTTTTAACGAAAAAGTAAAAAATATGAAAAATACGCTAACCGCTAGTGAGCAATTGGTTGCTAAGCCTTATTTAGTGCAACTAATTGACGAGAGCATGGAAAAAGGCATGGAAAAACTACTATTGGCCTACCTAAAAAAGAATCCGCAATTTAAAGATGAACAGGTAGCAGAAATCTTTGATATACCAGTGGGATTTGTTGCTCTGGTGCGTAAAAAGATGTAAGTTTTTCGTTAAATTGCAGCATTGCTAACGTAAGAAACAGAACGTTTTTAACGAAAATATGAGTAATAATAAAATGATCTAACAGCCAGAAAACAATCAAGCATCGACTTTTTTCGGAAAAATAGCGCTGCTGCAAAAGAAGTTCTCGTGCAACAGCGCTAATATGTATTTTACTCGACGATATTTACCTTTATTACAAAAGCCGACTCGGAGTTACTAATTCTAAATGAATAGACTCCTGCTGGTAAGCTTCCATAATCAAAAGTTTTTACCAGTGTTCTTGTACCTGCATCAGATATATCTCTTCTGATCAATTGTCCTATCGGATTGATCATTTCAAACGATAAACGAGATGATTTTTGTTCAAGTTCCATATTTAGCGTAAATGTTCCTTGGTTAGGATTAGGGAACAATTGGAAATGATTGATCCATGCTTGATCTTGAACCCCTACAACGTCTATAATTACATTGGTTTGATATACTGAAACGCCACAACCATTTATGGCTGAAAGGGATACAGTATAAGTACCACTTTGGCTATAGGTATGCGATGGCGATATTTCAGTACTTGCTGGAGTACCATCCCCAAAATTCCATTGATATGAAATACCGTTTTGTGTAGTATTGTTGAATTGTACCGTCCCATTCGCCAAAACATTAGCAGCAAAATTTGCTATCGGTGTTGTATTTACCGTAATTAATTCATTTTGAGTACTACTATTGCTGCCGAAAAGATTGGTGACCTGCAAACTTGCACTATATACGCCAGGACTGTTATATACTACAACCGGATTTTGTAGCGTTGACGTACTGGGTGTGCCTCCGACAAATGTCCATGCCCAAGCAGATGGCTGACCAATGGATTGATCCGTAAATTGTACTGTAAATGGCGCGCAGCCAGTAGTTTGCTCCCCTGCAGTAAATTGTGCAATTGGTGCACTTCCTGTTATTGATATCGTTTGCGTATAAGTTTCCGTGCCACAAATATTTGTTGCTTGTAAAGTAACTATATAAGTGCCCGGAACTGTATAATTGTGTACCGGATTAACTCCTGTGCTACTGCCTCCATCTCCAAAATTCCATGTGTATGAATTCGCATTGAAAGAGGCATTTGTAAACTGTGCTGATAAGCCACCTGTTTGGTACGTAAATAATGGAGTCGGTGTAGTGGATACAATCACTACATTTTCTTGCATGATCGTTGCTGAGCCAGCAGCGTTGGTCGCTGTAAGCGTTACTGGATAGGAGCCACCTTGTGGATATACTATTGTTGGATTCGGCAAGGATGAGGTATCTGGTGTACCACCAGGGAATAACCAAGCAAAAGTAGTAGCATTCGGGCTAGAGGTATTACTGAATTGAACACTAAGCGCCGCGCAACCCGTAGTATTGTTGGCAATAAAACCAGCAGTTGGAGGTGTAATGATTGTTACGGTCTGTGTAAAAGTAGCAGATCCACATGAATTTGAAGTAGTTAATACAACGGTATAATTGCCATCATTCAAATAAGTATGTGAAGGCGAAATATCAGTAGATGTACTTCCATCTCCAAAATTCCAATTATACGCAGTAGCATTCAACGAAGAGGTATTCGTAAATACTACTTCATTATTATTGGATGCTAACTGAAAACCTGCTATAGGTGCTCCACCTACCACCACTAAATTGGTTTGCGTAACAGTAGAGTTGCCCAGCGCATTTGATGCTGTTAAAATGACTGAGTATTCACCAGGTGTATTGTACTCCACTACTGGATTTGTGGCACTAGAACTGGCTGGTGTTCCTCCCGGGAATAACCAACTAAATGAAGTAGCATTGGAAGAGGACGTATTATTAAAGGTGACAGTAGTTGGAGCACAACCATTACTACCAGTTGCTGTGAAATTGGCAATTGGTGGGGTTGTGACTACTATTGTCTGAGTACTTGTTGTATTTCCGCAAGTGTTAGTAGCTGTTAGTGTTACGGTATAAGTGCCGTCATTGTTATAAATATGATTGGGGTTGATTGTATTTGCAGTTCCTCCATCTCCAAAATCCCAATTATAAGTTGTAGCCCCATTTGAAGTGTTGCTAAATGAGGTATTAGCACCATTCTGATTAATAATAAAACCTGCGCTCGGAACAGTACCTACTGTTATAATATTTGTTTGGGTGGTGCTGGATGTGCCCGCGCTGTTGCTAACTGTTAATACCGCACTGTAAGTTCCTGTGTTAGCGTATGTTACTGCCGGATTCTGTGCTGTTGATGAACTTGGTGTTCCTCCCGCGAATTGCCAGTTAAAAGTAGTGGCATTTGAAGAAGAGGTGTTATTGTAAGTCACTATTAAGGGAACACAGCCATTTCCATTGCTTACCGTAAATCCTGCGGTAGGGGGCGTAACGATCGTAACCACCTGTGTACTTGTGTTTGTACCGCAATTATTCGAAGCAGTCAGGATAACAGTATAAACACCATCAGTAGTATAATTATGGGTTGGATTAGCAAGCGTACTAGTTGTGTTATCTCCAAAGTTCCACGAATAAGTAGTCGCTCCAATAGAAGTATTCGTGAATGTAGAAATATTAGATGCTGTGGCTGCTGTAAATCCTGAATTTGGCGCAGTTCCTACATTGATATAATTCGTTTGGGTAGAACTTCCACTACCTGCACTATTTGTTGCTGTCAATATTACGGTGTATGCCCCAGGGCTATTGTAGGTTACAACTGGGCTCGCATTTGTACTTGAAGCCGGGTTACCACCAGGGAATTGCCAAGCAAATGTTGTCGGATTTCCTGCCGATGTATTGGTAAATTGTACGGTCAAACTATTACACCCAGTCGTTGGTGTTGCGGAGAACGCAGCCGTTGGGGACTCTACAATATTAATCGTTTGTGTTGAACTAGAACTACCACATGCGTTACTCGTAGTGAGCGTTACAGTGTATGTTCCTGCACTTGGGTAAACAAAACTAGGATTTTCTAACGTTGAAGTAGATCCATTGCCAAATACCCAATTATAAGTATTGGCTCCGGTTGACGTATTTGTGAAACTGACCTGATAACCGTTGACTGTATTTGTAAATGCTGTTATTGGTATTGTATTAGCCGAAATTAGATTAGTTTGTGTGGACGTACTAGATCCTGCACTATTGCTCGCCACTAAAATAACAGTGTACTGCCCTGCTGTGGTATAGGTAACTACTGGGTTGGGTAGTGTACTTGTGCTAGGGATTCCCCCAGGGAATTGCCAATTCAAGTTACTCGCATTACTAGAGGATGTATTGTTGAACTGGACAGTGAGCGGAGCACAGCCCGAAGTGGCTGTAGCATTGAAGTTAGCAGTTGGGGGTGTCGTAATAGTGATGCTTTGAATAGCAGTGCTTGTCCCGCAACTATTTAAGGAAGAAAGTACAACTTGATAAGTTCCATCATTGAGATAAGTATGAGATGGGCTATTGAGTGTACTATTTGTCCCATCTCCAAAATTCCAAAAATAGGAGCTACCATTGTTGGTTGTATTGTTAAAACTAACCGTAGCACCACTGATACTATTGGTAAAACCGCTAGCAGGCACAGTGAGTACAGTTATTTGTTGTGTTGCTGTATTGGGGCCGGCTATATTACTCGCTGTCAATGAAGCGGTAAATGTTCCAGGGGTATTGTATGTTACAGTAACGTTGTTGGCTGTAGAAGTAGCAGGACTGCCGCCTGGGAACGACCACTGCACAGCAGTCGCATTTGTGGAGTTATTGCTGAACTCTACGGTAAGTGGTCCACATGCAGTAGTAGGTGTAGCCGTAAATGCAGCAACAGGGGGCGTAGCAAGCACAACAGTTTTATTACTGGTTGAAGTGCCACAAATATTAGTTGTCGTAAATGTTACATTGTATGTACCTCCAGTAGTAAAGGTATGGGTTGGGTTTTGGAGTGTACTGGTAGTGCCATCGCCAAAATTCCACAAGAAGCCAGTTCCATTGGGCGAAATTCCTGTAAAATTAACGGTATTACCATTTATCGTGAAGGTGAAATTTGATATTGGTGCTGATATAGCCGTAATTAAATCTTGACTTGTAGCAACTGCCGATCCCACTGCATTATAGGCTGTTAAAGTGACAGAATAGACACCTGGTATCTGATAAACTACAATTGGATTAGGTTGGTTAGATGCTGTAGGCGTTCCACCGGGGAATTGCCAAGCATAGGATGTGGCATTCGAAGACGAGTTATTGGTAAAGTTAACAGCCAATGGAGTGCATCCTGTGGTAACCGAAGGCGTAAACGCAGCAGTTGGAGCAGTATTGATTACGGCAGTTTTAACAACCGTTCCGCAAGGCCCTACAACTGTTAATTTAACAAAATAAGTTCCTCCTTCTCCATAAGTATAAGTTGGATCTTCTTCGGTACTCGTACCTCCGTCTCCAAAATCCCATTCGAAAGATGTTACATTCGTTGCCGTAGTATTGAAAGTAACCGTAAGACCATTTACCGTGGATGTAAAACTGGCTGTTGGTGCTGGCAAAATAGTGATTTGCTTTGAAAGGGTGGCCTGAACGCCTGTTCCATTGTTCAGAATAAGGGTAATATTTTTAATGCCAGCGGTACCCCACGTTACCGTTGGATTTTGTAAGGTAGATGTAGCGGGTATCCCTCCTGGGAATGTCCAATTGTAGGTATTTATGGTTCCAGTGGATTCATTAGTAAATGATATTGCTTGGTTGACACAACCTGGATTAGGATTCCAAGAAAATGCTGGTGTTGGTGCTACTCCACCTCCACAAGGAGAAAGGCATCCATTATTGATTCGTGAAGTGATAAAATTACTAATGCTACTCGTAGAAGCAGAACTCCAGGTAGTAGATGTAGATACAAATGGACACATAATAAATACAGTACCGCCAGTAGGACAATTGTCGTGGCTGGCGCTAAAATTATGCCCAATCTCGTGTGAACCCAAACAACGCAATAACTCTGCATTGCTCGAAAAATCCTGTAAAACGTGGTATTTATTACTATTACAAACAGCATTTAGATATGCAATGCCAATTGTAGCTCCATCAAGATCAATATTCGTCCACATCTCTGCCAAATCATAAGGTACTCCAAAACCACCGGCATTGCCCCAGTTTCTAAAGTTATCCAAATAAGTACCGGCCACAGATGATGCCCCCCATGGATTGGAAGCAGAAACAATTTGAATGACAATATTAAACTGAATATCATGGTTAAAATTGCCGGCATAATCACCTTCTACATCATTGATTACTGCAATATTGTGCGATTGGACAGCACTAGCACTACCATATTTGCTTAACATAGAGGCATCCGACGCAATTGCTAAATCTACTTGGTAGCAAGCAGAACTATTATCCGCCTGCATTTTTTCTTTTACTTTTTGATCTACTTCCTCTTCTAAATGGCTATGGTCGGTGCCACAACCCATGTCGAGACCATCCGTAATAACAGCATGACTAGGATAAAGGATATAGAGATCTTTTGCAAAAGATGGGTCAATGTACCATAAAGGTTGTATATTTAATTTTTCACCATTTTCAGTAATAAACCCATAAATTAGATCCGAGTCCAAGGTGAGTCGCACCTTTTCATTGCTGGCAATATTATATCCTCTGTACGGGCGAACCGTAAATGGCAAATCGAATGCCGCAGATTCGGTTTGATAAGATAGCCGATAATTCGGATCTAAAATATCGTTGTATTGGAGTTGAAGCCCCAAATGATGTTGCCCAAGGTGTAAAAATAATGCCTCGTTTTCTTCGCCTTCATTTCTTGCAAAAGTACTAATCGCACTAGCATCTAAACGGAATACTTCCCATTCAGTGAATCGTTGGCTAATTTTTGGGTGCTGTACTTCTACAGCAGTACCGATAAAATTTTGTGAAAATAAAGGGAGGCTACATAAACAAAAGGCCATTGCAAAAAGCAACTGGCAAATACGGAAACGACAAACAAGCATGTGAATTTAAGTTAAAGCAATAATAAGTATGAAAATTAGGGATTAAATTAAACAAAATAAGTAGTTACGGACAGCTGATTATTCATCAAGTAATTGAGCAGCTAAGGTAATTAATTTGTCATCTTTGCAAGTTGTTAAATTGATTTATACCTTTGCGTGCGTTTAATATTCATTCATTTGTTAAAAATTAGCATAAAAAATGACAAAATACACTTTTCGTACATCATTGATCGGGCTTTTGATAGCGGTATTTGCTACTGTTAGCTTTGCCCAAAGTACCACATTCCTCGATTTTGAGGATAATAAAAAAAAGAAGAAAAAGAAAAAAGAAAAAACAGAATTTAAGCAAAAACTCTGGTACGGAGCAGGAATCGGGCTAGGGTTTAGTGCTTATAATGGAGAACGTGCTTTTGGATTAAGTGTAGCACCGATGGTGGGCTACAAAATTATTCCAAGAATTTCTGTTGGCCCCCGCGTATCCCTAGCTTATACATCACAAAAGGTTTTTGGATACAAAGCATTTCAATTGCTGGATACTGAAGTGGGTGCTTTCCTTCGAATCCACGCATTTAGAGGCTTTTTCCTTCAAGGGGAAATTGCACAAGGTTGGGATCAAGAACTTTATCAAAACTCAAGTTCTGGTGAGATTTTCAAAGATTCAGAAAGAGTTATTAATCCTTATGTAGGCATTGGTTATAATTATTCTGGTGGACAGGGCGGCCCTGGTCAAGAGATATCATTGATGTATAATTTCCGGATTGCTAATGACGTCTTTACCAATCAAACACCTTTACAGTTCCGACTGGCCTTTACATTTGGTTTTTAAAACCTATGCTATAACTAGTAAATGAAGTGGATAACCAATGTTTTTATGTTTTGCTGAAAACATTGGTTATCATTTTTTCCTAAAAACATCGTTGCTAAAGCACCCGCCGCTCATAAATTTCACTCATTGTTTCCACTAAACCAGAGCGTTCTGGAAAATCTTTGGATAACTTTGAGATAATTTGTTTAACAGCCAATTGCCGTTTTTGCCGTAATAAAATAGCCAACCGATCACGTACAAACTCGGAGCCAGGTCTTCCAAAATGTGCAGATAAATGTGCTCCCAAGGGTTCTACCATTAGACGTACCAAATCCGTATCAGTAAGGTAATTGGCATATTCAATACACAGCTCAAGATCTGATTGCTGCTCCAACCACAGCGCAAGTACTTCTTGTTCCCCCTGATAGGCCAATAATTGGGCTATTCGTGTAGGAGAACCATTTTTTTGCGTAAAATCAAGCAAATTTTGATAACCTTTTGGCCAGTTTTTTCCATTGATTTGTTTGATCTGATCAATGGTTTCTGTGCGTCCAAATGTAACAAAAATACCTTGTAAATACTGAATTTGCGCACCAGTATCGCCAGTTATTTCAGCAATATAGAAGCGTAGTTTTTC
This sequence comes from Chitinophagales bacterium, assembly GCA_043764095.1. Taxonomy (GTDB): domain Bacteria; phylum Bacteroidota; class Bacteroidia; order Chitinophagales; family Saprospiraceae; genus M3007. The sequence continues at coordinate 59,385 of JAYUKX010000203.1, forward strand.
AAATTCGGACTTACGCAATGGGGTTAATTGGCAATGCTCAAAGATAAAATCTAACACCGCAGCGGCAATTGGGTAGGTTTTAAAATAATACAATTCCAGCAGTGCATTCCGCATATTGGGCGTTACTTCTGGGTTTTTTCCTGCTGGGGTAAGTACTGTTCTAAAAACACTAACTACATTTTCTGTTTTACCCAAACGAGCCAATGTCAAAATATACAAATAAAGTAAATGTAGGTTTTCTGGTTGGTCATTTGCCATATAAGCTTGCGCAATCTGGTCAAAACGCAACGCATCTCTTTGCGCACATTCGGCCATAAATACATTCACCTCGCGGTGTAATGCTTCTGGGAATTTTTGGCCAGTCACCATTTGTAGAAAAAGATCCCACACCATATCCCTCAGTTCGGGCGATACCGCATCAGATTGATAAACTTGCATTAATTGGCTACAATATGCTTGACAAATATCGCATAACCTACTTTTTACGGGTTCAGGATTAATATTGGCTAGAGGTGCAAGAATTTGAACGATTGCACCGGTAATTTTAAAAGCAATGGTATGGTCACCTTCGTTTTGTGCAGATTCAAGCCGATTGTCCAAATCGTACATTACTTTTCTAATGCGCTTAAAATCAACTTCTTTTATCTGTGTTTTATTTTTGGGCAATACTGATTCCAGTAATGTGCTATAGGCATTGCCATTGCCGGCCAACATATCTGCAAAACGGGTTTTGAAGGCCAATGCAAAATCACGGTCGCGTCGGGCGTAATCACGTACGAAATCTTGTAGCACCTCAACAGGAACTTCCGGTAAAATTTTATGTACTGTAAAACGAGTGGTTTCTGGTTGGTTAACCGAATTCTCCCGCGCTTTCCGCTCTTTCTCCTCTGCGCTTTGGTTTAAGAATTTTCTTAAAAATAACAATGAAGCAGCAATATGCGAACACATGAGTTTGCGTGGTTCACTCCAACACTCACAGGCATACGCCTTTATCTTGCTAGGCGTAATGATTACCTCTGTTTCAAATTCATACTCATCATCCCGCACTTTGGAAATCCAAAAATGCCGTTCTACTTCCCGCAGGCTATGGACTTTGCCGGAAGAAACGAACTCCTGTGCCGCAGCCCGCGTAGTGCTGCTGATTTGGTATTCAAAATCCGATAAAGCGTATTTATTCATTTCAAAATCCTAAAAAGAGACAAATTTAAGGGAATTTGAAAAAAAAGAGACAATTACATCGAAATATTTTGTTTTAATCGCATTAATGTCTCATTTTTGCCATTCTCAAATCTATAAATACTATTATTGTGCGGCATTTATTTTTAATCAGACATGCAAAATCCAGCTGGGATAACCCAATGCTTAGGGATTTTCAACGCCTTTTGAACGATCGTGGACTCGTAACAGCACCTAAAATGGCGCAATTGATCTGGAAGGAAGGTATCCGACCCGATCTGATTGTAACCAGTCCTGCAAGGCGGGCGATTGATACAGCGCGATTTTTTGGATTGCAAAATGGTATTATGGACGATCATTTTGTGCCTGAACCCGCCATTTACGAAGCATCTCCGATGGATATTATGCGGGTCATCAGTAAATTGCCCGATGAAGCAACAACAGTTTTTTTATTTGGACATAATCCTACTTTTACGGAAGTTGCCAACCAGTTTACGGAAAATTATTTTGATAATATTCCAACCTGCGGTATCGTACAATTGGAGTCTAGTGCAGAAACTTGGCGTTCACTTTATGAAAATAATACCATTGTGAAAAAATATTGGTTTCCGAAAGAAGTTTTGTAATCCTTTATTCCAACACCGTTCCTTATCTTGCAGCCTTTAATTTTTACACCTTCCTAAAAGATAGGAAAAATGCTTTATCAAGTTTCAAAATCGTTACACCTTATTGGAATGGTCTCGTGGATGGCCGGTGTGTTCTATCTCGTCCGAATTATGGTCAACCACGCAGAAGCCTTGCAATTGAAAGGAGAAGCACGTGATATTTTAGCGCGCCAGTACAGTAAAATGGAATGGAAGGCGTATCGTATTATCATTATGCCAGCAGTGATCATCACTTGGTCGTTTGGTTGTACGATGCTTAGTCTTCAAACCGTATGGCTCACCCAAGGTTGGATGCACGCCAAATTGTTTTTTTTGGTGTTGTTGACCATTTATACACATTATTGTAAATCGCATATCCGTCTTTTGGAGGCCGAAACTTCTACTTTTACGCATGTCCATTACCGCGCAATGAATGAAATACCTACTATTTTGATGGTGGCAATTATCTTTTTGGCGGTTTTTAAACAACTCATCAATTGGTGGTACCTAGGCATCGGATTAGGATTGTTCTCGGCGCTCATTTTTTATGCTGTGAAAAAAGCGGCAGCAAAAATGTCTTCATAAATGTACAAAATTTTTGTTTCCAGTAACCCAGCAGATAAGGCCAACGCCCTTCAATTGCAGCAGGCTCTTGCCGCAATTGATCCCTCAACGCGTATCGAATATTGGGATGGAAAAAAATACCTCGATAATGAATACCGTGCGGCAGTACGTCAGTATTTGGAGTCGGCACATTTGTTCGTTATTGTCCACTCCGCCGATTATCAGTCCTTGCCCGATACGCGCTTTGAATTGGAACTCGCATTAGCCGAGCATAAAAGGCGGAAAGGTGGTTTATTGTTGGCCGTAGTGCAAGGCCGGCACGCCATAATTCCTGTCGAATTGCGTGGCCTGCTCATCTTACCCGGTATCGACGAAGCCATTGAAGGTGTGTTGTCTGATAAACAATTGGTACGCAGCAGCAGGCATTTATTAGAAATATTGCGGAGTATCGGGCAAAAAAAAGCGGCGGAAAGCACAGATCGTCAAATACCGCTTACTTTGCCCGATTTGCAGGAAAGGCTGATTCATTTAAGCCATCGGCACAATCTTTTGGATGTTTTGGCTTTATTGCATGCCTTGGTATTTGATGAAAAACTAGCGCGACAGGCGCGGCAATTGCAAGATGATTTTTTAGGTGCCGATTTGAAATATGGCGTACAACTTCAAGATTATCGTCAATCTGTAGCGCAAATTAAGTCAAAAATAAGAGAATTGATCGAGTTGTTGAACGAAGAACGGTTGCTTCAACCCAATTGGCGCACCATTTTTCTCGATACTTATCAAAAAAGCACACCACACCAAACGACTGCTTTTTTCTTTCCCAACGACGAGATTAAAATACCAGAAACGCTCAATTTGCCCGCCGCTGCAAATGGCACCGAAGAGCATACTGGATTCCTATCTTATGAACAAAAACTAGAATTTCGCCGATTGCTCTTGCTCTGCCAAGATGCTCTTTTGGTTGAAAAATATGGCGCAGCGTATCAATATTGTGAGCAAGTACGCACTACCATTGATCCACAATCTGCGCAATTATACGAATATTTGTTGGTGTCTTTTATCAAAAAAGAACAACCATCTACGATTGTACGCCGTTTATTGGACGGTATTCCGAGTGGATATAACCATGTAAAACTGTACTCGGATCGCTTTAATCAATACCAAAACAACCATCCTGCCCAATGTCCATCCGAAACTGGTACACACAACCAAGCCGTTGGGGTAGAAGAACTGGCCTCAGCGTTGCACCATTTATACGCCACTATTGAGCACAATGCAATATGCCATACTGGAGCGATAAGAGGAGAGGAGGATACTGGAAAGCAAATGATCTTGAAGTGCTTGGAAGGTTTTGTCCGCATTTACCATTCCCTGTCGCCCACGGCTATTTTTATCGATACATTGCTGATGGAACTGGTAGGAGGCGGCAAATTCAATTGGATAGAGCGCATGTCAACTGCAAATGAAGGCGATATTTCTTTTATTTGCAATAGTAGTTTTGATTTAAAAGGCAAAGCAGACGAACTATTAAATATGTTGGAAGCGGCCGACCATCAGCGGGTGGCTGCCAAACAACGGGAAATGATCCGCGAAGACCTATTTTGGACTTTACTTAACCAATGTGAACGTTTGTCAGAACAGGTACAAGAAGAACGGCGCGTTTTTAACGAACAGACTGACTTACGCCGCTCGGTGATCCGCATAGTGCAAGCATGTGTAGCAGGCCATTACCTGTTGACGCGTCCAGGCGATGTTTTAGAGGCCGAAAAATCGCTGTTGCGTTTGGCTATTGAATTATTAATCCCAGAGTTGTTCAAAGACGGTGGCCGTTATGATTTACCCGAAAATATACTTTTAGATTGGTTCACGTTAGATTTTAATGGACAATTGATACTGGCAGAAACGGACTTTGCCTATCGTGATTTTGAGGCATTGCCGCTGTTAAAGAAGATCATAAGCGATCATGCTGGTGCTCAAAATTGGCCAATTATTGCTGAAAATATGCATCAGGTGGTTTGGTTAAAATACGCCAAACAAACCGAAGCCATTTACGAAAAAGTATCCGCTGGCTTGCAATTCACGGATTTTAGAAGGTTGGATGCCTTAGAAGCGCGCAAAATGCTCATTGAATGCCACCGCCGTCGCTGGGTATGTCACCGTGCTTTTTCGGACAATGACATGATGTTTCCCGATCGTATGATTAAGGAACTATCGGGTGATGGACTCTTATTGTGGTTTACCCTTACGCCTACTGGTATGCATAATCACCCCGACGCTACTTTTTTTCAATTTGACGCACGTGCTGAACTCCACCAATTGCTCCCGCAGGGCCAAAAATGGTCGGAAGAGCGCGTGACTGCTGCTGTAGTCCAGCATTTGTACCATAAACAAATCCTTCCCGGCTATGCTTCCATTCGCTCGGGCGTAGAAGCCGATCGCCCTAAGGCTGCATTTGCGTTAGGTGCGATGATGATGGCCTTTAAAAGCCACTCCTTGCCAGCATATTTAGATGCAGCGTACAAGGAAATTATGGAGGAAACCAAGTTTAAATGGATCGAAATTGATCGTTATGGCAATCTCTATAATTACAGCACGGAGTTTGATGCCTTGGGTTTGATCCTGCAATTGACGGAAGTAATGCCCATTCGTTACCCCAAGTTCAACACGAACAAACGTATCGCCGACTTGCGTTGGGGCGAGCAATTGAAACGTTACGAGAACGAAGTTTCAGTACTTCGCCATGAAAACCGCTTGGAAGAGCGCCGGATTGTTGCTGATATTATTTGGCGTTTAAAAGGTATTTATCTTTTTTTTAACGACCGAAAATACCTCGAATTACCGATGCAAGAACTCCATGATCGGGGGCGTATCCGTTGGTTCAACCGTTTTGCCGGTATTTTTAAAACCAATGAGAACCATTTTGAAAACCTGATTATCGGTTTTGACAAAAAAGCAGAACGTATTGAAATTCAGATGTATTGGGATAAAATGGCGGAGTTTTAGGAATGATAAAATAATAAATTAACACTTTTGGGTAGATTAATTTTTGTTCAGACAAGTATCTTTTTGTGCAAATAGTGGGGCTATTTAAACGAAAAGATAGGCTGGATGAGCTGAAAGGAATCAGCCAAAAGTGATAAGTTATTGTTTTTTCATTCCTTAGATTTTGATCCATTGTATCATTACGCCACCTTCCATATTTAAAAAATAAACGCCATGGTCTAACGCGTCTGTTTCAGGCCAATCAATAACTTGATCCCCTTTTTGCAATGTTACCTCACGGCTAAGGATTAACCGACCTGTCATATCCCAAAGATGTACGGTGGTGGTTGTTTCCGTTACCGCATCCATCCAGATCCTCAAATGATTGCGAGACGGATTATTTAGAATTTTCACTAACACATCTTTTTGTGCAAACCGCACGGTACGAATAGGCGAATATTGGTATTGCCCGTCGAGGTCATTGATCTTTAACCTACAAAATAGGACTGCGTTGCTCGGTGCTAAACCGCTCCATTGGTAATCACATTGAGGGATCTCATTTTTCGCAGAAATAGTAGTAAGTGTTTGATAATCAATGCCATTTTTGGAAATTTGCAAGTCAAAATGGCTTGTGTTTTTCTCCTGTGTAGTAGCCCAATTCCATGTTATTTCGGAACCGTTGATAGCCATCACTTTAAAATCCAATAATTCCAAAGGCAACACAGTAACAACAAAATTAGCAGAAGTGGCTGTGCAAGGAACATTGTTGGTGATTTCTACTTTATAGGTGCCAGTTTGGGTCATGGTATAGGTCATGCTGTTTGCACCGCTGATTAGTAAATTATCTCTGTACCATTTGTAGGTATATGTCCCTGTGCCTATAGCCGTGAGTATATTCCCTGATTGTGTAATGACAGGTGTGGCAAGTGGCAAAGGCCCACCTTGTAAATAATTATGTGTATTGGATGTCGTTAAATGTGTGTAAAAAGTATTCCAAGAGGGGCAATCGTTTTTCAGAAAATAGGCCAACCAAGGATCAGTTGCCTGAAACATAAGCGTATGCTGCGTTGCTTTTGGAATACCACTGTTGCAAGTTTCGCCAATATCACAAGCCGCAAAAGGCGTATTGATACCAAAATTGCAATGACTAGCACCTGTAATATTGATAAATGCTTTATACTTTGTAATGGGCAAAGCGGCATAAATATCATCAGGGCCACCATTGGCTGTAACTACACAATCTGCGGAACCTGCTACTGTTAAGGTAGGAATCGTGCTATTTGCTGCTGCTGCGATAGCGGATGGGTTCGTTTCGGCGGCTGCAAAGGTCAATAAAGTATGGATTGAAGTGTTTTGAGGGCCAGCCAAATAAGTGCAACCACCGCCCATCGAATGCCCCATTACAGCGTTTCTTCCACTCAAATGCTGGTAATAAGGCGAACTTATATTGTTATCTTCGAGGTTGAATTGGGTTACTAAAAAGGACAAATCGCCACCAAAATTGCCATGATTGGGCGAAATACCCCCTTCTGTACGTGGAAAAACCATGATATAACCATTGGGGACTAAATGCTCCCACCAAACCGAGTATTCCGACCAAGGCATGAGAAAACCATGGCCAAATACGAGCAGGGGAAATTCACCAACAACAAAAGGCGTATTATCCCCCGCAATTGTGGCTGGATAATACGCCTCTCCTGTTACAATACGATTGGCACGTGCCGGATCTGTAAACGAAAATGAACGGTGACCAATGGCATATTGTGCCTGTAAAGTGGTCGTGCAAAATATTGCAGCAATGACGAAAAGTATAAAATTACGCATGCCGCAAATATCACCCTATTCCCGAAGATCAACCACTTTTACGCCTGAATATTTTTTTGGGTCTAATGAAAAATGACCAGTAACAAATGGTTGGTTGGTTTTCAGTGAGGTTACACTAAATGTATAACGACCGCCGTCTTTCGAAAATGCTTTTATGCTTTTGATAGCGTTTGTTTTTTCGTCGATACTGAGGCGGAGTTTGGAATATTCTGACTTTTTATCTTTGGGTTTGAACTCTATTTGAGTAAGGACTACCTTGTTTTCGGTTATTTTTTCGGTAATTGCATAGATAAAATCACCTTTTTCGTAGCGTTTGAGCAAATCTTTAGGTGTCATAAATCCGTTGTCGGATATGTCTTTCGGGTCGGTATTACTGATTTGAATTTCTTTGTTTTTCTTGAGATATACCCAAGTGGATTTACCATCGCTGGCGATAATTTGGTCGTCCATTTCCAAGCGGAATTTATCTCCTTCTTGGCTAATAGTGCCTTTTTGTGTTTGTTTAGGTTGACCGGGTAATTCGATGCTTAGGCTAAAAGCGGCGTCGATTGTTTTATAGGATTCGTATTTTTTACGTACTTTGTCTAAGACTTTTTTGGCCTGTGGATCCGATTTTTCGGGTGTAGCGGCTTTTTGAGCCGAAAGTGAAGCGGTCGCAAAAGTCAAAAGGAAAACAAATGAAAGTAGTTGCTGCATAGTATCTATTTGTGTATGTATCAATTTTGACGCAAAGAACGTAATTAATCACCCGTCAGTTGTGTAGTGGGGGCGTTAAAGAAACGTCAATAGGGTTACCGCGCTGGATTACACATTTATTTATTAGTGTAATCCAGCAGCGATATATCTAGTTAATATTAAGCATCGATCTTATTTATTGCTTAACCAAACGCAATACTTTACTTTGCTGTGTACCAGTAAGTAGGGTAGCGGTATAAACACCTGGTGTCCAGTTCTGTCCCAAATTAATAGTACCATTTTCACCTACAATATTGCGTGTTTCTACTACTTGGCCTAAAATATTACGCACTTCGAGCATTGTAGTCGTTTGGTTTGGCCAGTTGTATTGTAGCACAAAACCGGCTTTGGATGGATTAGGAGCAGCAGTTATAGAGGCGTTATTGTCCAATTCAAGCGTTCCAACAGTTACGGGAATAACAGAGAATTGATCTACGCCACCTTCTACTAAATGTCCTGGGTCATCATCATAAGCCGTAAAGGATACGCGTACTTCATTAGTCAAAGTAATGTAGTCTTTTAGGTGTATATTTCCCGAATTTCTCCATTGTGAAGCAGGTGTGGTTTGAGTTAAAACAGTAGCCGTTTGGCTGCCATTTGTTACGGTTAACTCGAAGCGGTCATTTGGTGTGCCTTGTCCACCACCATTAAAGAACCAGTAATCAAATTTCAAAATGGCATCTTGTGCGCCTGAAAGATCCATTGCTGGGCTAATCAGCCTAGAATACCCATTGTCCACATCATCGGAACCTGCTTGTCCGCCGCCATTACCGGTTACATAGCATTGGTCGCCACTATCGGTAGTGACATCAAAATCTGGGTTAGAAAGATTACCGCCATTTGTTGTTCCTACTGGTTCGCCACGTTCCCAAATACCTGTTGGGGAAGTAGCCTCGGTTGCCCAGCCATAATCCAAGTTAAAATCGTCGTAATAGCCTTTGCTTAGTTTTATATTAAGGTCTGTATTACTATTGATTGTAACTGTTTGTGCGTTAGAAATATACCCCCATTTGCCACCAGAAACAGTATAAGTACCTCCCAAAATGCAAGATCCGGAAAATTGACCACTGGCATTACTGGTAAAGTTATAGGTCTGGTTGCTATTGGAAAGCGTGACAGGAATACCACTTATGGGAAGGTTGGTGCCAGCATCGGTCACCGTTCCTGTTACAGTTGTACTACTTATTGGTTGCAATGTAATATCAAAAGGAGTCACTTCGGCAGTGGTTAAAGTAACAGTAATCGTTTGGCTTACATATCCAGTTTCGGAAATTATGACAGAAAAAGTACCCGGTGTTACTTGTCCTGTTTTCAACAAACCTTGATTATTAGTGAGTTCTACAGGTGCTTCGCCACCTACGATCTGCACACTAGCCCCTTTCAATGGTTGATTATTACAGCCATTGCGTACAATACCTTCTAAATAACAAGCACGCTTGTAAGTAGGAGAAATTACAAACAATTGAGCCGGATTTTCAATATTACTCGCTATGATATTACCCGATGGGAAATATGGGAAAGCACCCCAGCACCCGTCGAAAGTAGCACCTGAGCCAGCCCAAGTATCGTAATGACCTACTTTTACAATATTAGCAGGGCGGTGCATATCTGTAATTACAACGCCACCTGTGTACCATGATGTAACTGCGTAATCATTGATAATGTGTGTGTTATGTCCATAAGAGCCATTACCATTATCAATAGAAAAACGATCCAGTTCTTTTATGTCGGTGGGGTCACTAATGTCATAACTGGTAAGAAAAGAAGGTGTTGTCTCGTCTGTCGTAAAAATATGCTTGCGATCGGAATGTATCCAAGCATTATGGGTAAACTTACCTGGTGTTTGAACCGTTCCAAGTAAAACAGGAGCAGATTTGATCCTCATGTCCACTATCGCTAATAAACCTGTATAAATATGGCAGGAATACAAGGTGTCATTGTCGGCATAACCATCGTGGATATACCCCAATTGGTCAAATTTACCAACATAAGTAGGATTATAGGGATCCACATTTAAGTCGTGTACCATAGCGTGGCTAAAATTACCACCATATGTATATAAATAACCTTTGGTTACATCAATATGAAGCGCATGAATTGCGCCCATTTGTCCTTCTATTTCACCAGTACCTGTATAATTCTGATAAGTTAAGTTAGCGCTAGGCAAACCATTTAGATCGACGATTTGCACACCACCGCCACCTTCGGAAGTAACATAAGCATAATGGGAATAGGTTTTGATCTCTTTCCAAAGGTTGTCGGGCCCTGGAATTTGAACGATTTGTACTGGTGCATCGGGATTGGTAATATCAACAATGACCAAACCCTTGGACGCACCAACTAGAGCATACTCTTTGCCGTCGGGCGAAGTCCAGCCGCATACATTCGCCAAGGTTTGCCCGGGGAATGTAATGGAGGAACGGAGTTGCATATTGGAATTTTGAGCAAAAGAGGTTTGAGATAGCCCGAATAAAAGGGCTACGAAGGCGAGAAAACGTAATTTTTGTTGCATTTAAATAGTTAAAATGTTGCGTCGCACTCATGTGTGCGATGTTTGTTGCGTCGCACTTATATGTACGATGTTTGTTGCGTCGTACCTATGTGTACGATGGCAGGATATCGAATATCAAAAAGTTATAACAGGGAATTAGTAATTGTATAACACCCCGCAAAGTTACTCATCTTCTGTCAACAATACCGACAGTGAGGCGGGAAATACACGTCATTTGCTCATTTTGGTCTTTTATCTCAATATTCCAAACATGGATCGTGCGGCCAATCCGAACAGGGCGACAAGTAGCAGTCACCATACCGCCTTCTTTTACACTCCTCAAGTGGTTCGCATTTACTTCAATACCAACCGCCATTTGTTTGCTCAGGTCTTCAATACAGAGTGTACTGGCAATACTGCCCAATGATTCTGCCAAACAAACATTAGCACCGCCGTGTAAAATACGGAAAGGCTGTACATTTTTGTTATTAACAGGCATAGTGGCCACTAAGTAATCGTCGCCAATTTCGGTATAAACGACCCCAAATACCTCGTTTAGGGTGTCTTCATTGCGTTTATTGAGTAATTCGAGTTGAATGGGCTGCTTCCAGATCATTGTATTGCTATATGTTTTTATCAATTCTATCAGTTACCTTTGCGGGTGCAAATAAAAGCACAATTTAGGACATCGTATCCATTCATTGCTCATCTCTAATCATTTCACTTATAATGTTTCGTTTTTTTACCATTACATTCTTTTCCCTACTTTCTACAGTTATCGTTGCACAAACTGCTATTGTTTCCGGTCGCGTTACCGATGCTGTTGGTGGTGAACCACTCGAATTTGCAAACATATTTATTAGAGGGGGTAAGGGGGTAAGTAGCGACGAACGCGGCAATTTTTCCATCCAAGTTCCTGCCAATCAACGTATTACACTAGGATTTAGGCGATTGGCTTACAAAGAAACCAGTTACGATGTACTGCCATTGACAGCCGGTGCACGTTTTGTATTGGATGTAGCGATGGCAGCCAACCAAAGTAATTTGGAAGTGACCATCACCGAACGACGTTTGGACGATGGTGGTATGGTAAAAGAAAAAAAGATGGAAGACCTCAAAATGCTGCCCAGTACAACAGGCAATTTAGAGAGCATACTGCCCCATATTGCCTTGGGACTCAATACAGGAGCCGGCGGTGAATTGACCTCGCAATACCAAGTGCGTGGCGGTAATTACGACGAAAATCTCGTATATGTCAATGACTTCGAAATATATCGACCACAATTGATCCGGGCTGGCCAGCAGGAGGGTCTTACTTTTCCTAATATTGATTTGGTGCGTGATTTGTCGTTTTCTTCCGGTGGTTTTCAGGCCAAATACGGAGATAAATTATCTTCTGTACTCGATATTAAGTACAAACGCCCCGATAGTACACGCGCCTCGGTAAGTGGTAGTTTATTGGGTGCTTCGGGACACATGGAAGGGAGTTGGAAACCAAAGAAAGGTGGTTACCGCACCCTGCGTTATTTAGCGGGAGCGCGGTACAAAACAACACGTTTGTTGTTAGGAAGTTTGGATGTAAAAGGCGAATATGTACCCGATTTTACCGATTTTCAGACCTATATCACTTATGATATTAACAAAGATTGGCAAATTGGGGTCATTGGTAATTTTAACCGATCGGTGTATTCATTTAAACCTACATCATTGGCAAGGGCTTTTGGATTGATTGATTTTGCCCTACAAATCCGCACCGCATTTGAAGGGCAGGAAGTGGATGATTTTACCCAAGCAATGGGGGGCGTTTCGCTTACTTATTTGCCTGATCGCGATAAAAATCCGATTTATCATAAGTTTTTGACTTCAAAATGGCGCAGTCAGGAAAATGAACGTTTTGATATTTTGGGTTATTATCTTTTGGGTGAAATAGAAAGTAACCTTGGTGCCGATAATTTTGGCGAAATCATTAATGTATTAGGAACAGGTACGCAACAAACTTGGGTACGCAATTACCTCACCGCCGATGTCACCAATTTGGAATATAAAGGCGGTATCGAATTGCAAAACGATAATCGCGACGAAAACTTGGTACGTAGCCATTTTTTACAATGGTCGGCCAAATGGCAAAATGAAGTCATTACCGATAAAATTAACGAATGGGAACGCCTCGACTCGGCTTTGTATTCTATTCCTTATGATACCACCGTTCTATTGGTCAGAAATGTATTAAAAACCCGCAATAATTTACAAAGTAACCGCTTTACCGCTTTTTTCCAAGATACTTGGACGTGGCGTAAAGAAGGCGTGCGCGAAATGCAAGCCACCGCCGGCGTACGGGGGGCTTATTGGGATCTGAATGGGGATTGGTTTGTAACGCCGCGCGCCCAATTTTTGTACAAACCCTTGAACACCAAAAAAGATTTATCGTACAGATTGGCTTCGGGGTTGTATTATCAACAGCCTTTTTATCGCGAATTGCGCAAAATAACAGGTGTAGTTAATACCAATGTAGGTGCTCAAAAAAGCGCACATTTTGTAGCCGGATTTACCTACGATTTTCTTTGGGGTAAAAGAAGACCCACCAAAATGCGCTTAATTAGCGAAATTTACTACAAAAAAATGTGGGATTTGGTCTCCTACGACCTCGACAATGTGCGGGTGCGGTACGCGGGCGAAAACAATTCAAAGGGTTATGCAACAGGGCTAGACGTACGCTTGAACGGCGAATTTGTGCCGGGTGCCGAAAGTTGGGTCAATTTCTCCCTCCTACGTACGCGCGAGCAATTGTATAATGTTCAACACAAAGTGCGTACCCGTGGCCAATTGGACGGCGTGAACGTAAAAGATGTGCCAAGGCCAACAGATCGATTTTTCACCATGTCGATGTTTTTTCAAGATAATTTGAAGCGGAATAAAAACTTTAAAACACATATCAACTTGACGGTTGGTAGTGGTTTACCCTTTGGCTTGGCGGGTAATAACACTGTTTACCGCAATACTTACCGTTTCAAACCATATCACCGCGTGGACATTGGCTTTGGATTGTTGTTGTGGAATAAGGCTTGGTTAGAGAAAAAGCCGCGTCATATTTTGCGTTTTACCCGCAATACTTGGATCAGTTTGGAAGTTTTCAACCTAATGCAGGTGGCAAATGAAGCGTCCAATACTTGGATAAAAACCGTTTACAATACCCAATATGCCATTCCAAATTATCTAACGAGCCGAAGGTTAAATTTACGCTTAAGGGTAGATTTTTAGAAAATACTATATTTTTTGCCAAATAAAAAATACCTTTGCGGCTCTTTTGGAACGATAAAACAATAAGTTGTCATTTTGGGGTAGATTAATTTTTGCTCAGACAAGTATCTTTTTGTGCGAATAGTGGGGCTATTTAAACGAAAAGATAGGCCGTATGAGCGGAAAGAAATCAGCCCAAAATGATAAGTTATTGTTTTATCGTTCCTTGTTAGACTAATTTTAAAATATAAATTTATAAATGCCTTATTTATTCACGTCAGAGTCTGTGTCCGAAGGCCATCCGGACAAAGTGGCTGATCAGATCAGCGATGCCATTTTAGATGAGTTTCTTCGCCAAGACCCCAATTCTAAGGTCGCTTGCGAAACATTAGTAACAACTGGTTTGGTTGTGGTAGCAGGCGAGGTGCGGTCTTCTGCTTACGTTGATGTACAAGACGTTACTAGGCGCACCATTGAGCGCATCGGTTATACCAAAGCGGAATACCAATTTGAATCCAAAAGTTGCGGTATCCTCAATGCAATCCATGAACAAAGTGCAGATATTGCACAAGGTGTGGATGTGGGTAAAGATGAGGATAACCAAGGTGCGGGTGACCAAGGTATGATGTTTGGTTATGCGACCAACGAAACCGATAATTATATGCCATTGGCATTGGATTTGTCGCACTTGTTGCTCCGCGAACTGGCTGCTATCCGCAAAGAAGGCAAAGTAATGAAATACCTCCGCCCCGATGCCAAAAGCCAGGTAACCATAGAGTACAACGATCGCCATCAGCCAAAACGTATTGATGCGATTGTGATCAGTACACAGCACGACGAAAATGTGGATCAGGTAAAAATTGCCGCCGATATTCAGCGCGTTTTGATTCCACGGGTAAAAAAATTATTGCCAACGCGTATTCAGCGTTTGTTCAATCCTGATATTACGTATTTTATCAACCCAACTGGCAAATTTGTTATCGGTGGGCCGCACGGTGATACTGGTCTTACTGGTCGTAAAATCATCGTAGATACTTATGGTGGTAAAGGTGCGCACGGTGGTGGAGCGTTCAGTGGAAAAGATCCCTCAAAAGTGGATCGTTCTGCGGCTTATGCTACGCGCCATATCGCTAAAAACTTGGTGGCTGCGGGTCTTTGCGACCAAGCATTGGTACAAGTAGCGTACGCTATTGGTGTGGCACAACCAGTAGGTTTATTTGTGAACACGTATAATTCTTGTAAAATCAAAGGGTTATCCGATGGTGAATTGGCACAACGATTGATGAAATTGTTCGACTTGCGTCCGTCTGCTATTGTAAAGCGTTTTGGTTTGAAAAACCCGATTTTCAGCGAAACCGCAGCGTATGGCCACTTTGGCCGCACTCCAGCAATGAAAACGGTTTTGTTGGGTAAAAACAATGAGCCACACCAAGTAGAAACCTTTACTTGGGAACGCCTTGATGCGGTGGAGCAGATCAAAAAAGAATTTGGAATTTAAATAATATTGTACAGCATTACGACCCTGATTTCGTCTAATGTCTAATATCTTTTTAGTTTCAAAAATATACAGCGGTTGAGGATTGGGCAACTGAAAATAATAATTTTCAGCGGCTCAATTTTCAACCGCTTTTTTTGTGGTTCAATACCCAAAAGAGCATTGTACCAATGAAATATCTATCTTTGCCCAAGATATGCTAAAAAACATCAACAAGTCAGAACCCATTTTCTTCTATGTAATACTTGCCTTATGGCTTGTGCCAATATGGTCTGTTGATTATTTTGTAACAGGCGATGGGCCTTGTCATTTGTATAATTCCAAAATTCTGCTGGATTGGAGCCATTCGGATGCTCACGCGTTTTACAAGCCGTTTTATTATTTAAATACCAATTTTGAACCCAATTGGTTGTTTAATCTGCTCACTGCGCCATTATTGGGTATATTTGGTTCGGATTGGGCCGAAAAAATCTTTTTTACAATTTATGTACTTGGGTTTGGCTTAGGTTTTCGCTATTTTGTGGCGCAGATTAATCCAGCCGCTAAATTCATCAGTAGTATTGGTTTGTTGTTTATTTACCATCGGCTTTTGATGGCGGGTTTTTTGAATAATTCACTCAGTATTCCGCTGTGGTTTTGGACGGTGGGTTATTGGTGGGCCAACCGCGATGATTTCCGAACGGCCACACTCCTAAAAATAGCAGGCCTGATGCTTTTGATGTATTCGGCGCATCCAATGGGTTTTACTTATGCAGGCATTATGATGTTCGCCATGCTACTTGGGCTTTTGGGGATAGAAGGGGCGCGGGATGGTTTTCGGTCTAGTTTTGGGCTTTTTTATGCGCGGACTAGCAGTTTGGCATTGAGTGCATTGCCTTCCTTGATTTTATTCGCAGAATTTATTTTCCGAAGGGATTGGAGTTCGGAAAAATCCGAATTTGATCTTCGTGGTACATTAGAGAATATTGCGCGGCTCACGTCTTTGCGAACGATGAACTCTACGGAGCGGGATTTAGCCACTGCAACGGCCATTGTATGTGCTGTTTTGTTGCTTGGCGCGCTCTTTTTGCGACTAAAAACGCGAAAATGGCAGACGGCAGATGGTTTGTTTTTGTTTGTTCTTTTAGTGGTTTATACCGTGGTACGTCCGCCCAGTAGTATTTCGGGCGGTTTGGAGGTGCCACTTCGGATAGGTATTATTTTATATCCGGCGTTGCTTTTTAGTATGGCAACCGCTTCATTTCCTGCTTGGGCAAAACTATCCACCCAGTTGGCCGCCTTGGTATTAACCATTGGCTTTTTGGCTGCTCGGTTGCCGATTCATCGGAATGCCTCAGATTATGCCAGCGAAATTCGGAGTTGTGCACCATATATTGCCGATCGTTCTACTTTGCTTACCTTGAACTACGACTGGACTGGTCATACGCCGCAAGGCAAACAAATCAACAATGGAATATGGCTGTTTACGCATGTGGATTGCTATTTGGGTATTGATCGGAGTGTGGTTATTTCGGATAATTATGAAACGCATTATGCCTATTTTCCGGTTATTGCACGCTGGAATACCGATATGTACCAACAGACAGACAAAGACGGTATCAATTTTGACCATCGCCCGCCGCGAGCGGATATGTTGGATTATAACCGCCGAACGCAGCAAAATTTGGATTATGTATTGATGGTTGGGTACAATGATACCTATAAAGCGCATCCTTATACGCAGGAAATATTTGCCCAATTGGAAAAAGGATATAATCGGGTATTTACTTCCGAGTGGGGTAGGGCAGTGTTGTATCGGAAGAAATAATGAAGAGGTGATCGTAGAAGAAATTTAACATTTAAAATTAAGCGTTTAAAATTTAAAATTATATAATTAATCAATGTTAAATTTTAAACGCTTAATTTTAAATGTTAAAGTATTGGTTTCAATTACCGCACCACTATTGTTGACACATTACCTACCCGCAATACAAAATCGGTATTGCTTAAAGTAGGTACGTCCATGGAAAACGTGTTTTTACCCTGTTCTATCGTAATTTGAGATGATAACAATAGTTTTCCGTCTAATCCGATCATTTGAACAACGGTTTTTGCTTTGCTTGGTGCGGATACTTCAAAAACAAGCCGATCGCCAATCACTGGATTTCCAAGCACTTTTACCTCAAAATCGGCCATTTGGGATGGCCCATATATACCGGATACTGTTCCAAATTCATCAGCACCTATATCATTAGCACCGTCTGTACGCAAATGGTTATCAATATCGTGGTTGACTACCGTAAGATTTACACCTGTATTGATGCACGGACTGCCAGAGAGCAGGTGGTAATTTGCGTCCAATTTTGGGTCAGTATCAAAACTATGCAGGTCGCGGAATGTCTGCGCCTTCCATTGAGATAGTGACCAATCCTGCCAATCAAGGTTATCGTCCATAAATACTGCGCCATTCGGGTCGTAATAGATATTGTTGTCAATGACATTGTTGCCCTTGAGTGCGTTTTCGCGTACGCGCACGAGCGCCAAATTTTGAGATGCTGCTTGTACAAAAATATTATTTTGGATACGCACATTTTCGCTACCGACCCGTGCTGAATTATTGTCGTCTAACCATACATCGGTGGTATTGAAAAATAATCCAGCGTGTTCTGCCTGACCGCCATTAATCACCGTATTATTATACACCTGTGCATCTTTTGCGCCCCAAAGTCCGATACCAGCATGTTGGGTATTAATGATCAGGTTGTTCATCACCAATCCATTGACATTCTCAAAATAGGTGGGATTGGCATTGGTGTCAAACCATTCGGCATCGGTGTAAAAACCTAGATAAATACCACCTTCGCCGCAGTTTTCTATCAAATTTCCATCAATAACACAGTTTTTACCTCCTCCTTTTACATAAAGACCTGTGGTGGCAATATCGTGGATATGGCAATTGCGAACAGTCAAGTTTGGCGCATTTACATTATCAATACCCTCCGCGTTGAGATCGATAAGCGCGCCCGGGCCAGCACCAGTATGATGAATTTCGCAATTCAAGATGGTAATATTGGCGCAAGCAGGCGTGAGTTTGATACCATCGCGGCCGCTGTGGTGGATATTACAATCTTTCACGGTTACATTGCTTACACCGCGTCTTAGATTGAAGGGAACGGAATTGTCCCAATCCCAATTGGTTTCAAATTTAATGGCGTAATAATAGCCACCTATAATTTCGAGCCGCTCCAGCGAGCCACCATTGGTTTCGGGTTCGTTGTACCAAAGGCAAGCACTCACATCCTCTACATTGGTGATAGCGGTAATAACAGCCCATTCGCCGGGATACGATTTGATGTGCAAGTCACTTTTATTGATGCGGATTTCGTTACTTTGGTAATTTCCACCGCGCAATAGAATATCATCACCCGGGTTTGCGCCTTCAATTGCCGCTGTGAGGGTTTTAAAAGGGTTTGCAAGTGTGCCAGCGTTATTGTCGTTGCCATTGGTGGCCACGTACCAAGAGGCGGCTTGTGCATAGCAATTGGTGGCCAGCACGAATGCGATAGCGATAAGGTTTTTCATTAGAAGAATATGTGTTAATTAGTTGAAAATTAGTGTTTTTTTTGGGGTGGGGTTCAATCCAATTTTCCCAACAATCCAATCCGAAGCATATATAAACCGAGCAATGTGACCAGTAGCGACATTAAGATCAGTTGTACTCCAAGGATATGCGCGTTTTCTGGTTTTCCTGTATCAAAAACCACGGTAACGCGTTCATGCAATGCGTAGTTGCCAAACATCACCATACCGCCAATACTGCTCCTGCCTTCCAAACTATCAGCAGCATTGGGTGCCGTGGGGTACATAAAAACGGGTCTTCGGGCACGTGTTTTTCCTTTCCGTACTCCTGTTGGTTCAAGTTGCACCGAAGGCGAATTGCGCCCTGCTAAAAAGCCAGAAATACGGCCTTCTACCGTTGTACCCGTCATGCGTTGCAGGATAGGCTCGAAGGCTTCGCGACCAAAAGTATAAGTGGTATAGAGGCCAAGGCCAAAGAAAAGGATTCGGAAAATGAATTTGAGCATGGTATTATCGTTTGTATTCTTCAAAAATACTCCCTCCAACTACTTTATTGGTGGCATCTATATTTAAGTCATTTACCTCGTAAAAGAGTTTTACCATATTGTCGTCGGCACTCATAATGAGTTTTTGGCCGTCCAATTCATCTACTTTTCGGTACTGGAAAAGATTAGGGCTAATAGAAGTATAGGTAATGTCCAAATCTCCTTTGTCCTGTTGGAACTCCCATTTTCCAGTGGAAACAGTACCCGTATTTGCACTCGAAAAAGTGCCTTCTGATTTACTGCCTACCTTTTTGACATACTTGAATTCCAAATATTGGTCGGGTTCACCTGCTACGGTGACATTTTGTTCCTTACCATTTTCGTATTTCAATTTAATGGTAGTAGTAACAGGATACCATTTTCCTTCGAGTTTTTTACCGTCGAAAAGATCTGCTGGTGTGTCCGTGCTTGCTTTTTGGCATGCTGCAAAAAAGCAAAGCATGATAAAGGGAATCATTATTGATAGCTGTTTCATATTTTGTTGTATTTTAGTACAAATTTGAGGAAATAACGATCCATTTCATCAAGGTTTCTAACCATCGGTGAAAAACAACGGGTGAACGGTGAAACTGGGTGTATTTGCTCCAATAATGTGGATTACCCCGCTTTTGAATTGATCCAATGCCTTGCTGGTTTTTCGACAAAACGATACGTCAAATAGGACACGATAAGCACTAGGCCAATAACGGCAGATGTTATCAACCAATTAGTACTTATATCCGACGGTGGCGGTGGCCCCGATGGTGCAGATTGTGTTGGGTCCATACTCCGGTAGGCCATAATGGCACCAATGGTGTACATTAATGGTTGATGTGTTAAATAGATCGAAAAAGACCAATCCCCAAGCCTTTGGAGCGGTTTTGAGCCTAAAAAGGCGTTCATTCCAGTACTTCCATAAGCCGCGGATAATAAAATAAGTGGGAAAAAGATCACCGTAAATACATCGGCAACGCCAAAATGAAGACAAATACCCAAGCCTAAGGTAAGACCCAACAAGGTGTATCCATTAGCCAACCACGATTTGCCCCACGACTCCTGGTATCCCAAATACATCATCATACCCAGTACAAAACCAAAAAAACAACGCAATATGCCGTATTGGTAACCAAGATTAATAGACATTGATGACGGATCAATATGTACAAATGGGATTTCTGGCGGGTTACTTACTAACGGAATAATAAAATACATGATACCAACATAACCCACAAAACAGAAGAAGGCTACAGCACCTCTGCCCGCACTACTCAGTTGCATAAATGGGCGTACCAAAAACGGAAATAGCATATACATCCACCATTCTGTACTGATCGACCACGAAGCATGTACCCACGAAAACCAGTGGTGCAGGTTCATGGATTGGAGTAATAAAAGGTTGGTGATGATGGAATAGCCACTGTTTTCAACTTGTAAGACGGGTACAGACGGTATGCCTAGTGATGCCGTTATTGCAAACAATATAATCGTATAAACAAGCGTAAAGAAGTGCAGTGGATACACCCTTGCAAAGCGTGCTATGGTAAATTGTTTGAATGCCGTAGTCGTTATTTTCTCCGAAAATCCTTGCCCATATACGTGTAGCATAATAAACCCGCTGAGGATAAAGAAAAAATCAACCATAAGGTATAACCTGCCCATGATGAGCGATTGTTCGGGGTTGACGAGTGTGCCAATCATCAGGCCGCAGTGGAAAATAACGGTTAATAATGCCGCAATGCCGCGGAGTGGCGTTAAGTTGGTTAAGTACGTTGCTGGTTTCATGCGTTTTTAAAGTGTATAATAGATTAAAGGCTTGGCAAATGTATGAATTAAGTATAAAAACTCAAGTTTTTTAATAAAATGAATACTTTTCTTAAATGTTCCGTACTTGATGCAACTGGAAAAGCAAATGTGAACTGGATTTGTGCATTATTGTTCTGAAGACATATTGCTGTATATTTCTTGGGCATTTTAGTTTTTGTTGAAATTTATGTCGATTTGTATTGAATTTTGAAGCAAGATGGAGGTGGTGGCAGCAACGTCGTTTAAAGTTTCTAATGATCGGTGAAAAATATTGGGTGAACGGGGGAAGGGGGGAGCGTATGAAAATGTCCATTATCCGCCGAAAACTAAATATCTGAAATAATAAATCCCCATTCAACACCCCAATTTCACCATTCCTTAAAAAAAATACAGCATTTCTAGAAGATCGCGTTACCTTTATTGCTACTACAATAACGTGGTTACCCGAAAATGCGGCACCTCTTTTTAATATTACTTTTGTTTGCGCCTAATTGCGCCAAGATGGTTTATGGCCAAACCCGCGCTATTGATTCGCTCACCCTTTTGGTCAAAACCGCCCAACAAGATACCCAACAGGTGCGTTTATTGATTGCATTGGCGGATGCTTACAGCGCAAATTTGAATATGGCTCAGGCGCTGGAAACCGCCAAAACCGCCCGATCGCTGGCGGAGTCGCTGGGTTTTGAATCGGGTAGGGCGTATGCCATAGATCGCCAAGCCGGTGCTTATTCCGTAAAGATGCGGATAGATAGTGCGTTGGCGTTGTACCAAAGTATTCTGCCTTATGCCGAGCAAAAAAAGGACAATCAATTGATTTTGAGTGTATTAATAGGCATAGGTACCAACACAATGAAAAAAGGCAAGATCGATATGGCGCGTTCTTATTTGTACAAGGCTTTGGCATTAGCGCAAAAAAGCGGTTGGGCAAAATACGAAGCGATGGCCATTTATCGAATCGGTGGGACGTACATGGGCGAAGAACGGTACCAAGAAGCCATTGATACCCTCGTTATTGCCGCTGATATGATTAGAAAAAGTGGCAATCAAAGGATGTACACCGAAGCATGTCGCAACATAAGCGATTGTTACGGTTACTTGGATATAAAAGATAAATCATTGGAATGGGGGAAAATGTTTTTACAGGCAGGGCAGGTCTTACGGGATTCGGAATCTATCAGTATGGCCAATCTTTCTATTGGGATTATTTTTGCAAATGCCCAACAAGTGGATAGTGCCGAAATATACACCCTGCGCGCTTATCATTTTATTGAAAACAACCACAAGAAATTCAATAAAACCCAAATGTACTATAACCTTGCCACCATCAATGGGCTAAAAAAGGACTATACAACACAACTAAAATGGCTGCTCAAAGCATACGAAATGGAACGAACCCTCATGGGTAATGTGGGCGAACATTTGGTATATGGAATGAACCTGCGTGGGGAATGTTTTTTGAAATTGGGCAGGATCAACGAAGCACAACAATGTTTCAGCGAGGCTGCCCAACAAGCCACTAATTTAACCAGTAAAGCCGATGCTTACTATGGGCTTTATCAAGTGGCCGAACGCCTCCACCAACCACAAAACGCATTGAATTTTTACAAACGCTTTGTCGAAACGCGCGATTCAATGTTTAATGAGGAAAATACCAAAAAACTAACCCAAATCGAAATGAACCACGAGTTTGCTAAAAAACAAGTGGTCATTAAAGCAGAGCAAGAGATGGAACTCACCCTCCGAGATGCCGAAAATAAACAACAAAAATGGATATTTGCCCTGCTTTTTCTAGGACTTTTGGGTGCCGCAGGTTTTGTTTTTTACAATTATCGACAACGCCAGCAACGCCGCCGAACGGAACTAGAACTCGCCAATCTCCGCGCCCAAATCAACCCGCATTTTATCTTTAATTGCCTCAATAGCATCTATCGTTATACCAAAGAACGCGATACGGATACTGCTGCCAAATACCTCCAAAAATTTAGTAGTCTGTTGCGGCTGGTACTGGAAAACAGCCGAACTGAAAAAATTACCCTTGCCCGCGATCTGGATGCACTGCAATTGTATGTGGATATAGAAAGTCTGCGGTTTAAAGAAAAACTACAATATGCGTTAGAGATTGATCCCGAAATTGATACAACATTTGTCCAAATTCCCGGTATGCTCATCCAGCCACATGTCGAAAACGCGATATGGCATGGTTTAATGCACCGCGAAACTGGCGGTAAAATCATAGTAAAAATAACCCAACCCCAAGAAACATTGCTCCGAATTGAGGTAGAAGACAATGGTGTGGGCCGAGCCGTTGCCGCCGAAGCAGAAAGCAAAAGTGCACTCACTAAAAAAAGTCTAGGCCAAAAAATTACTGCTGAACGCCTAAAAGCAACTGGAAAACTCGCTTTTTCTGAAACAATTGACCTGATCGATGCCTATGGTAATGCTATGGGTACACGGGTCGTGATGGAAATTCCATTATAAAATACACATTTATGAAAGCCATTATTATTGACGATGAACCCGATGCCGTAGAAGCACTGCACCTTACGCTGATGGAAATCTGCCCCGAAGTAGCGGTAGCAGGCAAATACACCGATCCTGTAAAAGGGCTGTCTGCAATACGCGCCCAAAAACCAGATTTGGTGTTTTTGGATATTGAAATGCCCGTTTTGAATGGGTTTCAGTTGTTAGAAGAACTGGGCGATATTGCGTTTTCGCTTATTTTTTCTACGGCTTATGATCGGTTTGCGGTCAAGGCATTTCGGTATAGTGCCATTGATTATTTGCTCAAACCCGTTAATCCCGACGAACTCCGTAAAGCGGTGGACAAAGCCGCCGAAAAACAAAGGGTAGATAAAATACAAATAGACCTCCTGCGCCAGCAGTTGTACGCGCCCGATGCTAAGCGGTTCGATAGAATAGCCCTGCCTTATGCACATGGCTACACTTTTGTGGAAATTGCCGATGTTATGTATTGTGAGTCGGATAGTAGTTATACCAAATTTTTTCTTTCCACGGGTGAAATGTACTTGATTACCAAGACATTAGGGGATGTAGAGGAAATGCTTTCTGGCGGTGATTTTTTTAGAATCCACAAGCAATTTTTGGTCAATATGCGCAATATTCGTAGTTATATCCGTGGCGATGGTGGCTATGTAGTGATGCCCAACAAAGTCAATATTCCTGTTTCGAGGATTAAAAAAGAAGAGTTTACGGAGTTGTTTACGCGGTTTTAACAATTGCAATTCATTGGTACTTAAACAAATTAACATTTAAAATTGGACGTTTAGCATTTAATATTATTCAATTTGAAATATTAATTTATTAAATTTCATTCCTATGCCTATTTTGCATCAAACCTCAACGCTGCGGTAAACAGTACAGATGATCCTGTTGACATTAAAAATACAATAAACTAATTGTTTGTTAAAACAAAAAAGACAACCACAAAAGTAAAAAAAGCCGTACTTTTGTCGTAGAATTAGAAAAACATGATAATAGCAAACCCAATATATGATGTCGTATTCAAGTATCTTTTAGAAGATATAGAAATAGCGAGGGAACTACTTTCAATGATATTGGGAGAAGA
>JAYUKX010000204.1:0-24808 GCA_043764095.1 Chitinophagales bacterium
CAACACCAATGTACCTGTTACTGTTGGGTTAGAACAGTTGTCAGCAGTTTGTGGTTGGCCATAAGCCCACAAGGATGGATCAAATGCTTCACATGTAACACTTACGTTTGCAGGTACCAAACATGTTGGTTTGATCTTGTCTTCAACAAAAACCTGTACCATAACGTCATTATAGTGACCTTCAAGGAAATCAAGTTCTTTTGAACCTGCTCCTGGATCAACGTCATATACACGGAACACCACTGTGATCGTGTCTCCTATATCAGAACAACCAAATTTCACCTGATCGTGGAATAATGTATTGGTCTGGATTGGATTGGCATCCATACGGCGAGCCTTGAAGTAAACAGGGCCGCAATTGTCAAATGAGCCATTATCAAATGATGATGCATTTACAAATACAAAACCATCAATACCTAGCGATACTTGAGTAAACTCTTCTGATACCACTGTTGGTGGATCCAAATCGGCTACGGTAAGGTTGAACGTACATGATGACTCATTACCACAATCATCCTTTGCTGTATAGCGTACGATATGGGTACCGATTGGCAAACATGGTGTAAAGCCCCAGTTGCCCAACGTATCAGATGTCCATAGGTTGTTGCCAGGGAAGTTTTGTAATACCCCTCCAACTTCAAATGTGCCGATTACAGAACCATTGTATGGATCAATTCCGGTAATCTGTGCTGTAATACTATTGATCCTAGAGCAGTTGTCCGTAATCACTACATTGGGTAAATCAACAACAGAACAACAGTTGTTTGTATTGGTCGATACCGTCAAGGCATCAGGACACGCAAATACTGGGCCTGTGCCATCCACTACTTTTACCAACTGTACGTAGTACGCTGGGTTGGTTGTCGGAGGGAATGGTGACGTTGGTGTACACCAATCATACGCCGTCCATGTGCGAAGGATTTTGTACGTTCCGTCGCAAACAGGTATTTCTTGATCTACAAATGCTGTTTGTAACTCGCAGTAATTAGAGCCAGGCCAGATACTGTAATTACGTGGGCCTGACGGATAATTAAATGTAATAAATGGTGTGCCAGTAGCAGCAGGGCTGGTGTTTACATTAACTGCACAGTTTAATATGGCGTCCGCTGGGAAGTTTACATCAAATATACGTGCTCCAATGATATTAATGGTTTGCGTACACGTAACAGAGTTGCCACTCGCATCCGTTGCTACCCAAGTACGAACGATCCTGCCTGTAATATTACCAGCAGTTGGTGACGCTGGGCAATCCAGATCTGTCCATACATCTGTATAAGTCTGCGTTACACTGCTACAATTATCTGTCGCTACTGGATTCGCAGCAGCAATACCTAGTGTACCTGACAAATAGGATGGTGTAACATTCGTCTCAGCGCAAGAAATATTGAAATTGGTACATACTATTGTTGGTGCCAATTTGTCTTCTACTTTGATATTACCCCAGCAAGTATTGCCGCTGATCAGGTGCTTGACTGTCACTTTTAGTGTTTGACCGATATTTGCGCCTGTTAATGTACTACCATAGTTCGGAACACCAGTTTGACCTGTGATCTTCACTTCATAATCGTCATAACATGCAGCATTACCTTCCAATACCATATCAGGTGTAATTTCTACCGAACAATCGCTGTCCAAAGAAACTTGAACAAAATTGTTACAGGAGATATTCGCTGAGGTTGGTACTACTTGGACTATTCTTGATACCGTTTGGATACAACCTGGATCATTCGCACCACTTGCCTTGGGTACACCACCATTTACGGTGTAAACAATAACATAGGCGCCAAGACCTGCGCCCGGATTAAACTGCGTTGCAGCAACACCATTTACCGTAAAGCCTTGTGATACGATATTAGCATCTCCTGGGTTACCTACCAAGTTAATTGGGTCGGAATATAAACAGAATGGAACGGTAAGATCCGTCGTAATCGATGGATTTGGATACTGACAGGCATTGCCAATCGTAAGGGTTGTACCACGATTGTTTGTTACCGATAAGGTATAACCTAGTTCGTCGATATGGCGACCATTGAGGGTGTATGTTGTACCAGATGCAACCAATACTGTACCTACTGTGATTGGTGTAGGTGCAGACGGTGGTGCTAGGCTAAGGTTGGAAAACAATCCTGTTACCGCAGATACTACCCACGTTTGACCAGCAGGAGCATTAACTGTTATTACTTCACCAAATTGACCATTGCTCAAAGTGGTTGCGTTGTTCAAACATACACATGGATCACTTATAACTGGCGCACATGTTACTGTTGTAATCGTAACTGAACCCGCAAATGCTACACTACAACCCGTACTTGTGTTGGTAGCAACTACTGTATAAGCACCTGTTGCACCTTGAAGAGGGAAATTAATCGCTGCGCCGGTTCCTGCTACAGGAGCACCTACGTTGTTACCATTGAGTTGTAACTGGTAAGATACTCCAGACTCTGATCCTGATAAACCTACCGGAGCACCGCTGTCTGTTGTACAACGAGCACCACCTCCTGTTACTGTAAACGAGGTTGGTAGGGGGTTAACTGTAATTGTCCTAGTAGCTGTTACTGAGCAGCCATTGGCGTTCGTTACTGTAACTGTATATGTTGTCGTTGCAACAGGGGTGACAGATATTCCAGCAGTTGTTGCTGTTGTTGACCAAGCATAACTTGTACCGCCGCTTGCCGTTAGGCTCGCGCTGGCACCAGCGCATATTGCGCCGTCATTATTTGCAACACCAGAGGTTTCTGCTACTGCAATCGCGGGCGTTGGTAATGGATTTACCGTAATTACTACTGAGGTAGAAGCCGAACAACCGTTCGCATTCGTCACAACAACTGTATAAGTACCGGCTGTTGTTACTGAAATTGATACGGTCGTTGCATTGGTACTCCATAGGTATGATGTTCCGCCAGAAGCCGTCAGGGTTGCACTTGAACCAGCGCAAATTGTCCCGTCGTTTGAGGCAGTTCCTGATGTTTCAGCAATGGATATCGCTGGGGTCGGTAGCGGATTAACCGTTATTACTACTGATGTCGAACTTGAACAACCATTGGCGTTCGTAACAACTACCGAATATGTACCGGCTGTTGTTACCGAAATGGAGGCTGTTGTTGCATTCGTACTCCATGCGTAAGAGGTGCCACCAGAAGCAGTAAGGGTTGCACTTGCTCCCTGACAAAGCACACCATCATTCGGTATTACGCCAGAGGTCTCCACTACGCCTATCGCAGGTGTTGGCAATGGGTTCACTGTGATGGTAGTTGTTGCAGTGGCCGTACAACCACCGTCACTCGTCACAACAACGGTATAAGTACCGGCTGTTGTCACCGAAATGGAGGCTGTTGTCGCACCTGTGTTCCATGCATATCCAAAACCACCACTTGCCGTTAAGGTTGCGGATGCACCTGAACATAGAATACCATCGTTATTTGCTACACCCGATGTTTCTACAACCGCAATCGCAGCAGTTGGAGTAAACACTGTATCCGACGCAGCAGCCGATGGACGACAACCCGCATCCGCTGGTAATGGTGTTAATATCGCATATATTACATAAGCACCAGTTGCAAGGGTTGCAGTAGCCGTTGCAGTAGAACCGCCGCCTGTCAAAGCGCCATTACTTACTGTCGCCAAAACTGTTCCCCCTGTATATGGTGTAGCAGTTGCAGCAGCAAAGCGAACAAATGAAATACCAAATGTATTACCCATGCTCGTAAGACCTGTCGCACTTAATGTGGAGGTGGTATTAGAACATGTCGGTGAAGATACCGTTACGGCTCCAATCGTTGGACAAATCGTACAACCACCAGGAATACCCAAAGTATAATTAGCACTTGATGTACAACCATTTGTTCCTGTCACTAAAACGGTGTAGGTGCCAGCAGTAAGACCAGTTAAATCTTCATTGCCTGCCTGTCCAGCAGGTATGCTACCTGTACCGGATGTAGTCCAAGCATAACTAGATACCGTTCCAAAAACGGATATATTAATACCTCCATCAGCGCTCACACACGTTGTTGGCTCTGCCAATACGCCAGAGATAGTAGGCAACAATAGTGGTGTTAAAGCCTGTGAGGTGCTACCCGTACAGCCATTACCGTCTGTTACTGTAACTCCAATTACAGATGGGGCACCAGGCATAGCCAAAGTAATACTCTGAGTTGTAGCATTTGTACCCCAAAGGTATGAAGTACCTCCATTTACGGTTAAATTTACTGGATTACCCACACAAACAGTACTAACTCCCGTGATAACAGGCGTTGGGTTTTGGTTCACTACAACAGTTGTTGATGTAGATGCCGAACAGCCGTTTGCGTTAGTGACTACCACGGTAAATGTACCTGCTGTAGTAACAGAAATAGTTGCACTTGTTGCGCCTGTTGACCAAGCATAAGAAGTACCACCACTGGCAGTCAAACTTACACTTGCACCCGAACAGATGATACCATCGTTGATAGCAGCACCCGAAGTCTCCACAACAGCAATCGCTGGTGTGGGTAATGGATTTACTGTTATTGTTGTTGATGTGCTTGCAGAACAACCATTGGCATTAGAAACTACTACGGTATAGATACCTGAAGTAGTAACCGAAATAGCAGCAGTTGTTGCCCCAGTTGACCATGAGTATATAGTACCACCGCTTGCCGTTAAGGTTGCGCTAGCATCAGCACATAAGATGCCGTCGTTAGCAGTACCCGAAGTTTCGGTAACTGCAATCGCAGCAGATGGGAGTGGATTTACTACAATAACCACAGATGTGGCAGTTGCACATCCGCTTGCGTCAGTTACAGTTACGGTATAAGTACCAGCAGTAGAAACACTAATAGCCGCAGTGGTTTGAGTAGTACTCCATAGATATGTAGTACCTCCAGAAGCGGTTAGTGTAGCGGAAGCACCTGTACAAAGAACCCCATCGTTGGGTGTTGTGCCAGATGTTTCTACAATGGCAATAGCCGCTGGAATGGTTACAGGTACTTCGTCCGCACCTATGGTTGGTGTTACTTTCCTGTTTTGGCAATCAATATCCGTAGTCAGGGTAGTTTGAGTACCACCACATAGCAAGGTAGCGTTAATTGGATCACCAGCAACTAGATGTAGATCGGTTGCCGAAACAAATACTGCGTTAACATTTTTAGAATTAGCATCCTGACCAGTCTCTGTCTGCCAATCGGCTAAAGTAAGACGAGAAGTACCCGCCACAACACCACCAGTTATACCTGTCGTATAAGTACCTGGCCCTGCACCGGCAGAGAATAGGTTATTATTATTAGAAATTAAACCTGTATAAGGCGAAGCAAAGCCTAAAGAAATAGCGGAATAACGCGTTGTTGTACCTGCTGTACCGCCGACTTGGGTATTGACGAAAATATTGTTTCTTATCGTTAAGGCAGGCGATAATGCAATGACTCCAAATCCTGTTGACGTTGTGGAACCCGATGAAGCACCAGGTTGCACACCTTGCATAAGAACCGTATTATTCAGTACATTAGTTGTCCCTGTTCCACCATTTAACCATATCCCCCCAGCAAAATCGGATGCAGTACCATTCGCAGCAACACCTGAAATGGTATTGTTAGCAATTAACTGGGTGCTTCCTGTAATAGTATTTGACATAGCTATACCAATCGCTGAATTGGTACCACTATTTGTAACAACGCCAATTTTATTTAATGTAATATTTGCATTACCAATAGCATCTACAATACCTAAAGTAGTTGCGGTAAAGCCATTTGATACACCAAAACCTAGGTTAATTCCATAAGCATCAGGGGAAGTACTGATAATATTGCCAACTTCATTGGCACTCACGGTTACGTTATTTTGGAAAGCACTAAAAATACCACCTTCGCCAATATTATTGGGAGCAGCAGATGTCAAAAGATTTAGATTGATAGCATTACCTTCATCTTTATTAAGTGCATTTTGGCCAGACACATAAATACCGAAACGGCACAAACGAATCTCGTTATTTTCAATGCGATTAAAATCATTATCAATACCACCGCTTATCAATGGAAGGGCTCCGATACCAATACCTGCAGCCGTATTCACATTAGATCCGCCGATGACGATACAGTTTTTAACGGTACAGTTTGTAACACCATTGGTAGGTGCTGCCGTGATGGCATTCAACCACACAACCGCCGTAAATGCAGTCGTATTGGTGTTTTGAATTGTCAAATCGCGGGTAGCTGTCACACGCGGACAAATTGAGTTGACCGTATTTCCAACTGAACCATCAATAGTGATATAATCTCCACCATTGATTTGGATTATGGTACTAGTCGTTGAACCACTAATGGTGGTTGGAACAGTAGGCTTGATCGTTAGTGTATTTGTTGCCGACGCAGCCGGATTTGAGTTTATTATAATCGGAAATGTTTCACTTGGATACGTAGCATCCGTCAGGCTGAACAAAACCGGGCCAGATAAGCAACTGTTACTATAGGCATTTGCTGCCGCAGAAACTGTCGTGAAGTTGCCACCAACACCAACTGTATAAGTACCGCTCAAAGTACTCACAGCATACGTAGATGGAAACGTAGGTGGAGTCACTGCAGCAGGAGGGTTTATGGTAAAACCAGTAGCCCCCAATGCAGGTGACGACCCTACATTGCCAAGATTATCTTGTGCTACAATATAGTATGATATAGTACTCTGATTGGGTGCTCCTGCGCCAAAGGCAAAGGTATAACTGCTGCCGCCTCCAAAGGTGGCTGTTACAGGAGTATAAGCACCTGCATTGATGCGCCAATATAATACGGGCAAACCCAAGCCGGTAGTTGGTACGCCATCAACATCTGTAATGGTAGTAGTCAGCGTAACTGCCGAAGATCCAAAGCATTGATTGATTATGGGTGTGTAACCGATAATCGGGTAGGAAATGAAATTTCCTGCATCTGCCCCAATATCTACTGGAGAATTGGCAGCACGCGATTGGCCATCGTAATCGTCCGTTACAGCAGTAATTGGAGTTCCTACGCTTTCTATCGGCGTAGGTGCAGCCACGTGCAAATCAACAGTTGCAGATGTACCAGTAGGGTTTATATAATTAGGATTGGCACTGATACTGTTGGCATCCTGTGTTGTAGCAGTTTGCCAGTCGGCCAATGTCAACCGGTCAATCGCAGCAAATCGCCCAACAAAACCACCTGTGCCTGTAGCAATCAAATCGTTGAAATTGGTGGTCATTCCTCCTACGCTTCCTGTTTGGATAGCATAGTGTTGGTTCAATGACGCTCCGTTAGAACGTGCATTGAAGAAAATATTATTCTGGTAATTACGGATATTTACTGTAACTGCACTATTGAATGCAAACGTAAAGGTTGTGTTTGGG
Source organism: Chitinophagales bacterium (assembly GCA_043764095.1). Lineage (GTDB taxonomy): Bacteria > Bacteroidota > Bacteroidia > Chitinophagales > Saprospiraceae > M3007. Next base: position 7,328 of record JAYUKX010000204.1, read on the forward strand.
CCAGTTGCAACGCCTGTTCCGCCAATATAAACACTATTATGGTAGAAATTATTAGTTCCTCCAAGTTCATTGATACCGTTGATAGCAAAACCATTGGTAAGGCTAGCACCCGATGCATCAATTCCCAAGCGGATCATATTATTTTGATAATTCACCGTACCAGCACCTACGCTGATTCCTGTCATCACAGCCGTTGCACTCGTACTCACAATACTCAATGAATGTATAATATTGCGACTAACTGTCATAAGCGAAGTACCGCCGGCAGTGTGCATGCCTGTTACCGATACAGCTGCCGTTGCATTTGTATTGGATAAGGAATGTATGATATTCTGGGATATAACCGCATTAGCACCTCCGTTCAACTGCATACCAAGTACAGAAGAACCTGAACCCGTACCTATATTGGCCGTATTAGAGGTAAGGTTTGTTATTGAATTGTTCGTAAGGTTAAACACATTCCCCGCCAAAATCATTCCGAATACTTGTCCTGTTGTACCAGTATTAGTAGAAACAGAAAGAGGCGTGCCTACACCACCTATAATATTGTTGGTAACAGTGGCAGCCCCAGTAGTACCATTGAATTGAATACCCCGAATCTCAGCACCCGAAGTGGACGTATTGGACACGCTAATGTTCCTAATAATATTATTGTTTACCGCATAAGGTGCATCTGTAGCAAAGAAATAAATCCCCATAAAACCAACCACGGCAGTAGAATTTGAAGATATTGTAAAGTCTTTAATCGTATTGTTTTCTGTTCCAGTAATTAAACCGTCCAAGAGGTGAAACGCGATAACGGCAGAAGTCGATAACGATTGGCCAGATATTGTACCAGTAATAGAAAAATTCGAAACGGTATTATTCGATACCGTTGAAGCCGTGGTAGAGCCAAGCGCGTCAATGCGAATAGCCCTAAATCTAGCATTTGACGCAGTTGCTCCATTAAATATCAAGGTATAGTTGCCTGTACTTATATTGGTCGCATACCCGAAGGAATTTCCTGTAATCTGCATATTGTTGGCCGTCAGGTTATTAATGGCAATAATATTATGAAAAGCATTGGTTGTTTGCGTCCGCGCTGCTGTTTGGAAAAACTTATTGTTTGTTATCGTCCAATCCGTATTACCACCCATGATAGCAATACCATTACTTACTGTGGTTGCTGAGAAATAATCCGATATTTCACAACCCGTTATGGTAATATTACTATTGAAATTGGTAGCGGCTGTTGTAGTGCCCAAACCAAACACAGCACGATTGGGCAGTGTAGTAGGAGAAGAAGCACTTATGTCACAACCCGTTATGGTATTATTGTCGTTACCAGTTCCCGTGGTGGGAGTAGCCGTAGCAAAATACACTGTACCACCTAGATTGATCAAACTCGTAGTCGTTGTGCCATCTGCAAATGAAGCCGCGCCCAAAAGGATACACGCATTCACAGAGTTATTGGTAGCATCATTAATAAATCGAAGTGTTGACGTGCTGGCCGTACCAAGTGCACTGGTATTATTCAGTGTCAGTTGCTTTCCAGAACCATTGAACGTTACATTATCTGCACCATTCAAGTCCACCAATGGTGCTCCTACTATGGAACCGCTCACAGTGCGCGCTCCACCACTCGGTGAAATCGTGATTGCCGTATAACTTGCCAGTCCCGTACCACTTGCATTAAGCACAGCGGAAGCAGTTTCAGTGGTATTCCCTACAATGGATACGGTCACAGCACCCGTATGGGTACCTGCATTGATCGCATCAAAGGCATCTTTTAGTGTGGGATACGAACCCGCACCTGGGTTGACTGTTACATTTTGAGCGGAAATTATGTTCAAAACTGTAAAAGTTACAACGCCAATAAGTAAAGCCCTTTGCTTAAGTTTAGAGATGATGTACAATATTTTCATGAGAAAAATAATAGTATAAAAATGGAATAAATATTAAAGTAAAAAGTCTATTCTTGTAACAAACTACAAGACTATTTTTATGTTATAAAAAATAGATAAAATTAATTTCGCAAGAGTGCTTCTATTAGTAAAGCAACTACCGATTGTCGGTCATCAACTGAAATTGTTTTTAACAACAAATCATTGTCAACAACAATAGATGATTCATTAAAACCTTCTTCAATAGAGACCGGAATTGCAATTCCAGAATTAATTTTATCATAGACCTTTTTGTTAAGGACTTGAGAAAACTCTAATGAGCCTGCCGGACGCACTGAGGTACTCGTGCTAAGTTGATCATTGCTGCGCTGTTGTAGTTGTAAAATAGTTTCTAACGCAATACTTTTTTCTTTCCAAGCAAAAGAATTCAAATCACTAAATTGACTTTGCGCTGAAATTTTATATGTACCACAAATACAGATAATAAAAGCGAATAAAAAGGAAATAAGTTGTAATTTTTTCATAATTTGACTTAAGATTATACAATCAAATCCACACCCTTTTGAGGCATAGACGATAAAATTTACATTATAAATAAAATAAGGAGGAGGGAAACCCAATGTGGGAAGCCAACCTTTTCATGAATAGGGATTAAAAAAATAACGAGCAAAGGTAGAATAAAAATTGTTTTTTTTAAAAAAAATTACCATCGTTAACAAATTTATCTTAATCGCCCCACCCCGGCTCATCATCATGCTTCGGCTGATGCCGTACAATACCAAATTCCATCTCTTTTTGGCAAGAGCCGCAAATACCGTATAGATTGAGCGAATGGTGTGTTATTTGAAAATTGAGTAATTCTCCAATCATATCCTTAATTTGTTGTACGCGTGGATCGCAAAACTCTACCACTTTGGAACAATTAGCGCATATTACATGGTCGTGCTGTTTGTTACCGTAGGATTTTTCATATTGGGCTAGGTTTTTACCAAACTGGTGTTTTTTTACCAAATCGCAAGAAACCAACAATTCAAGTGTATTATACACCGTGGCTCGACTTACCCGATAGTTTCTGTTTTTCATGTGAATATACAGTGCTTCTGCATCGAAATGGTCGGTGCGACTGTATATTTCCTCTAAAATGGCATATCTTTCAGGTGTTTTCCTTTGACCCGAACTCTCTAAGTGGGTGGAGAAGATAGTGAGGACTTCTTTGAGTATAATTTCTTTATTGCGATGTACAGGCATATTAGTTTTGAGTTAAGAACATTGGGGGACTAAGGGGCAAAAAAAAACGCATTCATAATTTGCAGGGCAAAATTACGAATGCGTTTGAAAAAAAGTACGAAAGAGGTGTTTTAAATCCTGTTTTTTAGCAGATCATTAAAATTTCCCTTCAACGACAAGTGCTTCTTGGAGTTCACTGACTGATATATCTAAGTGTGAAGTATCAAAAATACATTCACCGTTAACAATCAATAAAACTTGGGGTGATTCGTGGTGCACCTGAAAAACTTCGGCCAATTGGTTCGATATTGCCCTATGCGAAAGCAAGTCCAGCAAATACGGTTCAAGAGCGGTTGGTTCAAAATCCCAATCGTCCTCCAATCTATATTTAGCCATTGCACTAATATTACAACTTGTACTATGCTTAAAAATCGCACAAGGGACAACCTTGGATCGCTCCAAGATCTCATCAATTTGACTACTATTATCTAATGCTTTCCAATTCATTTCCAAAAAGATTTATAGGTCTGCGCCAGGGCAACCATAGCCGCGGTTGCAAGACTCAAGGATGAACAATGCTGCTACCAAAACAACAGCAAGAATTTTTTGCCAATTTTTCATAGTATGAATAAAGTTTAAATGATTTAAATTTAACGAATTAGGACGTTCAAATGTTGTGCCAAATTTAGACAAATTTAACATTTTGCCGCAAATATACGTTTATCAGGGTATATCTAGTATCAAACCTTCACCTTGTTCTAATATTAATTTTCCATTTTCCAGTTTGGAAGGTGGAATTAATGCCCACTTTGTAGAAAAAAGAATAGTGGTTGTGCCTCCAAATCCATATTCATTGAGGTTTATTTCACTACTAGAAGCCTTGGTATCCATATTCGCCACGAAAAGGTAATTATTGGTTGTCCAAATAATATACTTCCGTTCACCGTTTGCATCTGGCTCAAGTACCCAATTACTACTATGACGCACAGCACTACTAAAAAGTTGGTTGTGTATCATTTTTTGCCGTACTAAATTATGGTACAGATCCATATTATTTCCCCACTGGTAAGGGCCGTGCGTTGCCTTAGCACCTTGTTGTAACTGGAAAACATAGAGTTTGGTGTAATACTCATTGGCTACTGGCTGAGGGTGCGGATCTCGGCATTCGAAACCTAAAGCCATATACGAGGGCATGCCATCAAAAAAAAGACCAATAAAATAACGTATTTCATTACCATCTAAATAAAACTGGTCAAAACGAGGATCGTCTTTATCCGCAGTCATAATGGTGAAGTTGGGCATAAATTTTCTGGTTTGTGACACCTTTACATAACGAGCAAATTCCTTGACAAAAAAAGTAGTTCCCATTGGTTCTGATTGCAGGTCGCCCAATGTCGTATCAGCCAAAGATGCCTCCAAATGATCGTATTCGTCACCAAATGCCATTTCACCCGGTGCCGCCATAAAACTCTCTGCAAAATATCCAAAATATGGTTTATTGTGCAAGACTTTTGTTTTAACAGCGCCTAGTAAATCATAGTATGCATCTGGTTGAGCAGGCACACCATCGGGGCGCATTTGGACGTGGGACATATCTCCACGCATAAAATCAAAATTATATTTTTCAGCGATACTATTATAATATGTACAAACGTAGTCCCACGCCTCTTTTACGGGTTGCTCAAAATCTAACGCCCAATTGGCATTATGATCTTTAGATTCGTATATGCGGTAGCGGGCTAACGGGCCAAACACCCTTGACATCGGTTGGGTGTGAATAATTCGGTAATCGCGCCAAAGCCGACCTTCTTCGTCAATAACGATGGCTGCAGGATTTGGATCTACCTCTATGCCTCGGTATGGTGGTGCCATGGTGGCGGGAACGGTCTCAAAACCATTGTCGTATAGCCATTGAATAATTGTTTTTCTCCGCTCTAGCCTTCCGTTATAATCATGCACCGCACCAAATAAGGCGACCAACCGATCTGATTCTTTCCAATGCCTAAAAAAAACATCAGCAGTTGCTGGTAATGGTAGTGTGGGGTCAGCACTGCCCATTTGTTGGAGTGCTTCAAAGATCAAGGCTGCTGCTGTTTCATATAAATTACCATCGTGATTAATGATCTGATCATCTTTCCGTTGCAACCATTCAAAAAAACTAGGATTAGCCAATACTTGCTCGGCATAACGGTCTGTATGTGGCACCACATCCATACCCACTACCCTACCCGTTAAATGCAATAGATTGATGACTACTTTTAACTGTTTCTCTACTGTATTTAAATCTGGGAATACTTGCGCCAGTGCTTCGGAATAAAACGCTGGATTAATATTCCAAGAAGACATTCCATAAAGGCTGGCCACTACCCCTGGTTCCCAAATGGGCAAGATATGAATCGCATTTTGAGCAGAAGGTAACGTAAATGAATAGGGCAAAATATTCCAAAAACTACCAATCGTTCGTACATTGATTCCTACACAATTTGCTAATTTTAGCCAATCAGTGTTATAGGAATTTTGGAGCGCAGAGGGTACAGTACTTTCGTAGTCAAACGCAGCATAGACATCCGCTCCATATTGTTGGATAAGTATCTCAACAATTTCAACCACGCTGCAACTAAAAACTTCTTTAGGTCGTCTATCCAGAAAAGGAGAGAAAATGGGTACATTTTGCATCAAAAATTAGTTGGAATAAAGATTAAAAATTTATGGTGAACTTTTTTTCACTTGTTCGTGATATTGTACTTAACTTCGCACCGCCAAAAGTAAAGATAAGTCTGATATACCTGTTATAAATACACCTAGAATGTAATGATTTTTAAAGTAAAACTTAAAAACGCTGATGATTTTGTGAGGTTAGATGATCATGTTTACGAGTGGTTGAGTACAGATCCTCGATATTCTGACATAAAACTATTGGAGAATCTGAGGCTTCACTCCAGCGGCTGTGCCGTGTTTCAAAAAGTGTGGCGTAAAAGCGACGGATCCAACAAGACGGAGACCATTTATTTACACAAATTGATTGCTGAACACTATATAAAGACAAGGCAAGAGAATAAAGGTGAAAAACAAGTGGTCAGTTCCAAAAATGGCGACAAATTGGACTGTAGGCTGGATAATATTGTTTATCGAGAACGCTCGTCGGTAAGCCGGTTGAGAAAAACCAAAAGTGCTACTGGCTATACCGGTGTTTATCGGGAGCATTTAAGGTATAGAGCGGTTATATCTATTGAGGGAAAAGCAGTGCACCTTGGTATGTACGATACTGCCGAAGAAGCGGCTCTTGCATACAACAAAGCTTCTAAAAAGAATTTTGGAGAAGAAGGAAAACTAAATAAACTCTAAATTTAACTTAAAAAAAGCGCATACATTGAACTCCGTATGCAGAAGTTTGTTACACTTCTGTCGATATTACTTTGCCTGATACATTAATTATTCGTGTCTTGTTGGCTTGTTGTAATGACACCCATCATATTAAATCCTTGCATTCAACTCCGCTTTAGGTCTGAGGTGGAGCATTATTTTCTTTAAAAGCATGAATAAATTATTACTCCTTCTGTTTGCTCTTCTTTCTGTTTTGTCCACTTTGAACGCTCAACGCCCAGGTGGTGGTGGCGGTAATTGGGGCGGAGGTGCGGCCGATATGAAATTTGGCCGTTTTTATGGCAAAATTGTAGATGCAACCACCGGAAAAGGTGCGGAATACTGCTCGGTACAACTGATCGGTATGCAGTTTGATACTGTACAAAAAACACGCAAACAAGCCATTATTGGCGGACAACTTACTGGTGATAATGGTGAATTTAGTTTGGAAAATTTGCCTGTAATGGGTGAATTTACTCTAAAAATTTCTTGCCTTGGTTATGAGCCTTATGAGTCTAAAGTTACGTTTGGATTCAAACGTGGTGAAGGCCAAGGAAAACCTGATCTATCAAAAACGGATAAAGATTTAGGTAATATCAAAATAACACCTTCTAGTGTAATGCTAAAAGAAGCAGAAATAGTGGGACAAGCAGGCGGATTTTCACTGGCCTTAGATAAAAAAGTATTTAAGGTGGACAAAAATTTGGTCGCCACCGGTGGCAATGCCGAAGATGCCCTAAGAAATGTACCGTCATTATCCGTTGATATTGATGGTAACCTCACCCTGCGCAATGCTGCCCCACAAATATTTATTGATGGCCGCCCTACCAACCTAAGTCTCGACCAAATTCCAGCAGATGCCATTGATAATGTGGAATTAATTACTAATCCATCTGCTAAATACGATGCGAGTGGCGGAAGTTCCGGTATTGTAAATATTGTATTGAAAAAAGAACGTCGTGTGGGTTATAACGGAAATATCCGAGCGGGGATTGATATGCGTGGCAAACCCAATTTAGGGGGCGATATCAATGCAAGACAAGGCAAAATTAATGTTTTTTTGAGCGGAAATGTCAATATTCGCAAATCTATCGGTACATCGGAGACGCTGCGTAACAACCTCTTTACAGAAAAGAAAACGAATGTCTTACAAGAAGGCGATAATATCAACAATCGTCGTTTTATTAACTTTCGCACCGGATTAGATTGGTTCATTAATAACCGAAACACGATTACTTTTGCAGCAAATTTAACAAGTGGAAGTTTCAACAATAACGATTTATTGGAAATTCTAACGGATACGCTAAATTCGGGAAATGCTATTGCTGGATCAGCCAATTCGGAGCGGTTATCATTGTCAAAACGTAATTTTTTGAATCCAGGTGGCCAAATTTTATATAAAAAATTATTCCCTACTGAAGGGCGTGAATTAACTGCCGATATTAATTTTAATGGGTCTCGATCAGAAAACACCTCTGATTTTACCACTACATACCTACCTAATTTTCGCAAAAGCCAACAAAAACAAGAAGGCAAGAGTGGCAATGAATTCATAACCATTCAGACCGATTATGTTACTCCACTCGGCAAAGGATTAAAGTGGGAGGCTGGCGCAAGGGCTGCCATTAGGACATTTAACTCTACCAATGCCAATTATCAACTCAACCCAATTTCGGGCAATTACGACCGCGTTAGCAATTTTGCGGACGAATATAACTATTTAGATCAAGTTTATGCTGCATACAGCACATTTAGTCAGTCGTTTGCTAAGTGGGGATACCAAATTGGCGTTCGTGCAGAAAGTTCTAAGTACGACGGTAAACTACCGCTAACGAATGATAAATTTGGGAATCAATACCCGATTACTTTGTTTCCAAGTATTTTTACCACCTACAAATTGAACGATCAGGATAATATTCAGTTGAATTATTCTAGGCGTATTAACCGCCCTAATTTTTTCCAATTGATTCCATTTGCTGATTTTTCAGACTCCTTGCTTTTGTCTCGTGGTAATCCCGAATTATTACCTGAATTTACGAATGCCTTAGAGTTTTCGTATCAAAACATTATTAATAAAAGTCATAATTTTCTTACATCAATTTATTATAGGCGTGCCACTAACCTGATTACGCGTTACCAGTTTTCAGAATTTAATCCCTTTTTAAACCGCGATGCCATTGTTTCCTCTTATGCCAATGCTAATTCTGGTTATGCCTATGGTGGAGAATTGACGGTTAAAAACACATTTGTAAAAATAATCGACCTGACGAGCAACGTAAATCTTTTTAATTCGGTATTGAATGCTGAAAACGTAGAAGCGTCGTTGAAAAGGACACAATTTAGTTGGTCTTTAAAGGAAAATCTAAATATTCGCTTCCCTAAGGAATGGGTATTTCAGGTATCAGGTGAGTATGAAAGTCGTACAGCATTGGCCAATTTTACTTCTGGTGATCGCGGTCACGGCTGGCGGGATTCCCCTACGAGCAGTGCGCAAGGCTACCGTATTCCCGTTTGGTCGATGGATGTTTCCATTCGCAAATCATTCCTTAAGAAAAAATTATCTGTTACACTCAGTGCTAATGATATTTTCCGTTCGCGTATTAATGGGTCATTTACCGAAAACGTGGCGTTTATCCAACAAAGTGAGCGTCTCCGGGATCCTCGTTTTTTCCGCTTAAACGTCAATTATCGTTTTGGTAAATTTGACACTTCATTGTTTAAACGAAAAAATACGCGGAACGGCGGTGGAGAGGGTATGGACTTTTAAAATTACAGCGTGTTGGTATGCTCTTAAGTTCAGAAAAGGTTAAATAGACATTATACAGCATTAGTGTTGTATAATGTCTATTAATTTTCAGCAGATTTTACTTTTAAAAGCCCTTTTACTATTTTTCCTTTTTCGATTGCCATTTTCACGGTTTCGTCCACAATGGTGATATGCCCCATTTTCCGGTAAGGAGCAGTCATTGCTTTACCGTAAAGATGTAGATAAACACCCGGTATGGCAAGACATGCTGCTGCTCCTTCATACTGAACAGCACCTTTATGGCTGGGTTCTCCAAGCAAATTGAGCATTACTGCTGGGCGGACTTGAGCCGTATCACCAAGGGGCAGGTTACAAATTGCCCGCAAATGTTGTTGAAATTGGTTGGTTACGGCACTATCTATGGTGTGGTGGCCGCTATTATGTGGGCGGGGAGCCACCTCGTTGACCACCAGCGCACCATTTTTATTCAAAAACATTTCGACTGCTAGTAACCCGCAAATATCAAAAGCGCGAATGACCTGCTCGGCCAAGGCTTCGGCTTGTGCTGCTACTAATGGCGATATCCGAGCAGGGCAAATTAACATTTCTACTAGATTGGCCTCTGGATGAAAATCCATTTCGACGGCAGGAAAAACGGCAACTTCATCATTGGCATTACGGACGGCAATCACAGCAATTTCCAAATCCATATCGGCTAATTCCTCTATTACACATGCACCGGGGAGCAATTTGGTGGTTAAATCCATTTCGTTCCGAATTACGGCAACACCTTTGCCATCATAGCCCGCTGTCCTTGTTTTTTGGACAAAAGGTAACGCAAGGCGACCGTTTTCTACCGCTTTTAGTACATCAGATTCGTGTTCAAACAATTCAAAAGGCATGGTAGGAATACCATTTTGGGCATAAAACTGTTTTTGTAAACCTTTGTCCTTTATGATTTCGAGTGCAAATGGAGACGGGTGAACAATTTTTCCCATTGCCACTAAATCTTTCAATGCGTCCGTGTTAACGTGCTCAATTTCAATGGTTATCACGTCTTTATCTTGGCCAAAAGCCATCACATCGTCATAGTTTTTAAAGTCACCAACCGTAGTGCCGTTGGCGTAGGTGGCGGCGGGGCATCCTTGATCATTTTCAAGGATATACGTTTTAAAATCGAGTGGGGCAGCCGCTAGACAAAGCATTTTGCCCAATTGCCCTCCACCAAGGATACCTATTTTTTGTGTAGTTGAAAACATGCTGCAAAGGTCGCAACAATCCTGTAATGTGAAAGATTTTTTGGTAAATTTGTGAATTCCATATTTGTTAAAGGAAAATAGTACTATCTTTGCGCCGCTTTTCAGAACACCGTTTCGAAGAAGCAAACATTTTTCATTAAAAGAAGATAAAAATACAACATGGCTACGACCGCAGATATTCGCAACGGCCTTTGCATTGAACTGAACAACGATATTATGAAGATCATTGATTTTCAAAAGTTTCAGGTTGGCCGCGGCAGTGGTAAAGTTTGGACAAAGTTAAAAAGTACAACTTCGGGTAAAGTACTTGAGCACACTTTCCAAAGTGGGCATAATATCAATGAAGTACGTGTAGAACGCCAAAAATTCCAATTCCTTTACGAGGAAGATGGTGGATATGTACTCATGAACCAAGAGAATTATGAGCAGTTTACAGTTTCTACTGCAATGATCGAAAATGGTAAGTTCCTCAAAGAAGGCGATACTGTTGATGTATTATTTCATGCTGAAAAAGAAATACCACTTACTGCGGAAATGCCCTCCACGGTAAATTTGCTCATCACTTATACTGAACCAGGGGTACGTGGCGATACGGCTACCAATACCTTAAAGGCGGCTACTGTTGAAGGCGGATCAGAAGTTCGTGTGCCATTATTCTGTGAAGAAGGCGATTTGATTAAAATTGATACCGCAACTGGTACCTATATAGAGCGCGTAAAGAAATAATAAATTATAGTCTTAAGGATAAATGAGCCACTCCGTATTATCGTAGTGGCTCATTGTTTTTTATAGGTGTTTTTATAGTGTTATTAAATTTCCCAAAATTAATTAAAAAAAACTTCTTTCCTTTACCATTCAATATTTCATCCAATCGCTTTAATCAACCTTAAGAAGGGTATGGACTTCAATCAGATACAAGAATTAATTCGCTTGGTCAGCAAGCAAAAAATCACCGAGTTTGTCTATAAGCAAGGTGATTTCAAGTTGGTAATACGTCAAGGCAGCGAGCATAATGGCTCGGTTGCTCCAGTCGTAGTACATTCTCAACCGGCACCAATGCCCGTTGCAACTCCCGTTTCGGCACCAGTTGCACCACCACCACCTGCTGCTGCACCTACTACACCTGATGCGCCAGCAAGTAACCAGCGTGTCATTAAATCGCCAATGGTAGGTACTTTTTACCGTTCGGCAGGCCCCGATAAGCCTTCATTTGTAAAAATCGGGGACGATGTGGAAGCAGGCGCAACTGTTTGCATCATCGAGGCCATGAAATTGTTCAACGAAATCGAAAGCGATATTAAAGGACGCATCGTAAAAGTACTCGTTGAAGATGCCACACCGGTCGAATATGACCAGCCATTGTTTTTAGTGGAAATTTAAGCAAATCTATGTTTAAAAAAATACTGATTGCCAATCGCGGGGAAATTGCCCTGCGTATTATACGGACATGCAAGGAAATGGGCATTAAAACAGTGGCCATTTATTCTACCGCTGATGCGGAAAGCCTGCACGTTCGATTTGCTGATGAGGCCGTTTGTATTGGCCCTCCAGCCTCCTCCGAAAGTTATCTTAATATTCCTCGTATCATGGCGGCGGTAGAAATTACCAATGCCGATGCCATACACCCAGGATATGGCTTTTTGGCTGAAAATGCTGGTTTTGCTGAAATCTGTAAGGATTATGGCATCAAATTTATTGGCCCAACACCGGATCAAATCCGTTCCATGGGTGATAAAATTACAGCAAAAGAGACCATGCTACGCGCAAAAGTGCCTTGTATTCCGGGTACTGAAGGGCTGCTGACTGATGTCAAATCAGGAAAAGGATTGGCTGCTGAAATTGGCTACCCAGTCATCCTCAAGGCTACTGCTGGTGGTGGTGGCAAAGGAATGCGTATCGTTTGGAAAGAAAGCGAGTTTGAAAGCCAATGGGATAATGCCCGCCGCGAGGCAAAGGCTTCGTTTTCCAATGATGGCATTTATATGGAAAAATATATCGAGGAACCACGCCATATTGAAATACAGGTGGCTGGCGATCAATTCGGTAAAGCATGCCATATGTCGGAGCGCGATTGCTCTATTCAGCGTCGTCACCAAAAATTGGTGGAGGAGTCACCATCGCCATTTATGACACCCGAATTGCGGGAAAAAATGGGTATGGCTGCTGTTAAAGCCTGCGAAGCCATCAGTTATGAAGGCGTGGGAACCGTAGAGTTTTTGGTGGACAAACACCGGAATTTCTATTTCATGGAAATGAATACGCGGATCCAGGTAGAACATACCGTAACGGAAGAAGTGATTGATTTTGACCTGATTAAGGAACAAATCAAGATTGCCGCTGGTATTCCAATCTCTGGCAAAAACTATATTCCAGAACTTTTTGCCATGGAATGCCGGATCAATGCGGAAGATCCATACAATGATTTTCGTCCTAGCCCTGGCCGAATCACCTCGTTCCACTCTCCGAAAGGACACGGTGTACGGGTAGATACCCACGTGTATGCTGGTTATACCATTCCACCTTACTATGACTCTATGATCGCTAAACTGATCACACGTGCCCGTACCCGCGAGGAAACAATCCTCAAAATGGAACGCGCATTGGATGAGTTTGTGATTGAAGGGATCAAAACAACGGTGCCATTTCACCAAAAATTGATGCGTAACGAAGATTTCAGGAAAGGTAATTTCCATACTGGATTCCTGAATACTTGGGATTTCAAAAATGCGTAAATTACTGCGCTACTACTTGCCTTACAAACGATTATTGTTGTTGGCCTTGGTCTGCAACATATTGATGTCTGTTTTTATGGTAGTAAGTATCCCAGTATTACAGCCTTTTTTACAAATTCTATTCAATAGTAATAATGGTAGTGCTGTCAGTAATAAAACCAATGCTTTTTTGGGTTTAGAAGGCAAACTCAACCATTTTTTTTCCGATTTGATTCATACACACGGTCAGGAGAGCGCGCTCCTGATCGTGTGTATTTTTTTGGTACTCACTTTTTTGGGTAAAAATTTATTTAGGTACTTGTCACTCTATTTCCTTGCTGGAGTACGCAATGGTATTGTAAAAGATTTGCGCATTAGAATGATGCAAAAAGTACTTGATTTGCCACTTTCTTATTTTAGCGATACCCGAAAAGGAGATCTAATGAGTCGAATGACTTCTGATGTGCAAGAAATAGAGTGGAGTATCGTTGGCGTGGTGGAATCTATTGCGCGGGAACCCATTGTGATTATTGGTAGTTTGGCATTTATGATTGCAGTTTCACCTCAATTGCTCTTATTCGTACTGGTTTTGATGGTATTTTCTGGTCTTATTATAGGCGGGATTGGACAATCTTTGCGCCGACAATCGGCAGAAGCACAACGCAGCCTCGGAGGAATTGGTGCAATGATCGACGAAACGTTGGGCGGTTTGCGTATTTTAAAAGGTTTTAATGCCGAGCAATGGCAAAATGACCGTTTTGAACGCGAAAGTAGCCACTATATGCGCGCAATGAACCAAATTAACCGAAAAAAAGACCTAGCCTCTCCCCTATCCGAATTTTTGGGAATTGGTGTTGTATCTATTCTATTGTGGTTTGGTTCTCGACAGGTGTTTGCGGGTACATTGTCGGCGGCCACATTTATTACATTTCTTTACGCTTTTTATAATGTAATTGAACCTGCTAAATCCTTATCCGGTGCTTTTTATAGTATTCGCAAAGGTATGGGGGCATTGGAAAGGGTGCAGCACTTGTTGGATGCGCCGATCTCCATAAAAGAACCCGAAACACCCATTGCGCTCGACCATTTTAATACGTGTATTGAATTTAATAATGTCCGTTTCCGATACGACAATACAGAACAAGACACCTTACGCGGTATTAGTTTCAAAATTCCACAGGGAAAAATTGTCGCGTTGGTAGGGGCTTCTGGATCAGGGAAAAGCACAATTGCTGATTTGTTGCCACGTTTTCACGATATTAATTCGGGTGAAATACGGATAGATGGTAAAGATATTCGTCAAGTAAATACCCATGACCTGCGTGCTTTAATGGGCATTGTGAGCCAAGAGGCTATCCTGTTCAATGATTCTGTGCGCAGCAATATTATTTTTGGTGCCCAAAATGCGACCGAAGAAGAAGTAATTGCCGCCGCCAAAGCCGCCAACGCCCATGATTTTATCATCGCCATGCCAATGGGTTACGATAGCAATATTGGCGACAGAGGCTCAAAATTATCGGGTGGACAGCGACAACGATTGACCATTGCGCGGGCATTGCTCAAAAACCCACCAATTTTGATCTTAGATGAAGCCACTTCGGCATTGGACAGCGAATCGGAGCAATTGGTGCAATCTGCATTGGATCGCTTATTGGTTAACCGAACGGCCTTGGTAATCGCCCACCGCTTATCAACCATTCAACATGCCGATGAAATTATCGTAATGGACGAAGGGAAAATAGTAGAACGCGGCACACACGAAGGGCTAATGGAAGGTGCTGGGGTTTATAGACGATTGGTAGAATTGCAGAATTTGTCTTAGTGGTGCAATAAAATATAAGATTTATTTGTTAATGCACTTGCATATATGAAACATATCCCTATACCTTTGTAAGGTACTTCAATGGTTTACCCATTATTTCCAAATTACAATGGCCACTTTATACGCTTTTCCCATTTACATTTCATTAATATTTATTGCGCGTTTTACATGTTCGAACGGGTTGTTTTGTAGTGTTTGCGACAAAGTAAGTTACGGTGACAAAGCGGGGTTTCACTCAATAGAGGGGTATTGGGAGGGTGTGACGGCAAACCGTAGTTCTGTGAAATCAAAACATTAAAATACGTTAAGAAAACAATTTTTCATAAAAAACAAATCGTAAAAAAAAATATTATACATTGAGTCGTGAAAAATATAAGCATATTTACCATTTCTATAATTTTAGGATTTCTCCTACTTATGAATGCACCATTCGGAAAGTATTATAAAGTAAAATCTTTACACATAGATACTCAAAAAAAAATAGAACAAAATAATATTTGGTATTATTGTGACAAAGTTTGGACAATTTTAGGTTCAGATTTAAAAAGAAGTAACGGAATTTATGTCAAACTTTACAAAGACCGCAAAGGCAACAAAAGTCATTCGATAGATATTGATAAAGACATAGATACCAATCAGATTGAAATAAACTTCACATGGTGGCAGAGAAATGGAGGTTGGATAATTTTAGTTATTGTTTTTTGTGCTGTTGTCTTTAAAATATTCAACAACACTAATAGCAAATATAAGGTTGCAAATCTCATAAGAGCATTTTTTTTAGTTATAGCTTATACAGAGTTTGCAAAAAGGGGGCACAGTGGGAAAAATGTGTCTGTTTTTTTTATATTCCTGTTATACTCTGCTACACCTATTATATTATCTCTTAAAATGAGATTGTTAAATGAAAAAGAATATTTAACATTGTTGTATAAATATAAAGGCAGTAAAATTCCTGAAAAGTACAATAAACCAATATTAAACCCTGGAGAATATATTGCTTTGTTTTGTAATTCATTATTGCTTATACTTGCCTATATGGCCAGCTCCGATATTCAATCTTTTAACTTTATTTTGGGGTTACAAATATTCATTTTTTTCACTTTAAGTTACTTAGTTTAATTTATGAATGAACTAGATAAAGTACGGACACATATCTCAAAAGCTGAAATCGCTTCGGCATTTAAGCTAATTAAAGAATATATAAATTCTGTAAAAATAAGAAAAGCGGCTAAAATACTAGATACCATTTTATTGTTAGAATATCAATATAACGAAATTAAAAAAAATAATAACAGGCTCGAACTAGAGCAAGTTCATGCAATCAAAAACAGAATTATTTATAGCTTTTTATTAGAAGTAACAGAATTAGAACTGCTCACTAAAAACTTGAATAGTAAATTACGAAAACTTAAAAAAGTTCAATTAGTTACTGAATTAAATCTTGTTAAAAGTTATTCCACTTTATCAACTTGTTTAGATGAAAAATTGGAAGATCATGAATCTGTAGACGATAAATATCTACTCTATTTAAAAAAGAGGATAGAAAAGTTAGAAGAAATACATTCAAAAATAATAAATTCAAATAACTTTATAAGTTACTTAATACTGTGGTATTTTATATTGAAATCTATTGAATCATTTGTTGAATGGGATAGCAAGACAGTTGAATTACTTGAACATGATAATAGTTGGTATCCGATTGATAATGATACCGACATTACATTTGATGATTTAGATACGGTTGATGGTGCTTTACTAATAGATGATGGATTCGATGGACATGGTAGCAGTGGAAAAGGAGATGGATTGTCCGATGACTATGACGATGACGACTAATATATCGAGGAAAATAATTAAAAATTGTCAAATTACTGAGGGGGTATCAAAAGTGCTACTACTTCAAAGAAAACGATAAAATTCACATAATCGAGTAGGGAGAGGCAGCGAAAGCCGCCCCAGCCCTCTCACACCACCGTGCATACCGACCTGGTACACGGCGGTTCATGCAACCATACTTCGGTAAACTCAGTAACCATGTACTAAAGGTTGCGTACAAAATGTTAGTAATCTTTAAACGACTGATAACCACGTTGCTTTAAGCGTTCCTCCGTAACCGTCATACGCATCACCGGACTACACGATAGTCGCCAGCCACCCTTACTCGACCATGCGTAACGCATCGCCCAAGCATGGCTTATACGCCTAACTGCCGGAAGGCTCGATAACGCCTTTGCGGCTTCTTCCACGATTTCCAAATGCAGTAGCGTAATCGGTCTCTTATCCACCCGTCTGATGTTTCGCTTTCCGGTGATTCCGGGTGCATCTACACAGCCACTACTGCAACCCCAGCCTTCGGTATCTTGTGCTACCTCGACCCGCAAACTGTGCCTCTTTATGCACTTCCTGTTCGTCCGTACCACCTTTTGTAGTCCCGCTTACTTCAGACCATACCTCGCGGTAAACGCCCTTG
>JAYUKX010000205.1:0-2003 GCA_043764095.1 Chitinophagales bacterium
CTCAACCTTTGGTCGCCCGATGATGCCGTGGCGGCAGGAGCCGATATACCGGGAGCGGTCAATGTCTCCATACCCGGAAAAGACCATTACCAGATTGCAACCAGTAAAGAATCATTTGCTGCTGTCTATAATTTTTTCCATGGCGGCCCGCCTGCTACCTTGGAGGTTACGTTGCATTCACCCGTTTGTATTGCGGGCAAGGTATTGACCTTTGGTGAAAACCAACCCCAGTTGAATGCCAAAGTAGAAGTATTTCAGGTAGATCCCCTCACCGGTATGCGCCTATCCGACACTCCAGACTATACATTTATGACGAATGCCGATGGCTTTTGGGGCCCTAAAAACGTGCCTGAAAACGTAAATTACGAATTCAAAGTCACCCCACCCAATGGAACCCGCACTGTTTATTACTATCGTGAAGGATTTATACATTTGAATCCCTTGGTTTACTTGCGCACCATTCCACCACCGCCATCCTTGGCAGGCTTGCTTTTAGCAGGGCTACCCAATAACAATACCCAATCAGTATTAAATGTGTTTTCTGCTAGCCAAGCCATCGTGCAACCACAAGACACCTTATTGATTAATAACACCTTAGTATCAACACCCGCGTATGCTTCTCCTGAAAAAACTGCCATAGCATGGTTTTTTTACGACGATGGCGACAACAATACGGAGTTAATACCTGTTGGATTATTTGGTAGTTTTCCATTCTTGAATGGTGTTGACTACTATTTTCCGACAGCCACCCCAACCACTATCAGTATTAAAATGAATGATCGAAGCCTCAATATCCCCAACCGAAAATCTTCGGATGGAGTGATGGTAGCCGTATTTGATTAATGACAAAGCAGTTTATAGATGCCAGATTTATCAACCATACCGTTTAACCCCAACCTGCGGACTAAGCAGACGGTTTTGCCCGAGCAGACGAAAAGGTTAAAATACGTTGCAGGTATTGCCCCTTTTTTGGGTGGGCCTTACAGTTCTATGTATGTCATTCAGCCTTGGACAATTAGGCAATATGCTGGTTTTTCTACAGCCCAAGCAAGCAATGAATTCTATCGGCGCAACTTGGCAGCAGGCCAAAAAGGGCTTTCTGTGGCTTTCGATTTAGCCACCCACAGGGACAGCATTGTGTATGCAAGGTGTGTGTGTGCGTTCCGAATGGCGCGCACCCGATAGAAGCCGTATGGCAGAGAACGCGTACCTGTGTATGGCGTGTAGGCATCCGAAACGCCATACACAGGTACGCGGACTCTGTGCTTGCACGATAGCGGGAAATTGCGCCCTGATATTAGGTGTTTGTACAGGGAAGTGTGGCAATGACAACACTTTTATTTGCTGAGGTTGCAATAACTTGCTAAAAATTCTGCTTCAATTTTTGTGGCAAAAGTCTTATCCAAAGACTTTTGCTGTTTTTTTTTTGTTTTATTCATAAAAAGCAACTATATTCGCAACTATATTATACAAAAAATAAGGCTACAATTTTTGTATTGTCTTTATTATTATGCTTTGGGCTGTATATTTTAGGGTAATTTAATTTCTTGGCACACAAAATCTTGCACGGTTTTATATTTTCAGTCAATAATATTTTATGTCAAACAACACTTCTGACCAACTTCGCAATCGCTTAATCTTTGGTTTTTCTGGCTTCTTTTTGGTGATGGGTGGAATGTTGTATAATGCTTATACTTACGGTTTTGTGTTTGGGGTTATTTGCATGATGTGCCTTGATGAGTTTTACAATTTGCAGATTCAGGCAGGCAAGCGTCCTCTGAAATGGTATGGAATGTTGCTTGGGGCGGGCTTGTATGTGGTGAGTTTTGGGGTAGAAGTTGGTTTTTGGAAAAGTGATATTTATTTTTATTTATATCCTACTTTTGCAGGTATATTTTTGTTGAAACTTTATGATAAGCACGAAACTGCACCTTTTGAAAATATAGCACTTACTTTGTTGGGCATTGTTTATGTGGTGGTGTGTTTTGTGGGCTTGCACATGG
>JAYUKX010000206.1:0-24661 GCA_043764095.1 Chitinophagales bacterium
TATTTGTTCGTACATCTTGCAAAGTTATGTTTTTTCCATAAGTTTACCCCCGCTTTTTGAGGGGATACCTTTTTTTGGCGAAAAAAAGTAGGAAGTAGGCATTATTGCACAAATTTTCAGTTTTTTGAGATTTGCAAGTATGTAACACTATTTTTATAGAGCAAATATGTACCCTTTCTAAACTTGAATGTAAAATGGGAATATGAGGGAAGTATTATAAAAAAACACTCAAAAAAAACAATAAACAAACAAAATGTTTTTACCTTTGTCCTGCCTTTCCAGCAAAACAAACGCAACGCTATTTCAATCACACTCCTTACACGGCCAACACATTATATTATGAGTTTTTTAAACAAAATCTTTGAAAAAAAAACCGTACCTACGGAAACCCAAGTGGCCATTATGGTCAATGAGGCTTTGACTGATTTGTTAGCGGCGGAGTGTATTGGAGATTATGAGAAAAGTAATTTTCGGCCTTTAATGACCAAAATTGCAACCTGCAATTTCACCGATGAATACCCCGATGAAGGTGATGCCTTGGTGCTTGAGCACAGTTCCATGACCCATTTAGGTAGAAGTTTGGCCAATATGCCACAATGGTGGGAAGGAGACCAAGAACGCCGCACTTTTGTTGAAAAAATGATCGTTTTTGGCCTAAGAAACGATCAACCTCGGGGTCATGATATAAGTTATTTTATTTACGGCACACAATATTCACCAGAAAAGAACACACCTGATAGATATCCTGAATTTATTTTTGAACAATGGCTACTCGAAAAAGAGCGTCTCACGCCATCTATTAAAACCGTTGACGAATGCTACCAATTATTGTACACTTTCCGTCAACGCAAATCCGAGTGGCAACCCAAGTTTGAAGCCGCGCTAGACCTACAGAAAAAACGTTTTGCTCAGCATATTGGTTCTGCCGATTTACCTTT
Source organism: Chitinophagales bacterium (assembly GCA_043764095.1). Taxonomy (GTDB): domain Bacteria; phylum Bacteroidota; class Bacteroidia; order Chitinophagales; family Saprospiraceae; genus M3007. The sequence goes on from JAYUKX010000206.1 coordinate 939, forward strand.
TGATGGCCCGGAAGAAACAGCCTTAAACGATTTAATCGCATCCATTCAAGCACATAGCGATACTCTTCGTAATGCACAACAGTGGAAAGAAAGCAATAAATTTGACCCATCGGTATTACCTGCTTTTCAAGAATTGATGCAAAAACCCCTTGCTTTTCGGGTACAATGCACCCGTTTATTGGTTTTTTACCGCCATTTTGTCAATGCTAGCCTATACTCAGATGTTTATAAAAATGCAGTAAAAAAACTCATCACGCCGGAGTTTTCTTACGACGACATTTTTAATCTCATGCGCTTCCCCAGCGCGCCACACAGCGATTTGGTACGCACTATTGCCCAAAAACAGAAAAAAGACGCGCAGTTGCCATCCGAAATAGTGTTGTGGATCACCCAATCGCCTGTCTTGGATCAATACCAAAAACTGCTCGACGCACACTTCGCGGCACTGCCGTCCTTGTCTGGCAGCCCCCTTACCCCAGAAGCATTGATGAACAGCGGATTCCGCTCAACCGTAGAAGCCAACGATTACAATTATGCGCATCCGCAATCGCGTTTCCGCAATATTCAGGAATGGGTGGACGATGTGCTGCTGCTGCTCTCGCAGGTGTGTGAGGTGCAGGTATTGTCGGTAAAACACGGATCGGCGATAGCCCATAATTCGTGGCAACACGACGTGTGGATGAACTATTCACTGCGTTTCCCCGATGGAAAAATCCATGAATTGCGTACCACCATGACAGAGTTTTGTTCCCATATCAACCTGTTATTGGCGCAAAGCGGTAGTGCATATCGGCTTTCCTGCCAAAGTGCGGATATGCAAAAAGCCCGTCGTTATGGCTCAAGTAGCAACCTTTCCGGTACTCATGTGCGTTTGGTCACGACTTGGTTGCTCGATGAATTTCCCGATATTTTTCCCGAATCCGCTGCGGATTTGTCTTTTTTTGAAAAATCAACCCGCGAACAAGCACCTGCTTACCTGAAAAGTTTGGCAGAATTAAAAAAAGAGCGCGTTGCTACCCGAAAAAGTGGCGATGGCAGCGATATTTTAAACGATATGCGGTTCGCGCATTTTACCGAAACCGTCATTGATAAAATAGAAAATGCCGATGCAATAAAACCACTGGCCGCGCTGGTATTGTCCTATTCCGCAGGTGCAAAACCGGGTGTGCAATGGTTGGCAAAAGTGGCTGCCGAGCAAAAAAAACTAGGCTCGGAGCACTATGTCAGCACCCTGCTCTATTTACTGGATCATGCGTATCGGACCGAACTTTGGTACGAAGAAAGCCGTTTGGAAGCCCTAAAAGGCATGCTGTGGGCATTGTCGCTGTCGCCAGATCGCCAAAGTTTTGCGATGATACGGCAGGTGATCGAATACGCTTATACCAAAGTACCAGGAAAAGGCCCACGCGCTGGAGGGTTGGGCGATACGGGTTTGAAAATTTTTCTGCAATCGGAGCAAGCCTCGGCGTTTTCGCAACTGACCCTGATGCGCGCCAAATGCAAATACCCGCGTTTTAAAAAACAATTGGACAAAGCCATTTCAGGCTATTGCCAAAAAGCAGGACTATCGGAGCAGGAATTAGAAAGCCGCAACGTAGATGACTTTTCGTTGCAAGAAGGCAAAATAGAACAAATGATCGGCGATTACGCCGCCATTATTAGCATAGAAGATTTTAAAGCAGATATTCAATGGCTCGATGCCAAGGGAAAAGAGATGAAAGCCGCTCCATCCGCCCTCAAAAATCAATTTGCATCCGAACTAAAAAACCTGCAAGTATTGCATAAATCCTTGCAACAAACAATGGCAGCACAACGCCAACGCCTCGAGGGCAGTTGGATCAATAACCTGAGTTGGACTTGGGAATTGTGGGAGCAGGCGTTTCGCACCCATGCGTTGATGCACTTTTTTTCGGAAAAAATCATTTGGGAATTTGATTTGGGACACGAAAAAATAACAGGAATGGCATTGTCCGATAGCATACTCCGGCACGATGGCGCCGTTCCTTACCCAGCACCCGAAACCATTCAGCAGATCCGAATTTGGCATCCGGTAACGGCAACGGTGGCGGAAATACTTGCTTGGCGCAACTTTTTGCTCGAAAAACAATGGCGGCAGCCTTTCAAACAAGCATTCCGCGAAATATACCTCCTCACCGATGCCGAATTGGTGACCGTGAACCATTCCAATCGCTTTGCTGGGCATATTCTTAAAACGAACAACCTGTTAGCGATAGCACCACAGCGCGGCTGGGATTTTGTGTATGAACATTACGATGGCGCCTTCCCAAAACGCAACCTCCCGGCTTGGGGACTACGGGCCGATTATGATCTGGCGCAAGCACCGTTGGGTGGGGTAAGTCCAACAGGGCGTTTGCATTTTCAGCCGATGCAGGGCGATACCACGTGGGTCAATTTGATAGACGTGCCGCCCGTCGTTTTTTCCGAAGTGATGCGCGATGTGGATATGTTTGTCGCCATTACTTCTATTGGTAGCGATCCGAATTGGCAAGCCAATGGCGAAGATCAACGGCAGTATTGGCGTAATTATGCTTATGGCGCGTTGTCGGAAACCCAAAGTGCCGAAGAACGCAAAAAAATACTGGAATTGATGATTCCACGCACCAAAATCGCAAAAGTGGCGCATGTGGAAGGTAATTTTGTCGTGGTGACAGGCAAATTCCGTACCTATAAAATCAATATAGGTAGTGGCAATATTTTGATGCAGCCCAACGACCAATACTTGTGCATTGTACCTGCACCCGCGGAAGTATCTACGGTACAGAATAAAGTTTGGTTACCTTTTGAGGGCGATAGCCTGCTTACTTTAATTTTAAGCAAATGCTTTCTATTGGCCGAAGACGATAAAATTAAGGATGGTAGTATTTTAAGTCAAATCAGAATTAAATAACAAATCAACATAACGCAGTATGCAAACAATAGTATTTCAGGACGAAACAGTAAGCGGAGACATCCTGCGCACCATCGAAATAATGGTGGAAAACGAAATGATGATGGTACGCGACCTGATCGCAGCACGCGTGCGCAAAGAGGTAGAGACCTATAACGCACAGGCGCAAGAGTACTTTCAGGGTTTAATACAGCCGTCCGATGCCGAAGCGACACTCAATGGTTACACGTATAAAATGCGCAATAAAAGGTACGTTGATCCTGAAAAACAGGTATTTGTTGCTTGGGATGCGTTTCAGAAAAACCGCTTTTTTATCATGATTGATAATAAGCAAGTGGCAGATTTGAACGAAGCGATATTAGTGGAAGCATCTACCAAAGTGTCGTTTTTGCGGTTAATGCCGTTGGTGGGTGGTTGATTTTTATAGGTGAGTACTACTACGCATCCAAGCGGGTATAAATACGCGTTTTTAAAAACGGGTATTTATACGCTTACCCATTTAATGGTCTTCCCCCCACCTTTGCATCGTCAATTGGTACAAATATTTGCTGCTCTTTTGACAGACAGAGCAGGTATAAAAAAAGGCGGAACTGCTGTCACAGTTTACTTTTTATATGTATTTTTTTTCAACTTCAATTTTAATTTTTAATTTCAACTTCAATTTTTATTATGTCTAACAGTAATTTAAATAATTTGAACAATTATTTTAAGGCAAAGTATTCCGGCAAACTCGTGGATAATGGCACTGCCATTGAATTTACAACTCAAGATTCTAAATACCGCGTTGATCTGCCCACTGGAACTATTTCCAGCAATGGTGAAATGGATCTTACGCTCAGCCTTACGCATATTCGAGGTGGTGCAAAAGACGACGTCGCGACGATCAAAGTAAAATACGATGCTCATGGTAACTATAAAAGCCCGCCAACTGTTTCTTGGGTAGCAGGAAGTGATGCCCAAGTACCTGATTGGGTGACTACTGGCGTAAAGGTAGTAGGGGGCGTTTGTGTCGGTGTGGAAGAATTAATAGGTCTGTTTACCGCGCCTGAAACTGCAGGAGCGAGCGTAGTTCTTGTACAAGGTGTTGCTGCTGCTACGCTTACGATTACCAAAGCGGTTACCACAGGCATTTCTATCTACAACGATGTAGCAGAGCGCGTATGTAATATAGCCGACGACGGTGGCCGCCTGTACTTCTCTGCGGTGGCTACGCACGCCCTTAACCGACTCGATACTTCGGTGCTGGAGTATGTCAACGGAGGATCTATTGCCAAAACCCTCAATTTCAAGAACAGTATGTTCAAAGATGCCATCGGGGCGGGTAAATACCAAGATGATAAGGACGGCGAAGCAGTGGAGTACCATACCAGCGGCGATTACTACCGTACTTGGTTTGCCGATGAATCAGTAAATTATGGCAATACGGGTCTTTTACTTTCCTGTAAAATTGATGGCGTACGCGATGCCAACAAAGACGACCATATTGCCCTTACTGCCATGTACGATATTGCGGGCAACCTCTTTTCCGCACAAGCAGTATTGCAAATGAAAAATGAAGACACCGTAACAACTGGCTCGGTAACTTATAACGAAAAAGGCCAGGTGATTCAAGTTACGGATAAGGGGACTTTTGTATTATCCAAATTTACCAGCGTGGTACAAGCCATCGACAATGCATTGGAAAGTGCTATGCAAACCGCAAAACATTACGACGACTACTCCGATGCGCGTAAAGCTTTGCCCGATATTGTACAGGTTAATCTAAAATGGATGGCTGAGTCTATTGTAGTGGGTTAAACCGCTCTTTGGGTATTTGCATTAAATTAAACAAGACTTGTATCGGCACACGGTACAGGTCTTGTTTTTTTGAATAACAGTAAACAATTTTTTGTGAATTATGGACAAACTCCTATCTTTGCAGTGCATCTCCCCCTATTTTCACTCAATATCTTTCCATGACTGCTGGAATCCTTCAAAAAACACCTTGCGCCGCCACATTTTGGCTAGGAGCATTTTATTTCATTCTACTTGCTTTTCCATGCCTTGCCCATAGTCAAACTACGCGGCAAACCCCTTATTTTTCTGCGGAAAGTACAACTCAACAGCACCAATTAGCAGAGCAAACCGCTGCATCTGTCCGAAATGTGTTCCAACCTCCTTCTCGGTTTGATAAAGCGACAAAAGAAGATTACCTAAAAAAAAGGGAAAAAATCGCAACTGATATCGCTGCTGAAATCAAAAATTACGCCATCGCCGATGATGTAATATGGCCATTTCTCCAAAAAATACACGCTAAAATAGTAGCGGCTAACCCCACAATGAAGGACACCCGAGTGCTACTGGTAGCCGATCCTACGCCCAATGCGTACTGCATCGGCGAGGGGACATTTGTGGTACATGTAGGGCTATTGGCGGGGCTAGAAAACGAAGATCAGGTCGCTTTTGTGCTTTGCCACGAAATGGCGCACTATGCCTACCAACACGCCACCAAGGGCCTCGAAACCACTGTTGAACAATTGAACAGCAAGGCTTTTAAGGCAAAAATAAAAGAGTTAGAAGCAAAGGAATACAACCGATACGAGCAGATGGAAGCGGTACTGAAAAATATGCTTTTTAATAGCCGCTACCACAGTCGTAACCACGAGCGACAATCAGACTCATTGGCCTATCACTTCTTTGTACGCACCCAATTTAATCATACGCAGGCGAAAAGGCTCATGGAAGTATTTGAGCATATCGACGAACCACTCCGAGATACCGTACTGGATATAAAGACCAATTTTGGCTGCACACAGCATCCTTTCCAAGAGCTGTGGACGACAAACGCAAGTGGCTCGGTATGGGACGCCGCACACGAAGCACAGGTACAGGCCAACAAAGCATTCCGGGATTCCGTCAGCACGCATCCTGATTGGGAAGAACGCTTATTATGGTTGCAACCATTGGTGGACAAAATCACCCCAACGCCACAGCCTGCCGAGCAGCCCACCATCGATTATGCCACTATTCGCTACTTGGCGGCGATAGAAAGTGTGGAATCTTGGGCCAATTTTGGACGTTTCGATAAGGTATTGTTTCTAGCCACCCAATACCAACGCGTTTATCCCAAAGGTCTCTATTTCCAAGAAGTTAAAACATTGGCTTTGTATCAATTGTACCAACATGCCAAAGACCACGACCTAGCCACAGTATTGGCGCAATCTTCGTATAGCAGACCCGAAAAATACAATCATTTTCTCGATTTTTTGAATAACCTGCGGATGAAGGAACTCTTGGCGCTGGCCGAATGCAGTCTTACCCAATTACCCAACGATAAGGGCGAGTACGGCCTATTGGCGGCCTATCAATTAGCAAAAGCAAAAGAAGACCGAGCAACGGCCAATACCACCAAAAAAGAATACCTCTCGCGCTTTAAAAATGGGCGATTTGTAGATTATTTCAAGGAATAACGGGCTATTTCTGCTGTACTTTTAACTAGCGAAACATATGTCGTGTGCAAGTTCCATCTCATCGATTGACTTGTGTAGCCATGTTTTTTTTCAAAAAAAAGCAGACAAATGGTTACAATTCCCCAAAAATGCGAATAAATGCGTACGCTAAGTCTTTGTGGTAGAATACAAAGCGTTGCGCGCACTAAAGTGTACGTTTCCTCATTGTATCCTCATTTGTAATTTATGGAAGAAAACACAATGTACAGGCGAATTTATTTTACTATGTACTAAAACTCGTTCATTTTTCCAAAAATATTATATTTTTTACCTTATTTATCATTCCAAAACTTACATTATTATCATGACAAAACTTAAGTTTTTAATTGTCTTTTGTCTCCTGACAATGGGTATTACCCAAGCATTTGCCCAAACCTACAAGGTGGACGGCATTGAGTCATTTAACCGAAATGGTATTAAAGCCATTAAAAACGGTGCCGAGATAACCGGTTATATCCTTTTTTATAAAACCGATAAAGCCGACTCCAAAAACAACAATTACGCTTTCGAACTATTGGACGAAAAACTCAATAAAGTAAATCGAGTAAAAGTTACCTTGCCCAAACGATCCAGCCTGATACAATCGGCCTATAATGGCGAAACACTGGGGCTTATGTTCTACGACTCCAAAGAAGGTAGCTATATTTTTAAAGCGTATGACAAAACCCTAAAACTAGCAGGATCAGCAACCGCCAAAGACCTCAACAAGTACGAAAAAGCGGTTATGGAACGCGTGGACCCCGATGAGGCGGCTTCTTATTACGGTATTCAGGCTGTTCCGGGAAAAGGCTTTGTCCGCGCTGGTTATGGTGAAGACAAAGACCAGTATTCCGTTACGATGTACGATACGAATTTTAAGAAAAAATGGGGGTATCAAACCCCTGATGGCAGTAAAGGGATGGAAACCTTTATTTTATCGGATATTTCGGACAAGTACGTATCGGGACTTACCATGCGCCGCAAAGGCATGATGTCCACCAAATTTGAATATTACCTCACGGTTTTTGATATTGAAACAGGTAAAAAAATGGTGGACGCATCGGTAGAAAGTGCTAAAGAAAACTTGTCTATTTCGGCAACAAATCTGCTCGATAACGACGAAATTTTGGTACAAGGAGAATACTACGACCTCGATGATAAAGCAGGTGTAAATAAAAGCAATGGCTTATACCTGAAAAAATACGATATAAAAACAGCAAAATCTATTAGCGAAACTAAATTTTCGTGGGCAGCGGATATCAAAAAACTATTTGATGCTAAAGGCAAAGAAAGTATCGAGGACAATTACGTCAATTACCCAATGGACTTTATCAAAGCCACCAACGGGCATTACTATATCGTGTATGAGCAATTTAAAAAAGCCGCCGATGGCGTAGGTATTGCGGTGATTGCTTTGGGCGGACAAGCCAGTGCTGTAAAAGTAAAAATTGGAAATATTTGGGTCTTTGAAATGGATGCCAATTACAAACCAGTTGGCATTAAATACTATGAAAAAGATGCCAGTAGTGTGGGGCTGCCACAAGGTGCAGGAATATATGGGTCGGGTTTATTGGGTATGTTTGCCAAAGGAATTGGTGGCTTTGATTACCAATTTACACAGCAAAGCCTAGACAAGTCCACTTTTAATGTTTCCTACCTCAACTACGACCGCGAAAGTGGCGAAAAAACCAAAACAATTGTAGGCAATATCTTTTTGGCTAAAGATGGCAGTCTAAACTATGACAAAGTAGATATTACTGCGGCTAAGAAAACAAATCGCGCCATTTACCCTGCTTCGGGCAATAGCGTTATGCTTGCCGTTTACAATATTAAGGGAGAAAGTTTGGAATTGAAATTAGTGAAGTTGAATTATTAATAAAACCATTATCCAGTATTCCGCGCTTTTAAAAGGCCAAAAGCGCGGAATACTGGTATTGATCCTACATATTCTGCAAGAAATACTCAAATTTTTGTCCCATATTCATCGTATCTTTTTCGCCTATGGCTTTGCGCCCCTCTTCTGCTGTTTTGCGTGCTTTATCCTTGTCGCCAAGGCGTTTTTGCAATTCCGCTTGTGTTAAGTAGTACTCTGGTAATCCACCAAATTTAACGGCCATTGCTGCCCATTTTTCGGCTTGTTTCGACACTTTCAAATCCGTAGGGAAAGCGCGCATCATTTCGATACAAAGATCATTGAGGCGTGCTGCATTATTGCCCACCTGCTTTTGGCGGGTTTTCATGGCTTTAAGATAGCTCTTTGAGTTTTGTGTTGCAGCGGAATATTTTACATCGGCATCGCGTGCAAACTCAGCGGCTTTTTCGGGGTAATTGGCTTTCATTTTGGCCTTTGCATCGGCCAATAGGCTTTCATCCTTAAACTCGATGGCTTTGCGGAGGGTCGCGATACACGCCTTTTCAATTTTGGCTGTAATGATTTGTTCCGTAAACATCTTGGTGATGGCCGCACGATGTTGTATAAACAAATCAAATACGCGGCTGTCCGATTCGGTAGCACCTTCAAAAATAAAACCGAGATTGAACGGTGTTTTCAAATCTTTTTGGGTAGCCAAGTAATCGTTTACTATTTTTAAGGATGGTTTGCCAGCACGGTTCAATGCCGCCACATAACCATACAAAAACTGCGGATCGCGCTCGCCTTCCTCGTATTTTTTTTGCATATCTACCGATTTATCGGATTTACCAACGGCTTTTTTACCCAAATCGAGTAAACCCGTTACGTCCAATGCGCCTACTTGCTTTGCAGCCAATGCGCCTTTATCGTCGATAAACATCAAAGTAGGATAAGCAGAAACGGGGAATTTGGAAGCAAATTCCGCATTTTCTTCTTTTTCCATATCAATTTTTAGGCACACAAAATTATTATTGTAATACTCGCCTGCTTTTGGATCGGGGAATACCTGAGCGGACATCCGTTTGCAGGGACCGCACCATTCTGCATAAGCATCCACAAAGATGAGTTTACCTTCCGATTTAGATTTGGCCAATGCCTCGGCCCATGTACCGTGAAAAAACTCAATACCTTGTGCGTAATTATTTTGCGCCACTACTAGGGCAAATAGGAATATAATTCCTTTAATAATGTTATTTTTCATGAATATTTATTTGAAAATTTTATGCAAAGTTAGGGAATTATTTACACCCTTTCCTGCGTGTATCAATAATATATTGGATTTTCCAGCCGGCTGCGGTTTTCACCAACTGAAAAGAATTGGTGCCACAATGACTAATTTTTCCGTTGAGGTAAAACGTATATGGAGTCCAGACACTGGCCAAAGACATTTCGCTGTGTATGGCATCAAATTTTATTTCCTCTTTGAACTTATCTTTTCTTGGGCTGCCTACAAAACGCACAAAATCGGTAAAATTTTCGGTGTACATCTGGAGGTCGCTGTCTTTGTCTTTCATATAAGTTTGGAGTACTGGATCGGGCATACAGGTGTTTAATAATGCAGTTGTGTCACCGGTTTCCATTGCCTCAAAAAAGCGATTAATAACGGCTTTTATCGCCTTTTCGTCTTTTTGCGCCTGTATTAAACAAGGTATGGCCAGTAAAATTAAAAAAAGTGTTATTTGTTTCATAGATATAAAAATTAAAAAACTAGAGCCTAAGTTTATCAATTAAAAGCGACAGATCGAGCAATTCCTGCTCTGTCATTTTATTACCAATGGCTTTATCATCATCTTGGTTCATCTGATCGCCAATAGCATCGATCATCTCTAAGCCTTTTTTTGAAATAGAAACGACAACCATCCGGCGGTCTTCGTTGCTTATGATGCGTTCTACCAATTCTTGTTCCCTTAGTTTTTCGACCAAACGGCTCACATTACTGCTGCGATCGATCATCCTGCTTTTTATATCCAACACCGAAAGCCCTTGGGGTGATCCCCGCAGGATACGCAAAATATTGTATTGTGGATTGGTGAGTCCATAGTCGCGTAGGGTGCGATTCATCAAACAATCGAGCCAACTCGCAGTAAACAAGATATTCAATATCGCACGCGTTTGCGGAGGTATTGGGGTAGAATTTTTAAGTTCCTCTTCTAAGGTCATTCACGTAGTGTATTTAATGACGCAAAGATAAGTGTTTTAATCCTTAATTTTGTGAATTATTATTTGTTATCATCTATTAATGTCTTCAAATTTACACTTTTACCGTTTTCCATTTCCCTTGTTTGAACGCCCAAATAACCGCCAAAGCCAGCATTGTTTCAGCGGTAATGATGCTGATATACACACCTACTTGACCCCAATGGAGTACCATCGCCAGTACCCATGCCAATGGAATTTCGACCAGCCAGAAAAAGATAAAATTGATGATGGTTGGTGTTTTGGTATTACCCGCGCCATTAAGTGCTTGCGAAAGGATCATTCCGTAGCCAAAAAACACATAACCCGCTGCCAAAAAGCGCAGGCCAAGTGTACCTGCTTTTAACGCTGCGGGTTCGGTCGTAAATATGCCGATCAAGGCCGGCGCAAACACCATATAAACGACACTCACCACTGCCATAAAAACTAAGTTTAACTGACAAGCACGCCACACCGATTTTTCGGCGCGTTCGGGCAGGCCAGCACCTAGGTTTTGTCCCACCAAAGTCGCCGCTGCATTGGCCACACCCCACGATGGCAAAATGGTAAACACAATAATACGGATCGCAATGGTGTATCCCGCCGTCACTTCTTTACCAATTTGGCCCAAGATAAAGATCATAAATATCCAACTCGCGGAAGAAATAAGGTATTGCCCAGTACTGCCTGCGCCGATTTCCAGTAGTTTTTTGATGATGTCGAAATCGGGTTTCATTTGCGCCCATTTTAACCGCACTATTTTTCCAACATTAAACAAGTTCCACAACTGGTAAATAACACCTGTCGAACGTCCAATCGTGGTAGCAATACCCGAACCCAAAACGCCAAAAGCAGGAATCGGCCCCAGCCCATAAATCAATGTTGGGCAAAGGATAATATTGATAATATTGGCAATCCACAAGGCGCGCATGGCTGTGGAAGCATCACCTGCGCCCCGGAATATACCATTGAGCATCCAAAGCAAGAAAATGGGCAAATTGGCGGTAAACATGAGTTGGGTATAACGGTAGCCACTTTCGACCAAAGCAGGATCTTTGGTCATAAAACCCAAAATATCTTTTGCAAAGTAATAACCAGGAATAGCAATCAACGTGGATACAATCAGCCCAATAACAATGGTTTGCGCCCCTGCTTTCGCGGCTGCTGTGCGGTCGCCCTCGCCTACGCGTCGCGCGACCATTGCCGTAGCGGCAGCACTCAATCCAATGGCCAATGAGTACATCAGGGTGAGTACTGATTCGGTCAATCCCACAGTTGCTACGGCATCGGTGCTTATTTTGGAGACAAAAAAGGCATCCACAATGGCAAATAACGATTCCATAGCCATTTCGAGGATCATTGGGATGGACAGGAGCAAAATAGCCCTGTCAATACTACCTGTGGTATAATCTTGCTCTTCGCCTTTGATGGCTTGTACAAGGATGCGCCAGAGTTTTAGCATTTTTTAATGATTTTTGTTTGTTTTTGTTGTTCAAGACAGGTAGTTCATTGGTATGAATGCTTCACTATATGGAATGGTGCATATTTTTATGGGCCATGCTTGGATATAATCACATTAGGCTGGTAAAAGTTCCCGGCCTGATTTGTATTTATACGAACCTACTTTTCCGGTATATACAAACAGGGGGACACATAGACGCTTCGAGTGTATATATATGCTGTATGTAGGGGCGGCTGCGCGCTATGCATGACTTTTAGGCGCGGTCTATTCGGCACCATATAGCGGGGATGTGTATATATCCCACGCGTAGCCCCAACGGGGCGCGATCATTAACGTAGGGCATCGCCCTACGTATTTATGAACATGGACGTGCGACCGAACCCGCGCGAACACGTGCGCGCACCCATGAACACCCATGAATACGAACGAACACCCACGAATGCGAACGAACACGTGCGCACACCCACGAACATGAACGAATGCGAACGAACACGTGCGCACACCCACGAACGCGAACGAACAGATAGGGCGATGCCCCATCCTAGTGGTTTCGCCCCGTTGGGGCTTTGGGTGCCGAGGTTAGTCCCAAACGTATCGTTCATCATAAGGGATTTGGTATTTGTCCAATAACCCGCGAAACTCGTCTTGGTAGGTTTTTTTTCGGTGGTGTTCTGCTTGATTTTCTATGTATTGTACCACCTTATCCACACCGGAAGCACTTACCGAAAATGCACCGTAGCCGTCTTGCCAATAAAAATTAGCATACGCATCGCCTTGGGTTTTTGCCCATTTTGATGAACGTTTTTTGATCTCCTCCAATAAATCCATCAATGGGATTTTCCGCGAAAGGATACATAAAATATGCACATGGTCGTCATGTCCACCTACGCGGACGGGATGACATTCCAATGCTTGACAAACGCCGCCGAGGTAAGAGAACAATGCAGGTTTGAGGGTGTCGTCAATCAGTGGCTGGCGTTTTTTGGTACTAAATACAATGTGGACATATAATTTTGCTAAGGATTGTGGCATTATAGGTGTTGTTTTATTGATTGGATCACAAAGGATATTGATTATAATTTACTAAAAAAGTAGGTATCCAAATTCGTATAGATGCGACTCTTTTCTCGTCCAAATACTAAAAATACACTATTTCAAAATCTGATGCAAAGTCCAAACCTGTGGCACAATCCCTCTTTTTCCATCATTCTCAATCACCCAATCCGCCAATGCCACTTTTTGAGATTCGGGCATTTGGTTGGCGATCCGATTCCGTACAGCATTTTCGTCGCTGCCGTCGCGGGCCATAACACGCGCAATCCTGACTGCTTCTGGCGCAGTGACCACAATAAGGCCATCGAGGTATTGGTGGCTACCGCTTTCGATCATTAGCGCGGCTTCTTTGATGGTATAGGGCGCATGGCTTTGTTGAGCATGCCAATTTTGGCTGTGTTGCTCCACCGCAGGATGCACAATAGCATTGATTTGGGCAAGTTTAGATTTATCTTTAAATACAATATCGGCAATATAGGCACGGTTGTATTTTCCATCTATATAAGTGTTTGCGCCAAAGGCTTGCACCATTTCCGCAACGATTTTTTCATCGTTTTCAATCAACCATTTTGCCCAATAATCGGCATAATAAATGGGAATGCCCAAGGATTCAAAAATTTGGCAAACGGTCGTTTTTCCACTCCCAATTCCACCCGTAATACCAATCCTATACGGGCGTTTAATCTTGTCTTTTTTTTGTTCAAACATGTCGTAACCTCAAACACTGTCGTAAACCCGCACGCACAAAAGGGAGTGTTGGCATAGCGTTCATGGCGCGAATATCCTCCAAAAAACTAGAATCTTCGTCCAAAAACCGAAAAACAGCACTTCCTTCGAGGTTTTTAAAGAAATCCCCAAAAATTTGATGTGCCGGAATTAATCCATCATCCAAAGCGCGCAAGAAAACGGAATCGTAAATCCTGAACTTTTTTCCTGAACGCAATAACCGAGGATTTGGATACCCTGTATTCGCCCAATCTGCTGCAAACGCTTTTATCCTACGCTGTGTCCTTTTAAAAGCATAACCACTGGAAGGTTTTACAAATCCGCCAGCCGTCCCAATCCTGATTTCACGCCCATACGGCCCAGGCGAAAAAGGAAAATCGCTCATTGGAATTACTCCAAATTCCTCCTGCACAATCTCGTAATCCTCAATCTTCAAAAACACTTCAATATACTGTTTTAATGCAGCAATATACGCCTCATCGGCCAGCAACTCCGGTGAAAAAACCGTAAACTCCACCAAGGCTTCTGTCTCAGAAAAGGGTAACACATACACAAATCGAGTATCCTTTTCCTGCGGCACGCGGAAGTCCATAAAAGTAGCCGTATTCGGATCGAAACGAGGCTTCGGTGTACGGATAATCCAGCCTTTAAAATGTTGGAGTAAATAAATAAATCCTTTGACGGGCGGGCGTTGGAGGGAAGAAAACGGCGTGGCAAAATGATCCTTTTCCAAGGCTGGCATTAATTGAAAAGGGGCTAATGCGCTATTTAAAATCCACTCCGCTTCATAGGTATCGGTGGCTGTTTGGACAATACCTTGCTGGCTATCCATCCCCTCAATGGCTGCTTGGACAAAAGTGACGTTTGGATTTTTCAGGAGTTCTTTTTTTGCCCAAGTATAAAAGTCAACCCCCCTAATCATTAGGTATTGATAGCCGTTGGTTTGGAGCATTTTGGAATGCAATGGGCTATAAAATTGAATATTATCCCAACGATGGTGTACCACAGGTGGCAATGTTGCTTGTTGTTCGGCATTGGCCCAAAAACACCAGGTACGGTCGTTTTGAGTCTTGGTATCGCGGTCGATGAGTACTATTTTTTGCTCCGCAAATGCAGGATTGGCCGCCAATTCGACGGCTAGGCTAAGTCCCGATAATCCGGCTCCAGCAAAAATAATATCGCACTTGTGGTGTGGCATTGTGGTTGGTTAATGTTGTGGATGATGGAGTCGATGTTTTCTAGTTCCTAATTTATTAGTGTTTAACTACCCTGCCGCCAAATTGTTCAAGGCGTAAAGTACTTAGTGACCAAACCTTAGCATATATTTGCATCAGCTTCACACACAACGGAAGCCAGTCACATTTAACAGTCACAAATAACATGAGTACAACATCAAGACGCGATTTTATCAAAACCTCCACGGTACTCACCGGAGGAGCCATGCTCAGCGGTATGCCGCTGGCACAAGCCGCCAATAGTTTAACCGATGACACCATTAAAATTGCGCTGATCGGCTGTGGTGGTCGTGGTACTGGCGCAGCGGTACAAGCATTACTCACGAAACAAAATGTAAAACTGGTCGCCATGGCCGATGCCTTCCGAGGTCGCCTTGATGAAGCCTACAAAAACATTGTATCCGATGATCTTTCGGATGTAATTGGGGTGGAAGGTTCCGTTAAAAGCCGCGTGGATGTACCCGAAGAACGCAAATATGTAGGTTTTGATGCCTATAAAAAAGCCATGCGCCATGCCGATGTGGTAATTTTGGCTACACCGCCAGGTTTCCGTCCTACTCATTTTGCGGAAGCCGTTGAACAAGGCAAACAAGTCTTTATGGAAAAACCCGTTGCCACCGATGCGCCGGGTATCCGCAAGGTATTGGAAGCGGCAGAAATAGCCAAAAAGAAAAAATTGAACGTGGTGGTCGGCTTACAACGCCACTACCAAACGATTTATCGCGAATGGGTAGATCGGCTCCAAAATGGTGTCATCGGCGATATTGTGGCCTCGCGCGTGTACTGGAATATGGGTGCGTTGTGGGTACGCGACCGTAAACCCGATGCGACAGAAATGGAATACCAAATGTTAAATTGGTACTATTTCACTTGGTTGTGCGGCGACCATATTGTGGAGCAACACGTCCACAACCTAGATGTGTCCAACTGGGTAAAAGGCTCGTACCCTGTGCGTGCTGTAGGTAGCGGAGGCCGACAAGTACGTATTGGAAAAGAATACGGCGAAATTTACGACCACCACTCCGTAGAGTTTGAATACGCCGATGGCTCGCGGATGTTTAGTCAGTGTCGCCAAATTCCAGGTACTAAAGATGCTGTTACAGAAGGGTTCCACGGCACTAATGGTACCGCACCTATGCCGGGCCGCATCCTTACGCCAAAGGGCTATACCACTTGGAGTTACGACGATAAAAAAGATCCAAACCCTTATCAAGTAGAACACGATGAGTTGTTTGCGGCCATCGCCAAGTCGGAGTACAAATTTGCAGATGCTGAAAACGCTGCAAAAAGTACCATGACCGCCATTTTGGGACGTATGGCTACCTACTCTGGCCAACATGTGGAATGGGATGCCGCCATCAATTCCAATATCAACTTTTTCCCAGATACATTGGACTGGAAAGCAATGCCTAAAATTGTACCCGGTGCGGATGGCTTGTATCCCTGTGCGATACCCGGTGTAACGAAGGTGGTGTAATTTGTAAGTGATTAGAGGCTGTCTTATATGTGATTTAACATTTATAAGGCAGCCTCCAATTCGCAACTATAAAAAAATAGCTCATCCATGTATATCGAAGATAAAAAGAAACGCACCTACGATGCCATTGTTATTGGCTCCGGTATGAGCGGAGGTATTGCCGCCAAAGAACTCTGCGAACGGGGTTTGCGCACCTTGGTACTCGAACGCGGCCCAAAACTCGATCATATTACCGATTACCATACGGCCATGACGCCCATTTGGCAGTTTCCGCACCACAACAGGAAACCCCAATCCGCCACTGCCCAAACGCACCCGATTCAATCGCAATGTTATGCTTTTAACGAAGGCACACAACATCTTTTTGTCCGAGATGATGAGCATCCTTACCAACAAATAAAACCTTGGGGCTGGATCCGTGGCTATCATGTGGGCGGCAAAAGCCTGATGTGGGCACGACAAAGTTACCGAATGGCTGCGCTGGAACTGGAGGAAAATGCCATAGATGGCACAGGATGCGATTGGCCCATCCGCTATCCCGATCTTGCGCCTTGGTACAGCCATATTGAGCGATTTATGGGAATCAATGGCGAGCGCAACGGCTTGGATATGCTCCCCGATGGCGAAATGTTGCCCCCAATGCCGCTCAATGTATTGGAAAAAGAGTTTCAACAACGGGTAAAAAAATCATTCCCCAATCGCCATGTTGTAGTAGGAAGAAGTGCCAATTTGACCGTCCGGCACAATGGTCGCGGGCCTTGCCAATACCGCAATTTGTGCCACCGTGGTTGCCCATTTTCGGCCTATTTTAGTAGTCAATCTGCCTCCTTACCCGCCGCAGCCGCTACCGGAAAAATGACGCTCCGCCCCGATAGTATTGTCCATTCCATTATTTACGACGAAAAAAAGGGTCGCGCAACGGGCGTTCGCGTGATCGATGCCGTTACCCAACAAACGGTGGAATATTACGCAAAAATCGTCTTTTGCAACGCTGCTACGCTCAATACCACGCTTATTTTGATGAATTCGACGAGTAGCCGCTTCCCCAATGGACTGGGCAACGATGCTGGCGTACTTGGGCATTATTTGATGGACCACAATTACCGGATGTTGGCCGAAGGCACGCACGATGGTTTTAAAGATTGGTACTACAAAGGCCGCCGACCTAATGCGTTTTATATCCCTCGGTTCAGGAATGTGGGCACAGACAAGCGGTCTGATTATTTGCGGGGTTATGCTTTTGGTGGCTCCTGTGGGCGACAATCTTGGGACAGAGGGATTGGTATGGATGGTTTTGGCGCGGATTTTAAAACATCTATGACCAAACCCGGGCCTTGGACGATCTTTTTACAAAGTCAGGCCGAAATGCTGCCCATGCACCATAACCATGTTAAAATTAACCACAAGCAACCCGACCGCTGGGGTATGCCCACCTTAGATATTGATTGCGCCACCGGTTCCAACGAAGCCGCTATGAGCCGCGATATGGCCACCACCATGCAGGAAATGTTGGAATCAAGCGGGTTTCATAGTATCCGCGTTTGGGACACTGGAGCGGCGCCGGGTTTAGGAATCCACGAAGTAGGTACTGCCCGGATGGGGCGCGACCCCAAGACCAGCATACTCAATGGTTGGAATCAAATCCACGCCGTAAAAAATGTTTTTGTTACTGATGGCGCAGCACTACCCTCTCAAGGTTGCCAAAACCCCAGTTTGACCTTTATGGCACTTACTGCGCGCGCTGTGGACTATGCGGTAGGAGCGATGAAGCGTCGGGAGTTATGATTAAATTAAAAAAACTTATTCAACATGTGTAAATTGTGCGCTGCTCAGTATATCCTACGCCTTAGGCGCTTTCAAATTAAATCGCAATGAAAAAATATGCGAATATTGCACTTGTGATACATTGCCAATGTCAGTAAGTGCATAATCAACTTGGAAACGACCAAGCGATAGCCCAACACCAAAATTAGGCTGAAAAGTGAGCCGCTTTTTGGTCGGGTCAAAATCTTCTTTTACCCGCTGAAAATTACCCGCACCAACGCGTATTTGAACAAATTCGTTGTAATTGGCTTCCATTCCAAATCGCGGATCCATATTAAATGATTTGCTACTGACCAGTACATTGCGCTGTCCGTCGGTGGTAAATACCATATCTAGGGCAGGCGTAAGGGTTGTTTTGCTGCCCATTTTGATTTTATAAGCACCGCCTAATTCTATACGAGGACGCGTAATTTCAGTATTGCTCACAGGTATTTCATTATTGGTACTTTCAAATACTTTTTTCTCTTGATCGGTCAAACTAAAACGCCAAGCATTGAATGTCGTTGTAATATCGCGCGCCATAAGCCCTAACATAAGGTTCTTTTTGCGGTATTGCATCCCAAAATCGGCACCAAAACCCCACGAATTACCAAAAGTACCAATCACCCGACGCACGACCTTTGCAGTACCTCCAATAGACAATGCCGGATTTTTTAATTTGCGGCCATAACTTCCCATCATGGCATAATCGGCTGATGAAAACGAGGTGACATTGTCGTAGTTGACAGTACCATCGGCATTCACCAAATTGATGGTATATGGAATATTATCCACCCCCAAACGAATCAGGGAAAAGGCCAAATAAGACCCCTTTTCGGCATCCAATTGCTTGCCAAAACTCAAATAGTCGTATTGAGCCACACCGACAAACCACTCAGCGTGCATGAGACCAATTTGAAAAGGGGCTTTTATTTGCGACAACCCCGCAGGATTCCAGTACGCAGCCGTAATATCATCGGTAAGTGCCGTTTGTGCCCCCGACATGCCATGTGCCCGCGCGCCTACGCCAATAGCGAGGAATTCATTGCTGTATTTTTGCGAAAAAGCGACAGTTGCCGCCAAAATAACAAGAGATAAGGTAAAAATAATGTTCCTTTGCATATCTTAATGGATTGATTCAATTATTTCCATTGACTTTGATAATTGGTTTGCGGTTGCCCGCAAAAGTATAATTACTTAATTTAACACACGCAAAAACTATTGCCATGACTAAAAATTTTATCCTTTTATCCTTTTTGTTGCTCCTATCATTGTGCGTTGAGGCGCAATCACAGATGAAACTTTATGCCACTTGGAACGACCCTACCTTACCAACAGCCTCCCCGGGCAACCTCAATGTGAAGTTTAGCGGTTGTTGGGGCATGGCCGTAAATGGCCGCGAATACGCCGTTTTGGGTGGTGCTGGCGATATCCTGATTTTTGACGTAACAGATCCTAGTAATACTTTTTTGCGTAATAAGTTTACGCGTCCAGGTATTACTGTTTGGCGCGAATTCAAATCTTATAAAAACCGATTGTACGCGGTAACCGATGGTGTCGATGAAGGTTTAACCATCTATGATTTTTCACAAGCGCCTGATACCATCATACAAACTTATTCCAGCACAGCTTTGTTCAATCGTTCTCACTCCATTACGCTGGATAGCCTTTCAGGTCATATTTATCTCAATGGAGGCTCTTCGGGTAATGGAATTACCATACTTTCGGTGGCACAAAACCCTGATCAACCGCAATTGATTACCAAAATTCCAGATTTAGCGGGCGGGTATATCCACGATTCTTATGTGCGTAACGATACGCTTTTTGCATCTTCTGGTTATAGCGGGTTTTATGTTTATGATTTTAAAACGGATATTATGAATCCTACAGTGATAGCAACTGTTTCGACGGGTGGCTATAACCACAATTCATGGACAGATAAAACGGGCAGATACGCCTATTACACCGAGGAAATACCAAAAGGCCGCCCAATTCAGATTGTGGACATGACTAAATTGACTACTACAGGAGAAATTGAGTTACTGGGCAATGGTTTTTTGTATAATTTACTTGTCGGTGGTACAGAGGCGATACCACACAATGTATATGTAAAAGGTAATTTGCTTTTTAATTCTCAATACGAAGATGGCTTGTTGGTGTATGATATTAGTAACCCTACTACACCAGTGTTGAAGTATGTATATGATACCCACCCGCAAAATACGATTTATAATGGCTATCGGGGCAATTGGGGTAGTTACCCTTGGCTGCCTTCCGGTACCATTGTGGCGGGTGATATGCAAAACGGCTTATTTATTCTCGGCCTCGATGGTGCTTCAAGTACGCATACACCAAATGCACTGGACGGTGTTCGTATCGCCCCTAATCCCGCTACGGATGAGGTACTGATTACTTGTCCCGAAAATACCCTCAATTGGCAATATGATCTGTACAGTATTACTGGTCAGCGCATGCGTTCGGCTATGCAGTTAAATACTTCACAAGCTCGTGTCGCATTAAGTGGTATTGCTGCTGGTTTGTATTTTGTAACAGTGAAGGCCGAAAATGGCACACAGGTAACCCAAAAACTAATCATTCGATAATTACGAGAATGTAAATAATATCTTGTTCCTTTGCAACATTCAAATAACGTTCGTAAAGGAACAAGATATTATAAAAAATATGAAGTATAAATTTTTTACTTTCGCCTCAATTCTTGTACTGTTTTTTGTTTGTTTTGCTTGTAAAAACGAACCATCTAAACCAGTAACTACCGCTGCGGCGGCCACAGGTTATATTTGCCCAATGAACTGTGAAAAAGGCAAGGTATATGATGCACCGGGGAATTGCCCGGTATGTCGCATGGAATTGGAGCCAGTGCAAGCAGCTGTAGCCGCTAATACTGCGGTCTATTTTACTGCCTTTTCCGCTGTGCCAGCCTCCTTGGAAGCAGGAAAACCGGGAGTAATGTCATTCACACCTAAGGTAGTGGGTAATGAATCGGTGCCAGTACCACTTGATTTGGTACATGAGAAAAAAATGCACCTGATCTTGGTAAGCGATGACTTATCTTGGTTCGATCATATCCACCCAGAATACCAAGCCAGCGGTACTTATGATATTAAATTAGTAGCAAAAGGCGAACTTACCGATGCCGAGCGTGGGCATAGCTCAACCAGTTTTGTAACTGGTGGTAAATACTTGGCTTTCACGGATTACAAACCAGTTGGGGGATTAAATCAAGTAAATAAGACCGAAATTAATGTTGCGGGTGCTCCAGCAAAAGTGGTACAATACACCACAGCGAAAATGACCACTAGCGTGGATGGTTATTCCATCACCTTAGATCCCCATGGTGCCACTATTACAGCGGGTAAACAAGGGCATTTGCATATTGATATTATGGAAAATGGTAAAAGGCTTACACCCGATAAAATTGAAAATTACCTTGGGGCCAAAGCACACGTTATCATGATCGAAACGACGAGTAAAGACTTTTTACACGTTCACCCAGAAGTAGCGGGTGACGAGTTAGAAATGAATACTACTTTTGCGCAGCCTGGTCTATACAAAACTTGGTTGCAGTTCCAAACCAAAGGAAAAGTGCATACCGCTGATTTTCTGATAAAGGTGCAATAAAGGCTACGCTTGCAAAGCAGCTACTGCCGATAAAAAAGCACCCGATTTGATCCTTGTCTCTTTCAATTCGCTCTCCGGATCGGACTCGTATAATAGTGTTGCCCCGGCGCAAAAAGACAATAATCCATCGCGGATATGTGCCGTTCTAATCGTAATTGCGGTATTTACATCACCGTCAAATAGCATCCAGCCGATACAGCCGCCATAGTATCCGCGGGTATGTTTTTCAATTTGCTCGATATAATGCATCGCCGCAATCTTGGGCGCACCCGTGAGCGTACCGGCATTAAGGCTGGCAATTAATGCATCAAATCCAGTATAACGATCTTCTAAAATGCCGCCAACCTGCGAAACCGTATGCGTCACGTGGCTGTATTTTTCAATAATTCGGTAGTGCTCAATCTCGATACCGGGTTTGCATATCCGAGCCAAATCATTGCGACCCAAGTCGATCAACATATCCAGTTCCGAGTTTTCCTTGGGCGAATTGAGCAGTTCCATCATCAGTCGGTGGTCTTCAATGGGGTTCTCCGAACGGCGAATACTCCCACTAATCGGTCGCAAAGTAGCGCGTCCATCTTCGTAGCGCAGCATGAGTTCCGGACTGGCTCCCAACAGGGTTTCATTACCAAAATCAAAGTAAAATAAGTATGGACTCGGGTTAATTTTGCGATAACGTGCATACAATGGCAGCATATCGCCTGATACACGCATGGTTTGTTTGCGGCTCAAAACAATTTCTAGTAATTCGCCTTCATTACACAAACGGATGCCCTTATCTACCTGTTGCATAAAAGTCGCATCATCGGGTTGGGAAACGGTATTAGAAAAAATAGGTACTGGCAATTGCGCTACCCTATCCCCTTCCAACGAGGCTTGATGAACTTGATTTTTCAAATGTTGTTCGGCCTCCAATGTTTCGGCTTCAGTAGCACGGGTAACATATAAAGTCAGGTCTTTTGTTAAGTGATTGAACAGCAGAATATTATCGAATAAAAATAAGTGAAAATCAGGATCAGGGCAAGGTTTTTGGTGTGCAATGTCTTCAAAAAGATAAACAAAACGGTAGCCCAATGCCCCATACAAGCCCATAAAATTCTTCTCCGAATTGGAAAAATGAGCCAACATCCTGCGTAATGGTTGTGCAATATTTTGTCGGCTTAATCGGTCTTCTTCCGGCCCATAAAATGGTATTTGAGGTATCACCAAATCAAATCCAAGTCCCGAATTACTTTCCGATTCGATAAATTCAGCAAATTCTTGTTGGATAAATTCGTAAAAAGGTCGTCCGCGTTCTTCCAACAAACGGATCTCCAATCGATCTTCCTTTCCTGTCAGTTCAAGCGAAGGGTTCACGCCAATCAAAGACATACGGCTACTTTTATCAACTGCCGATGCGCTTTCAAACAAACAAGAAGCACCGTTATTGCGGAGTGCTGCGTATAATTCTAATGCCTCGCAATAGTGGAGGCGACTTGCTGATGTAAACATTATTTTTATCTTTTTCGATTGATCAGATGAGCACTACAATGTATCAACGTACTGGTACAATGATGCAAAGGTAATAGAATGATTTGGAATGACGGAAATAATTTTTATTTTTTATTTCAAAACCGTATACTTTTATTTTTGGTAATTTATTTTGAAATTTGAGATAAAGTACAATTCCCAAAGTGTGGCAAAACCGGCCTTAGAAAAATGCAGGTTTTGCTCGAGTGGAGGCGGATGAAGCCAAAAAGTGTTTGAGCCAAACGGGATTGGAGAGGCGCAGCCTCCGCTCGATAGTGCGGCGAGTTTTTTTTGGCGCCGCCGTAGCGAGGAAGCAAAAGCACCGCATTTTTCGTCAGCCGAAGCGTTTTTTGCTTA
>JAYUKX010000207.1:0-24394 GCA_043764095.1 Chitinophagales bacterium
ACAAATTTGGCGGCCTTATTTTGCCCCTCTTTTCGTTATTCATCGGTTGTTTAGCACCACTAAACGCCCTCTTCATGCCTTAATAGTGACAAAATCGTCTCCCCAAATCTGTACCTTTATTTAATTCTCATTCCTAATGGGCTAATTCGTGTCTTTATTATCCGACTTTTTGGAAGCAGGATACATATAAGAAGCCAACCATGCACTAAATAATACTAATATGGTAATCATTAGATTTGAATGTTGGATTGTATTGTTTGCTTTGTTATCATTTGTTATTTCCATCTGCCTGGACTCCAGGATGCATCGCTACTAGAACGGATCCGATAACTCACTCACCCTGATCAGTTTTTTATTTACAAATTCATAAATACCAATTCGGATAATTCTCTACCATAACCTGAGCCTTTGGTACCTCCAAAAGGCAAATCGGCTTGTGTCCATGTTGGATGGTTAATAAAAACCATTCCTGTATCAATTTGGTCGGCTACCCGTTTACCTCGTTCAATATCTTGTGTAAATACCGAACCACCCAAACCAAATGGAGAATCATTGGCCAAGTCAATGGCTTCCTGTTCGTTTTTCACCGTAAAAAAGACTGCAACTGGGCCAAAGAATTCTTCATAATAAACTGGATTTCCCGGCAGCATATTGGTCAGTATTGTTGGTTGCATAAAAGCACCTTCCCTGTCCACTCTTTTACCGCCCAATAGAATTGTAGCACCGCCATCTACAGCTCTTTGTACCTGCTCTGCAATTTGTACGGCCGCTGCTTCATTACACATTGGCCCTAATTGAGTAGCTGCATCCATTGGGTCGCCGATAACTAATGTCGCAAATTTGGTTTTAAACTTTTCTAAAAAGGTAGCCGCAATACTTTCCACTGCAATAAATCTTTTGGAAGCAATACAACATTCCCCATTATTATTGATTCGTCCCACGACAGCCCATTCTACTGTTTTTTCAATATCAGCATCTTCTAATATGATAAAGGCATCGCTACCACCTAGTTCTAATACAGATTTTTTTAAATGTTTTCCCGCTGCTGCTGCAATACTTGCGCCTGCCTTCTCACTTCCAGTAAGGGATACGCCTTTAATTTTTACGTCGGATACCAAGGCCGAAGCCTTTTCACCCGATATGAGCAGATTGGTGTAAAGCCCAATTGGGGCTCCCGCTGCTTTAAATATTTCCTCCATGGCAATAGCACACTGCGGGACAATAGATGCATGCTTTATAAGTATGGTATTGCCCACCATAACGTTGGGAGCGGCAAAACGCGCTACCTGATAAAATGGAAAATTCCACGGCTGTACACCCAATAGCACACCAATTGGGCTGTGTCTTATCAATGCCTGCCCATGTAATGGGTCTAAAATTTTATCAGCCAAAAAACTTTCTGCATGGTTGGCATAATAATCGAATATTTCTGCACTTAATTTTATTTCACCTTCTGCATGAGCAACTAGTTTGCCCATCTCCATTGTTATCATTTTGGCAAGGACTTTCTTTTTCTCTCGGAGTAAGCCCGCCACTTTGTGTAATAATTCTGCCCTCAACTTGTAGTTCGTCTTTTTCCAGATTTCAAATGTAGCAGCAGATATTGCAATAGCTTTATCTACGGCTTCGTCTGTCATTTCTGTAAAAATTTGTTCTACCTTGTTTGTCGTTGGGTTTACTGTTTGGATTGGCATAATGTTTTAATATTTATAATGGTTTGTTTTACAGTGCATTAAACAACCGTTAAAATCCTTTTGGTTATTGCTGCTTGCTTATTTACTCTAATGCATTCCAATAATTCGTCTATATAGGCATCTGCTAATTTATCAGTGGCCTCTTTGTCGAATGGATTTCCCTTACCATCAAATGCTTTGGTCACATTAGGTACAGGAAACATATTGGTAACAGTCCAAGCCCCAATTTTCCAAAGTGTAAATTGCAACGAAACCAACGCTTGCGAACCTCCAAAACTACCGGCCGATACTGTACTGATGGAAATAGGTTTGCCATGCCATTCGTCATACAAAAGATCAACCACATTTTTGAGACTGGCAGGAAAACTACCGTTGTATTCTGGCGTAACAATGATAATTCCATGGGCTAATTTTACTTTATTGGCAAAATCAAGCACTTCCTCAGAAGGATTTTGAAGTGTTTTAATCGTGCCTTCAAAAATAGGAAAGTTGTATGCTTTCAAATCTAATATTTCAACTGTGGCTAAATTATTTTCTTCTAAATAATGTTGAAAATACAGCGCCACACTATGGCTTTTGCGTTCTTCCCTGACGCTGGATGATATGATGGCAATATGTGGCATGGTTAAAAATTTTTTTGTGATTTTGTAAAAACTTAGCCGCTCCCATTTCGGTCAAAAAAGGTCAATTTTAGGCCACACGTCGCCATTTTTTTCGTCCTATGCGCTGCATCGAACTCAAAAAAGTGGCTAGTTTGGCCTAAAATTGTCTGCTTTTTTGAATCGAAACCACTGGCTAAGTTTTTACGTGATTTTTTATTAAACCCCCATTACGAACCGTGAAAACAATAAGTTTTCACGTTCCTAATGGCGCGTTATCTGTCCTTGTGTTCAGTTGCACTAAAACATGACCCCAAAGTGAGATAACTAAAGAAATTCGTGTGCATTTCTATACTGCAAAGGTCAGCCTCTTTGCTACAGGGCATATTATACAATTGCTCGAAAGTGTTGTAGGATTCACACTTTAGGACTAAACACGCTAGACAAGCGTCGATACAAGTTTTTAAATCCTTCATATTAATTTACTTAACACTGTGAATGAATTTTTACAATGTGGCAAAGGTCGGTGTACCGGCAACGGGAAATATTACACAATTGTAGAAATATATTGAATCATTTTTTTTATTGTTCATTACGGAAGGAAATTTACCCAATAATACGGTTATCCTTTGCAAAAGGATTGACGCCTACTAATTAGGCCTTATGTCACTTTATTTTGGGGGCTGCCCTATTTCCCCCTGCGTCTTTCTTTTTTTCGGCGTAATTATCCCATTGTGGCTGCAACAAACGCATTGATGGGAACAAAAATCTCTAATTTAGGCCATTATAAAAATAAAGTGACATAAGATCTATTACAAAAAACAGTTTACTTTTAGGTTATAATATACTACTTTTGCTCCATAAATCCACACTATGCACAAAATACTTACTATTTTACTACTCATTATAGTGGCTTTTACCCCACTATTTTCGATCAACTATTACGTTTCGCCCACAGGAAACAACGCGAACGCCGGCACACAAGCCCTCCCTTGGAAAACCATTCAGCACGCCTGTAATAATGCTACGCCGGGGAGCACGGTATATATTATGGCCGGCACTTATACCGAGAGTATTTGGACCAATGTGAGTGGCACTTCGGGTAATTATATCACTTTTACGCATTTTGGTAGCGATATTGTCACTATTGATGGCGGCTCTACGAATACTCAAACGGTGCTTTGGACCTTGGACAACACGAGGTATATCCGTATTGATGGGTTACATTTTGCCAACGCGATGGGTAATTTTTCTATCGGCATCAATGTGAGTAATGGATCCGATCATATTGAAATTCTGAACAACGAGGTCTATAATATTAATTTTTCTACCAACCCAAATGCCACAGTGACATTTAATACCAATACAAATCCTATTGTGTTTTATGGCAACCACCCCACTATTCCCATTTCGAGTGTGGTGGCTTCGGGTAATCTTATTCGCAATTGCCGCACAGGTGCCAGTGAAGCACTCACGGCCACTGGCGATGTGAATGGATTTACTTTTTCGGGCAATACCATTCATGATATTACCAATATCGGTATTGATGCGGCTGGTGGACATGCGATTTACCCCGCAAACCCAACGACCAATTATGCGCGCAATGGGACGATCACCGATAACTTGGTTTATAATTGCGTGAGTGGATTGGCCGTAGCAGCTGGCATTTACGCCGATGGCAGCAGAAATGTGCTGATTGAGCACAATACAGTACATGATTGTGGCCGGGGTTTTGAGGTCGGCTGCGAAATAGCGGGGTCTATTGCCGATAATGTTATTGTGCGCAATAATATCGCGTACCACAACAGAGAAGCCGCGATCGGGATAGGTGGATACAATTACCCTTCAACGGGCAAGGTCACTAACTCACAGATCCTCCACAATACCTGCTATGATAATGTGTGGGAAAACCCAAATGATGGGGATTTGCTGATCGAATATACCGAAAACTGTACGATCAAACACAATTTATTCCATACCACTAACGCCGCTAAACGCATCATCATTTCCCGCCTGAACTCAACTGGACTTACCCTCAATTACAACCTGTATTACCACAGCGCAGGCACAAGTCAGGTAAAAATAGACTGGAATGGCACGATACACACAGGTTTTACGACCTACAAAACAGCAACTGGCAAGGATCAGCAATCGGTGTTTGGCAATCCATTGATGGTGCTGCCTGCCAGCCAAAACTTTCATTTGGGTACGGGTAGTCCGGCTTACAATGCAGGTGATCCAGCCTTTGCACCAAGCGGCGGCGAAATGGATATAGATGGTGATAATCGGCTGTTGCTTGGACGTGTGGACATTGGCGCTGATGAGTCGAGTATCGTATTGCCCGTTACTTACCAAAGTCCACTTATTGCCTATCCAAAAGAACAATACATTGAATTGACGTGGGCCACGGCTACTGAATCTGGTGCGTCACATTTTGAATTGGAACACAGCAGTGACGGGTATTCTTTTGAAAAAATAGGCAATATTACAGCCCGCGGCTATGCTGTAACCAATACGGTTTATACATTTACTGACCGCAACCCGATACCAGGTTTTAATTATTATCGGCTGCGGCAGGTGGACTTGGATGGAAAATCTTGGCTGAGCCCAATAGCGGCTGTTTTGTTCAAAAATACGCGATTTAAGGTGTTTCCCAATCCTAGTTCAGCGGTTTTTAACGTAGAAGGCGGTGGAGAATGGGCGTATATTGTGGTGTATAACCAACAAGGGCAAGCGATATTGCAACTTGAATCTGGTGCGGAAATTAACCTTTCGGGGTTGCCAATTGGCCGTTATACTTGTGCTATTTATTTGCAGGATAGCCTTGTGCCACAAATTGAGATTTTGGTAAAAAAGTAGTGGGTTTTACACTTTAAAAGGGGAGCAGTTCGGATCACTTAGCGCTTTATGGTGAAATTGAAATATGAAACTAGGAATGCACCGCCCTACCAAGTATCTCCACCGATTTTTCTAATTCGTCCATATCCTGAGCAGCAAAACCCAATCGGCAATGGTTGTACCAATCATGGGTGGGGTCATTTGAAAAACAGGTGGGAATAAAAAGCCCCTCGTGCATTACTTTCTGCTTTACAGCAACCATATCAATACGCGGGTCAAATTTTGTCCAAACCGCCAAACCACCTTCCGGCACCTGAAATGCCACTTTATCGCCCAATACCGCTTTCATTGCGCCACAAAAATAGTCGCGCCGCTGCCGATAAGCCTTGAGTGATTGCCGAAGGTGCTTTTGGATTGTGCCATCGGCCAAGAGTTCGGCTACTGTGTTTTCCAGAATACTATCCCCCTGCCGATCAATGATCCTGCGGTAATCTGCCAAATAGTCGATCACTTCTTTGGGAGCCACCAAATACCCCACGCGGAATGCTGGTGAAATACTTTTGGTAAACGAGCCACCATACAAGGTTAAGCCTTCACTATCTGCGCTGGCCAACGGCAGCAATGGTTTGTTTTGATAATGAAAATCGTAGTCATAATCGTCTTCAAAAATGATAAAACGGTATTTTTTTGCTAATTCTAAGAGTTTTAACCGCCGATCTGCTTTCAATGAAACGGTAGTAGGATAATTATGGTGTGGTGTAAGATAGATCATACGCACTGGATATTGCGCACAAATAGCTTCAATTTCGGAAACAATAATGCCGTTTTCATCTACTGGAACGGTGATAATATGGGCGGCGGCATGTTTGAAACAACTGGTAGCACTTCCCCAACTACCGGTACTTACCAGCACCGTTTCACCCGGTTTAACCAATGCCGTTGCTGCCATAAAAACGCCCATAATCGTCCCCCGCACGATCATAATATTGTCCACACCAATCCGCAATCCGCGGGTTTCGTTGAGGTAAATAGCCAATTGTTGCCGCAAAGCCATACTGCCACGCATATCTGAATATCCTAAACGCATATAAGGATTTCGTTTGAGCAACTGTTGCTTGTATCCTCTGCCCAACGCTGCCAATGGCGCCAAACGAGCATCGGGGAAACCATCATCCAAGTGGTATTGCCCGATTGAATGGACTAATTCCCGGCGCAATGCCGTGTTTTTGTCGATCGTAAATCCTGCTTTTTCCCATGCACCTGCACCGGCTGGGATTAGTGATTGTGGTGTTACTACTGGCAATGTTTTGGAAACAAACGTTCCGCTCCCAATTTGCCCCACTAACCAGCCCTGCGCGAGCAATTCGTTATACGCTGCTATCACTGTTTTGCGGTGGACGACCAATTGTGCGGCCATTTCGCGGGTACTCAGGAGGCGTTGTCCAGGCGCGAGTACACCATCGCGAATGAGCGCAATGATCTGATTGGCAATTTGTTCATAGACCGTGGTGGGTAAGGATCGGTCGATGGTGATTTGGGCAAAGTGGGGGATGCTCATGTGGGGGTGGTGAAATAGTGTATTCGTTTAATATCTTGATTTCAGAGGGGTAGAGAGGGGATGGATCGCAAATATAATGCGTTTGCTGCTTTTTCTCAGTTTTGCTGCAAATAAAAAAGTGCACAAAAAACATTTTATGAAAAACAACACATTATGTTCCTTGTTCACGTTTATAAGGAACGGTGTTGGAATAAAGATACAGATTCAATCTTCAGATTTTGGTCTAAGATTTTCTATTTTTTTGCGCGAATAGCCTACCTATTTAAGTAGAAAAGAGGGAATACAAGGGCAAAAGATGTGCATCAATCTGTACCTTTATTTCGATACCGTTTAAAAAGGTAATATTTTTAGTTTTTATTTCCAAATATTACCTAAATTTGCAGAAAAAAGAAACACAATGAGCATTAGAGATTTTGAGTATTACTTTAAGCCATTTCCTGCCATTTCCATATCGGAGATCAACAAGGTCTTTCCTGATTTTTCCAAGCGTAACTTGAGCAATTGGTTGCAAAAGGGGTATATCGTTAAATTGAGAAATGGTTGGTATGGACTTGCTCCCACCGACTTATCCAATGCAACACGTTTTGCGATAGCCAATGTTTTATATACACCCTCCTATATCTCCTTGGAATCTGCGCTTAGTTGGCATAATATGATACCTGAGGGTGTCTTTACGACAACCTCAGTATGTAGCCGAAAAACATATATTTTTGAAAATGCTTGGGGTACCTTTTCGTACAGCAACCTTGCTCCACACCTTCATTTAGGCTATACTTTGGTGCGTATTGCAGAACATCAGTTTAAAATAGCAACTCCTGAAAAAGCAATATTGGATTTTTTACACCTTCGCCCTAGTTATAACACGATCGAGGGATTGGAAGGTCTTCGGTTAAATGAAGAGATTATCCGTAACTTAAACCATACCTCTTTAGAAGAGTATCTATTGCTTTTTGAAAACAAGCAATTAGAAAAACGCCTAGATTTATTATTAAATATTTACCGCTAATGCTATCACTATCCGACATACAAGCCTTTTACCCAAAAGAGCAACAATTTGACGCAAGATTTTTGATGCGAGAGTACCTTCAATGCAAAATTTTGGAAATAGTATTTTCCAGCCCTTTTGCAGCCAAATTATGCTTTATTGGAGGCACTTGCCTACGTTTGATCCATCAAAACACCCGATTTTCTGAGGATTTAGATTTTGACTATTTTGAGTTAACAGATACCGATTTTAGCCAACTAGCAAAGCACATAGATCAAGAACTTACGCTTCAAGGATTTATCGTTGAAATGCGTGAAGTGCGCAAAGGTGCTTGGCATTGTTATCTTCGTTTTCCTGAACTCCTGTACCAAATTGGGTTGAGCGGTTACAAGGAGGAAAAGATTCTGATTCAATTGGATGCCGAAGATCAAGGCTATCAATTTACGCCTGAGTCGAGGCTACTCAATCGGTTTGATGTTTTTAGTACTTTACTGGTGCCTCCGTTGCCATTACTCTTGTCGCATAAAATTACTGCCATTCTCCGCCGCCCTAGAAATAAGGGTCGCGACTTTTTTGATGTTACCTTCCTACAAGCCAAAACAAAACCGGATTATAAGTTTTTACAAGAAAAACTGCAAATCCAAAATTCTGACCAACTTAAAGAAATACTTATCGAGCATTGCCTAAAGTTGGACATGAAAGACATGGCAAAGGATGTGCAACCGTTTTTATTCAATGCTCGCGATGTTAAAAGAGTAGAACTATTTATTGAATTTGTAAAAAGTGCATCTTGGTGATATTTCACCTACTTTTTACTCCTATTCCTCAACTCCACCAAATACCGATTCAATTCCACAACATCAAAATACAGCACCTCCCTTGGTTTGGAACCTTCACCAGGGCCTACAATACCAAGACCCTCTAATTGATCCATGATACGACCGGCGCGGTTATAACCTAATTTCATACGGCGTTGTATCATAGAAGTTGAACCATGTTGCGTTTCTACTACAAGGCGAGCCGCATCGTCGAGCAAATCATCCAATTCACTGAGACTGAATTGTTTGGCAGAAGAACCGCTTTGATCACTTTCGGAATGGAACTCGGGGAGGAAGAACGGCTCGGGGAAACCTTGTTGCTTGGAGATAAACTCAATTACTTTTTCTACCTCTGGGGTATCTACAAAGGCCGATTGCAGGCGGATAATATCGCCGCCCACACTGAGCAGCATATCGCCACGGCCTGTCAATTGTTCGGCACCACCAGCATCGAGGATGGTACGCGAGTCAATTTTTGACGCTACTTTATACGCAATACGCGCCGGGAAATTCGCTTTGATGACACCCGTAATGATATTGACCGAAGGGCGTTGTGTCGCAATAATTAAGTGGATACCTACGGCGCGCGCCAATTGTGCCAAACGCCCAATGGGGAGTTCGATTTCCTTGCCCGCAGTCATAATCAAATCGGCAAACTCGTCAATCACCAATACGATAAATGGCATGAAATAATGGCCTTTATTCGGGTTGAGTCGGCGACCTACAAATTTATCGTTGTACTCCGTAATATTACGCGTTTCGGCTTTTTTAAGCAAATCGTAGCGCGTTTCCATCTCAATAATCAGCGAATTGAGGGTATGCACTACTTTGGTGGTATCGGTTACAATCGGCTCTGTTTGGTCGGGTAGGAAACCCAAAAAGTGATTTTCCAGTCGTGCATACGGGAACAATTCCACTTTTTTAGGATCAATCATAATGATTTTTACCTGTGATGGGTGTTTTTTGTACAGCAGCGACATCAGGATCACATTGATACCCACCGATTTACCCTGACCCGTAGCACCCGCGATAAGCAAGTGGGGCATTTTGGCCAAATCGGCTACAAAAACCTCATTTTGGATGTTTTTACCCAAGGCGATAGGCAAGTCCATTTTGGCGCGTCGGAAACGGTCGTCTTGTAAGGTTTCGCGCATACCCACAATTTGGCGTTTTTTATTCGGTACCTCAATACCGATGGTGCCTTTGCCCGGAATAGGCGCAATAATACGAATACCCAACGCCGAAAGATTAAGGGCAATATCGTCTTCCAGGTTTTTAATCTTGGAAATACGCACCCCACGCGCTGGAATAATTTCGTAGAGCGTTACCGTTGGGCCAATGGTTGCGCGTATTTTTTCAATTTCAATTTTAAAATACAGCAGCGTTTCAATAATCTGCTTTTTATTATTTTCAAGTTCCTCTCGGTCAATTTCGAGCGTACTATTATCGTATTCTAGCAACAATTGCGTGTGCGGATGCTCGTAATGCGACAACTCCAACGTAGGATCGTAGGGTTCCGACAAGTTAGGATTACTCTCCTGAATCAGATCGGTAGGTGGCTTATATTGCTCGGCTTCTTCCAACGAAACTGGCACCAATGGCGCAACTGGAATATTGATTTCCAATTCGGCATCATCGGGGTTCAAAGCCGCTTTTCGTTCCAGTGGCGGCGTTGTTGGTGGCGCAAATAAGGCACTGCGCTGCGTAAGGTCAAACTTGAGTTGGCCGCCCGTAGTGGCCGTAGTTTCAGTTGCGGCCTCCTCTGTCAGTTCATCTTCCAAGTGGTCGAGTGGATTATCCGCAAAAATGGGCGATACTGGCTCAGTAACTCCATCATTAGGCTCATTGTTAACGGTGGTACGCAACTTGGCATTGGAAGGTGGTGGTACTACACGGCGGCGTTTGGCGTAATTGCCGCTGAGCAGGTCATTCCATGCATTGCGGATTTCCAGACCCACCCCCCGCCAACTAAAGTCGTTGAGATTAGGGTTATTATTCCATACAAATACCGCAAGAAAAGCAAAAGCCAGCAGAATCAAAGTACCTGGAATGCCGACAAAACTTTGGATCCAAAGCCCTACAGATTTCCCAAATTCGCCGCCAAAAGGAAAACGGGAGGTTTGGAAAAAGAACGCCGAAATGACCGAAACAGTCACCATCCAAACGGTAGTACTTTGCAGTGTAGGCAATAATAGGCTGGTGGGCATCCCTCTCATAAGGGTAAGACCATACTTATGTAATAGGTAAACGATACCAAAAGCGGCCACCCCAAAACCCCAATAAATAAAGGCATCGGCGAGGAAAGCACCCAAGCGCCCTAGCCAGTTGTCCACCACAACATCGCTAAAAAACATCTCCCACGAAAAGCGGAAAACAATGTCCTGATCGTGCTCCCATGTAAAGAGATACGATACAAAAGCGATGAACATATAGAAGGAAAAGAATAGACATAGCATACCGAATAGCTTCGGTACCCGTTCGTCATCGAACTTTAATGAGAGTTGCCTTGTTTTTTTGGCCATAATGAATGGCAAAGGACGTGATTTTTATTTAAAATTGATATACTTAGGAATGTTTTTTTACCAACGCTGCTTTTGTCGAAAAAAATACGTGTCCTATCGAAACATAATCTTTTACGCGCAAACAGGGGGCGTTATTTGTAAAAATTTAAGCATTATGAAACAAAAAGCATTATGGGCCATTGTTGGCCTTTTCGTATCGAGTATCTCTATGTTTGCCCAAAACCAAGGGCTAGTAGGTGAATATTACGACGGATCAAACTTTGAAAAAAAAGTATTGACCCGTACTGATAAAAAAATTGATTTTTATTGGAACAATGAAGCACCCTCTAGGGGCATCAATTCACAGGAGTTTTCTATCCGTTGGACGGGTCAAATTAAAGCACCCAAATCTGGCAAATACATGTTCCGCGCCAAAGTCGATGATGGTATTCGCGTAAAAGTGGGCGGGCAATCCGTTATCAATGCTTGGGGACTGAATGACGAAGGAAAATTTATGGGTTATATCAACTTGCAGGAAGGCCAATTGTACAATTTAGAGGTAGAATATTTTAATGGTTTACTTGAAGGCGAAATACAACTGTTTTGGCAATTACCAGGAGAAGAACCCGTTTTTGGTGGCGCATTGGGGTACAATGACAAAATTATCGACAGTAAATATTTTTACGCTCCAGAAGCCCCCCCACCCCCGACCCCGCCAGCGCCGACCCCTAAAGCAACAAAACCTACGACCAAAAAACCAGCACCAGCCCCTAAGCCCGAAAAAAAACCAGCACCCCAAACCCCGCCGCCGCCACCGCCGCCGGCTCCTGTTGCGATAAAAGATTCTATTGAAAAATTTACCCCAAAAAATATCCTCTTCGAGCGCAGTAAAACGGCAATGCTCGAAGGCTCCAAACTTGAATTGGATCGGTTGGCAGGTTTTTTGAACCGTCACCCAAAATTAAAACTAACCATCGAAGGACATACAGATAACCTAGGTGATCCCGCTAAAAACTTGGAATTATCACAAAAAAGAACCGAAAGGGTAGCTGCTTATTTGACTTCCAAAGGCGTGGAATCCAGTCGGATCACCGCCATTGGTTATGGTGATACGCGACCTTTGATTAAGTCGGAAAAAGGTAGCCCTAAGAACCGGCGGGTGGTGTTTTTGATTGAGTAGGGTAAACCATTTACCTCCGTATAACGTTAAAGCAATACCCGTTGTCAAGCATCCATTGGCAACGGGTATTTATCGTACAATTAAAAATTTAACCATACACACCTTGAAATACGCAACCCTCATACTCGCGGCCTCCTTGATCCTCCTGTCTTGCAACGACCGTAAAGCCGTTGAAACCCTAGAAAAAGCAACCATGGATCTGCACGACGAAGCCATGAAATCTATGGGTGCCATGAACGCTGTGGCCAGTGATATACGTGCAGCTTTGCCCAGCGTGGATTCCCTTTCACCCCGTTTTGATTCGCTCCAAACAGCCGTCCGCACCATCAAAAAAGCAGAGGCCGATATGATGGATTGGATGCAGCAATACAACTCCCCCGCTGAGGATATGCCCATTGAAGCCGCGACCAGCTACTTGACCGACCAAAAAGCAAAAATGGCAAAAAATTTAAAGGATATCCAAGCAGCTTTGGCGCAAGGACAAGGAGCGTTGGGCAAGTGAAAAAGGAAATAAAATCATATCCCCTCGATCAAAATTACATTTTTGTCCATAAAGAGGGATTAGCAGACACCAATTTTGGGCTCGACAACTCGTATGATCTCTTCGATGGCGGATTTGGCCTCTATTCTTCGGCAAATGTAAAAGCACAACTTGGTCCGCTCAAATCTGAGTTCTTCCGTATTGCCATATGCTTAGAAGGTAGCGTAAGCGTAGATTGTGGACTGGAAACCTTTAGGCACCACCGCAATACGATCCACCTTAATTTCCCCTCGCAGGTATTTTCGCTTTACGACAAAAGCGATGATATGCATGCTTACTATATCCTGTTTTCAGAGCAATTTATTGAGGATATCCTACCGATGAAACAGATTACGCAACAGTTTCCATTTCTGGATTACGGAGGTGTACCGTTTATCGAACTCTCCGAAACAGAACGGACCGAAATAGAAAGCCTATTCCTGAAAATAGATCAAGAACTCAAACTCCGACAACCCAGCCTCAAACAATCCATCCAATTATATATCAACCTTATACTAATTACAACGAACCGCAGCTACCAGCGCCAAAACCTTTCCGTAAATATAGAACGACAAAAAGATGGTGCTTTGGTGACGCGTTTTAAAAAAATGGTGAGTCAGTTTTTTATTCAAAAACGCAATGTAGCAGATTATGCCAAACTCCTCAATGTAACACCTAATTACCTCAATAAGGCCATCAAGGAACAAACCAGCCGCACCGCTAGTAGTTTTATTGAACAAATGTTGCTCATTGAAGCAAAAGCACTTTTGCGCTATACAGACCAAAGTGTTTCCGAAATTGCCTACCATCTCGAATTTACCGATCCATCCCATTTTAATAAGTTTTTTAAAAAAGAAACATCTTTAACCCCTTTGCAATACCGAATCGGGGGTTAAATTATACCAAAGAAGGCATAAATTATACTATGTCGCTTCTTGCTGATCCCGCCACCTTTGTGCCATCAAATTAATTAAATTTTAAAAAGATGACACAGTTCAAAAATCTGTTTTTTACCTTATTTATCCTATTTCCTGCACAGTTGGCCTTTGCACAACACGGTGCTGGCAATAACGGAAAAGTATTACTCATTGTATCCAACCCTGCAATAAGTACCCAAACGGGTTGGCCCATCGGGGTATGGGCCGCAGAAGTGACACACCCATATTGGGAGTTCACCGAAGCCGGATATACCGTCGAGATAGCAAGTCCCAATGGTGGCGAAGTTATATTTGACGGTTTTAGTGATCCCGAAGACGCTAGCAAATATGCTGCATTTGACCTCATTTCTTTGGGTTTTAAAAAGGATGAAAGTAAAATGGCACTCCTTAAAAATACGCTTAAACTATCTAGTGTCAATCCAGATGACTATAAATCAATATTTGTCTGCGGAGGCCAAGGCCCGATGTACACTTTTTATGAAAACACAGAAGTGCACCGCTTTTTTACCAATTTTTACCTGACTGGTAAACCAGCGGCTGCTATTTGTCACGGTACTTGCATCCTGTTAAAAACTAAATTACTCAACGGCAAACTCTTGGTAGATGGCAAACGTTGGACTGGTTTTGCCAGTAGTGAAGAACAATACGCTGACAATTATGTGGGCATGAAAATACAACCGTTTCGTATCGAAGACGAAGCCCGCAAACTACCCAATAGCCGCTTTGAAACAGGCGCACCTTTTGCACCTTATGCAGTTCAGGATGGCAACTTGATTACTGGTCAGCAACAAAACAGCGGCGCCGCAGCGGCCCGCATGGTTATCGCTCAGTTGGAAAAAGACAAGAGCCGTTACCCCACATACGTACTGGTACATGGCGCATGGGCCGATGAAAGCGCTTGGGGATTTGTTCGGAACGAATTGGCTAAAAAAGCCAATGTTGTGGTGGTAAATCTTCCTGCGCATGG
Source organism: Chitinophagales bacterium (assembly GCA_043764095.1). Lineage (GTDB taxonomy): Bacteria > Bacteroidota > Bacteroidia > Chitinophagales > Saprospiraceae > M3007. Next base: position 14,599 of record JAYUKX010000207.1, read on the forward strand.
TATCGATTTGACCCCTGCAAATACCGTTACCCTGAACGATTATGTAAAAAATGTAACAACCGTCATCAACCAACAGCGGGGCAAAGTGATCTTGGTTGGACATAGCATGGCTGGTATAGTGGTCTCACAAGTGGCCGAAAACATCCCAAATAAAATTGAAAAATTGGTCTATGTTGCCGCCTATTTGCCACAAAACGGTGAGGATTTGTTAAGTTTATCCAAAAAAGATACTCAAAGTAAAGTAGGTAATGCCTTGGAATTTAACGCAGATTACAGCGCAGCAAAAATTAAAAAAGACGTAATCGTCCCCGCTGTATGCGCTGATTGCCCTGCGTTTATGCAAGAAGTGCTGGTGAAATACCACAAAGAAGAACCAAGCAAACCGCTAGAAAGTAAAGTAACATTAACCAAAGCAAAATTTGGGAGCGTCAAAAAGTATTATATCCACACCACTCAAGATCAAGCCGTTGGTTACGATCTTCAAAAAATGATGGTTAAAAACAATGGTACGATCAAAAAAACCTACGAAATAGCCACTTCACACCTGCCTTTTGTGGTCCAACCCCAACAGTTTTTGGAGATATTGACACAGTTAAATTAAATCCTTTGTAAATTAAATCTTATTCCTTAGCAGAGCAGCAACTCTCAAAACCTGGAAGATGCTGTTCTGCTGGATGAGTATAAAAAGAAAAATCATGCATAAAATTCAACTGTTTTGCCTGTTTTTTTGCCTATTTTTTTCAAGTATAGTCACAGCGCAAATTCCCGTAGAAGTATTATTTGGCCATAAAAAATCTACTTTAGATGTGCTTTTCTTTAGGAATATTAAAACAAAAGAGGAAAAATCATCTCCTTTTTTATTTTTCAACCGCAATAGGGTAAGTATCGATTATCACCAAACGCATACCTCCTATTTACCACAATTTGGCAACACAAACGCCATGAGTTTTAACCTACCCAAACTAAAAGGCATAGCACCTGTAGCCGTTTTACAAATCTCGGGAATAGGTGTATTCCCCAAAGCAGGGCTACAATACTTCCACCGCCAGCACGATTTTATGGTATTTACTTGGCTGGTGGGCGAACTATTATCCCAACCCAATATTGACTGGTTTTTATTGACCCGATACCTACCTAAAATATCTAAAAAAATACATTTATTCAGCCAATTAGAACTATTTAGTGCATTACCTACGGCGGAGACCAAACCATATTCCCTTTTTCAAAGAATGAGACTTGGTATAAAAATCAATTCTTTTTCCTTTGGCGGTGCTGCTGATTTTGGAGCAATAGGCCGAAATACAAAGGTAAAAACTAGAAATTTTGGAAGTTTTGTTCGTTACGATTTCTAAGTGCACTATTCTTTTTACTTTTGTTTAAAATATAAACAAAATATGTATAAAATAGCAATTATCGGCACCGGAAATGTAGGAGGTGCCTTGGCAACGGGTTTTGCAAAAGCAGGTCATACGGTACTACTTGGCGTTAAAGATGCCGAAAACTTTAAAGGAAAAAATTTGTTAGATAATCCTAATACCACGTTGCAAAGTATTGAAACCGCTGTAACAATGGCCGATATTATCGTGGTGGCAACACCCGCTACGGCTGCGATAGAAGTAGCACAATCGCTCGGCGATACCACAGGAAAAATCATTATTGATACCATGAATATCGTTATGGGGCGCGGCCCAGCTGGTTTTACCAACACCACTGATGCCATTTTGGCCCATACCCACACCCGCGATGTGGTAAAATGTTTCAATACCACAGGATTTGAAAATACAACCAACCCTATTTATCACGGACACGGCATTGATATGTTTGTAGCAGGTGATAGTGCTATTGGTAAGGCCGCCGCCACACAATTGGCCCAAGATATTGGCTTTGGTACTATACACGATATGGGCGGTAACGATAAGTTTTTCCTAGCCGAACAGTTGGCCAATGTTTGGATCAATCAGGCTATTTTCCAAAAGAATGGAAGAGATATGGCCATTCAATTTGTTTATCGGTAAATCACCGTAATGGCAGACCTACGTGTCTGCCTCCTCTCAACCACCCCAAATTACAATGCTCATCATTCACAATAATTTTTATAGCCCCCAACTTGACCGCACTCGAAGCATCAGGGTGCTTTTGCCACGCAATTACGAAAAAGAAGTCAATAAGCGTTTCCCAGTCATCTACCTGCAAGACGGACAAAACCTATTTGAAGCCGAAACTGCCGCTTTTGGATATTGGAAACTACAAACACTCATGGACCGACAACCTTTAATGCGGCAAGCCATTTTGGTGGGCATTGACAATGCTGGAATCGACCGTATAAGAGAATATGCGCCTTTTTCTAAAGGACGTACCAAGGCACAGGGTGACCTGTACCTCCAATTTATTGAACATACCGTTAAGCCATTTATCGATCAAACTTATCGTACTTGGGGGCAACGAGACGCCACCGGAATTGTTGGTTCCTCTATGGGTGGATTGATTGCTTTTTATGCCGGCATGAAATACAACCACGTCTTTGGTAAAGTAGGTGTGCTTTCGCCTTCATTTTGGTACAATCCCAAGGTGATGGAATTGCCCGCACAAGTGTCTGGCCCCAAAAGTCAAATCTATATTTCCGCCAGCAAAAAAGAAATGCGTTCAATGGCCGGAGCAATGGAACACACCTATTGGACCCTAAAAGATGCGGGGTTCTCAGATGACCAATTTCAGGTAGTGGTTAAAGAACGCGGACAACACACAGAAGCCTTTTGGAGTAGGGAATTTAAAGGGCTTTTCGAGTGGTTGTATCCAACTACGGTATTATAACTACAGTTAGCATTTCTAAAAATTTCATTAGAATTCACTTCATCAATAATAAATCGAGTTTGTCTTAGACTACCTTTGTACGACACTTAGTATATTTTGAACTAGGTTTCTACTTTTATGACGGTACAACAAACACTCAGATTATGCGCCATGCTTTTAGCAATGGCTCCCGTTTTGGTCAAAGCCCAATCGCCCACCGATGGGCTTTTGATGAAAAAACGCGAATTATGTAACCTCCTCCAATACAACCAAAGTAATTGGTCGGAGTATTGGCAGGGCACAACCAAACGCAGTAATAGCAACCTCGGCACTGTTACAAATCAAAATGTTATGCTGATGAGTGCTTATGGTATTACCAATAAACTCAACGCTCTCGTTGCACTTCCGTGGGTACGTACTAGTTCGGATGTAAGTTATTTACAAGGCCAACGCGGTATCCAAGACCTGTCGCTTTGGCTCAAATGGCAGCCTTGTCAAATCAAAATGGGCAAAAATGAACTCCGCTTCCAAACAACGGGCGGCCTGTCCACACCTGCCTCTAACTATTTTGCCGATTTTTTGCCATTTAGTATTGGCTTAAAATCCAAAACGGCCTCTTTAAGGGCAATAGCGCATTTTACTACGGGTATGGGCATTTATGTTACCGCACAGGCAGGACATACTTGGCGCTCGAATGTACACCTCAACCGCGACTCCTATTTGTACCAAAACGAATTGATCTATTCCAATGAAGTACCTGTCCCAAATTGGTTTGATGCCACTGTTCGCCTTGGTATTTTAAAACCTAAATTTCAAATCGAATTTTGGGGAGATCGGTCCACTGGCCTCACCGGCGATGATATCCGCTATAACGATGGACCTATGTTGACCAACAAAATGCAGGCTACATCGGTAGGGGCTTGGGCTAAATATTGGGTAATCAAACAATTAGCTGTTTCCGTTGGCGGATCATCCGTTTTGAATGGTCGCAATGTAGGTCAATCCACAGGATGGAACGCAGGTATTTTCTATCTCGTCGATTTTAACAAAAAAGCATCCAATTAATCCAATTCAAAAAAATTATTGATTATGAAAAATATCAACATACGCACATTTTTTTTCGCTGGACTTATACTGTTCAGTGCCTGTAACAAAACACCGGAAGCACTTATAAACCCACCCTATGCAGAGACCTCCTTGGACAATAACGGAGGTAATTGGAAAACAATCATTCTTACCAATGGAAGTGAAATATCTGTACCTACGCCTATTGCGGCTGGATCCGATCTTTACCAAAGCGAAATTACAGCGCTGAAAGCAACAATGAGCACTGCTTCCGACGAAAATAAGGAAGCAGTGCAATATTGGGGTGCGAATGGTGTTGTTCGCTGGCACGAAATTGCTTGTGAATTGGCAGCCAATTACAACGCTGCACCTAACTATAATGCTGATGGCACCTACCCCGTACCTGATGCCAATAACCCGACGGCTTACCCCCGATTTCCTTTTGCTAACCCTCCTTATGCATCCCGTGCCTTTGCCCTTTTGGCAGTAGCACAATACGACGCATTGGTGACTGCCTGGAAAGCAAAATTTGCCCATAATCGCCTTGCTCCATACAAAAATGACACATCTGTTCAGCCATTGTTGCCCACCAACGACCTGCCTTCGTACCCATCCGAAGATGCTGTGGTAGCCGCTGCTTCGCGTGAAGTGTTGAAATTTTTGTTCCCTGGCGAAAAACCTTATTTGGATGAATTATCCACAGAGCACAAAAACACCCGTCTTTGGGGTGGCATGAATGTTCAAAGCGATATCGACGCGGGTGATTCACTGGGCGTTGCCGTTGCAAAACGCATTATTGCTTATGCTAAAACCGACCGAATGGGAGCGGCCAACAAGCAAGTCGATTTTCCGCTCCTTAAAGCCGATGCTACTGCTCGAGGAATTACGACCCAATGGCGCAGTCTCGAAATACCTGCTCGTCCGCCACTATTACCGTTCTTTGGCAATGTAAAACCTTGGAATTTTAACGACTCTACAAAGGTGGCTATTCGTCCGGCTGCTCCGCCGTTGCCTGGATCAGCGCAGTTTGAAGCAGATTTAGCCGAAATGCGCGATCTTGCCAAAAACAGAACGACAGAGCAATATCGTATTGCAGCCTATTGGGCCGATGGTGTTGGTTCTTATACACCACCGGGCCATTGGAACCGCAAAGCAACAGAGTATATTTATGAAAAGCAGTTGAACGAAATACGAAGCGCACGTGCATTGGCATTACTCACTACAGCCATTCAAGATGCTGGTATTGCATGCTGGGACACCAAATACTTCTACCTCAGCCAACGACCAACCGATATTGATGCCAGCCTTAAAACAGCAACAGGTATTCCAAATTTCCCTGGCTATGTATCCGGCCACTCCTCGTTCTCTGGTGCTGCCGCGGAAGTATTAGCGTTCATATTCCCTGATAAGGCCGCAGAAGTTTCTAGTATGGCACTAGAAGCGTCCCAATCACGTATTTATGGCGGTATCCATTTCCGGGTGGACTGCGAAGTGGGCTTAGAGTTAGGTAAACGGATCGGTGGATTTGCGGTGAACCGTGGAAGAAATGATGGTGCACAATAAAGATAAAGTATTACCATAGCGTGTTTTTTTCCACCACAAAAGGTACACTAGAGGACAAATAAGCGTAGAGTTGACTTTTTCCCACCACAAAAGTGCACGCTACATTTTGCATCAGAAAACAATACCTTTGTGGTGTAATGCACCCAATATTTGAACAAATACGCGATATAGCCCTACATGGTACAAATCGTATAGGCATCCACCCCGAATTACCGGAGTGGATGCCTTCTATTACTACGGAAGACACCACGACACAATTATTGCACACTATAGCCCTGCTCTCCACGGCTCAAAAAGCAGGACAGCGCATCCTTCCTTCAGCGGATTTACCCCAGCCCCTGCTTATCGAAGAATCCTTCCCTTATTGCAATACCACCGCCGTCCAATTGTGGCACGATATTGTAGAACTGGAAAGTAAATACCCCGTCTTTGAACAACGCTGGCTTCAATTGTGCGCACAACGGAATCAAGTCATTGCGCCCGAAATTATTACAAGTGTACTGGCATTAGGCGCAACAAAAAAAATGGCGCATTTACGCCCATATATTGCTCAAGTAATGGGCAAAAGAGGCTTATGGATAGCGGCAAAATACGCTAAATGGCATTACGCGTTAACGCCAGATTATCACCAAATTTGGCAAGAAGGTAAGCCCGCTGAAAGATTAGATATCTTACGTAGGCTGCGTATCGAAAACCCTGAAATCAGTCGACAACTAGTAGAAAAGACCTGGGACAAAGAAAGTGCCGCTGACCGAAAGAAGATGATCGAAGTATTCAAAGTGGGCATTACTCCTGATGATGAAACGTTTTTTGCCACAAAACTAGATGATTTAGCACAAAAATCGCCTAGCGGAAAAGCCGTAGTACAGGAAACCAAACGCTTATTAGTTCAGTATTTGCTCACCATCGAAAACAGTGCATTGCGCCAGCAATGGATCAGTTTACTCTCTAAATACTTTAGGAATGGTGTGGTACATTTACCCGATACTGATGATGATTGTTTCCACCCCGCTTGGCTTGTCTTCCAAAATGGATTTATCCCAAAAAAAGACATCGCAGACTGGTGGTTGGAAATATTAACCATAATGCCACCTGCTGTTTGGCCGTTGGCGAGTGGTTTGTCGCCCGAACTATCCTTCACCACTATACAAAATGGCAAATATGGCCCTTCTATTCAAAAGACCAATATCCAAGACGCGCTCATCAACGCTACTTTGTATTATTCTGATCCCGATTGGGCGGCCATTTTATTGCAAATAGGTACTAATCTACAATTTGTTGACTTACTTTCACATTGCTCCGCCGCGCACCGCGAGGCCATTATGATGGACGCAAAGATGTCGCCAGCCGTGCTCAATTTGGTGTGGAGTAGCCCAGCCATTCAGTTCAACTGGTCCTTAAAATTTAGTGAATGGGCCCTTCGCGAACTATTCCAAAGTTGGATGGGATATTATTTTAGTAAAGTGCAACAAATTATGCCTTTGGATGTGTTCCTTCATCCGCAAACCCGACCGACGGAACTGCCCACCCTCTACGATAGCCCCGATAAACGCGATAAATGGCTACAAGTTATTGCGCCAGAACTCGAAAAAGCATTAGTCGTAAAGCGGATATTTGGGCATTATGCAGATTGATGAAGGCTTAGGGTAAGACAAAACCAATATGCATAAACAGGGTTTTCTTATAAAAGGTGCAGCGCACCGTAATATTTGTAGCAATGATGTGTTTGCCGCGTTTTGAAGGTGCAGCGCACCGTAATATTTGTAGTTACAAAAATCCGAACATTCCTTACCTTTGCGCTGCCGCCTGCATTACAAACGGGGTCGTGGCAAAATTTTATGGGTAAACATTTATACAACCGCGTCAATCGACAGGAATTAAAAGAACAGCTCCAACGAAGCACAGAGGTGCGCACAACACTTTCCTTTTACAAATACATCCAACTAGAAGATCCCAAGCAATTTCGGGACGACCTATATGCTGGTCTTGCCGAAGTAGGTACCTTAGGGCGTATTTACGTGGCCAAAGAAGGCGTTAATGCACAACTTTCAGTGCCAGAACACCAGTTTGAAGCCTTTAAGGAAATTCTCCATCGTTGGGAATTTTTTAAAGGGATGCGCCTCAATATTGCGGTGGACGATGATGGAAAATCTTTTTTTGCGTTGATCATTAAAGTCCGCGACAAAATAGTGGCCGATGGTATTGACGACCCTAGTTTTAACCCTTCCAATACGGGCCAACACCTCAACGCCAGTGCATTTAACGAACTCACCAGCCAACCCGATACTATTTTGGTGGATATGCGCAACCATTACGAAAGCGAAGTGGGGCACTTCCAAAATGCCATCACGCCTGATGTAGCCACATTTCGCGAAGAGTTACCTAAGGTGGCGGAACTATTGGAAGCACACAAAGATAAAAATATTGTTATGTACTGTACGGGTGGTATTCGGTGCGAAAAGGCGAGTGCTTATATGAAATACCGTGGATTCGATCATGTATTCCAACTGGAAGGCGGCATTATTGAGTATGCCCGTCAGGTAAAATCGCAGGGATTGGAGAATAAATTTGTAGGCAAAAATTTTGTCTTTGACGAACGGCTCGGTGAACGCATCAGTGAAGCCGTCATTGCACAATGCCACCAATGCGGCAAGCCCAATGACGACCATACCAACTGCCTCAATAGCCATTGCCATATCCTGTTTATACAATGCCCTGAGTGCCGCGAAAAATACGAAGGATGCTGCTCCGACAAATGTATGGAATTCAACAAATTACCCGCCGAAGAGCGCGCTCTTAAAGCCATCACGATGGTATTTAACGGGACAAAATTTGGGAAAGGCGTTTATAAGGCTTGGCGAAAAGCATCGGAAAATCTTATTCCTTAGGAATCTTATTCCTTAGGAATCTCATTCCTTAATCACCTGCATCAAACGAATAGGTACATTAGCCGCCAAAAGACCTTCTTTCATCATTATACGTTGCCCAGGATCGCTGATAAGGAAATTGGCTAAACCCAGCCCAAGACCTGCTCTTGCCTGACAATTGATGATGTACATAGAGCGGCGAAACGGATACAGTTTATTGGCCAAATACGCTTGATACGGGCCATAAGATTCTGCTCCGGCTTTTTGCGCGACATCTACCAGCATTACTTCTTTCAGGAATGATTGCACGCCTTTGTCGTCGCTATCCGATACCCAATTGGCACCAATGATACCAAAAGCACCTTTATTTTTTGAAACATAAGCAATCACATCTTCGTTTTTCTTTAAAGCAGAAGCATTTGCGGGCAATGGCGCACCACCGCTTATACTATCACGGCAGTAGCGGACATTCGCGGAATTGGCGTTGTCAAATACCAAATTAATAGCACCACAGGTTGATTTTGGGTTAATTTGGCTCCATTTCGTAATTTTTCCAGTGATAATATCCCTGATTTGATCGACAGTCAGCACAGAATCCCTATTGCCTGGATTTGTGATAAAAGCAACCGCATCATGCGCTACTAAGTTTTCGCGCGGAGTAAATCCTTTGCTTTTGAAATAAGCCACTTCCTCGGGTTTCAGGTTGCGTGGAATGATGATCACCTCCGTCGAATCGTTGAGTAAAGCACGTACTGCATCACCTTCAGCCACGTATTTGGCTTCGAAGTGCGCCATGCTGTATAGGGAACTAAACACCTCCAATACACTAGTGATAACGGGTTGGTAGCCTTCTTCTACCATGAGTTTGAGATTACCTTTTGTGGGCGTATCTACTACTGTGCCGTCGGCTCGTTTTTGTTCACAGGAAACAAACATGAGGCAAAAGACGAATAAAGAGATAATATTTTTCATAATTGATTGAAATAATGAGTAATTGTACAACATACCCTAGTTATGGTGCAATTTATAGGTAACAATACAAACATTAGCGTGATAAAAGTCTATTGCTTTGATGATAAGTATTTGGATATAATTAATTGCAGAAATGAACGAGTTCAAAATGCTACTTAATTGTATCCAAATACTTATTTACTCCGATACTTTACTATCTGCATAAATGCGCCAGCCGCGGTACAGGCCATAGACAATCAAAAGTGTACCAAATACTGTGCGGAACTGATCAGGTATTTTTTGTAAGAAAGTGGGAATAAATAGAATAGCACTTCCCAAACTAAGATAAAAAAGTGTCATCACTCCACCTACAATTAACAAAGGCAAACGAATACGTCTGCGGATACGATCATCTGATGCCATAAATTTATTTTTTTTGAACCGAGTTAAATACTAGACATAATACAGAATTAGGGTCGTAATGCTGAAATGAGGAAATTTTTGTCAAATCAAGGCAAATTTTGCAGTCGAAATGGGTTATTTTCGGCGAAAAATTTAAC
>JAYUKX010000208.1:0-6554 GCA_043764095.1 Chitinophagales bacterium
TTTTTTGGCGCCGCCGGAGCGAGGAAGCAAAAGCACGGCATTTTTCGTCAGCCGAAGCGTTTTTTGCTTACTTTTTTTCGCTAAAAAAAGTAAGAAGTAAGCATTATTGTACGAGATTTCAACTTTTGAAATTTGCAAGTGTACATGATTTTTTTTCAAAAGAAAAAAGTGTGCTGCTGTGAGTAATTTATCAAAAATATACTTATCAATGACTATAGATCAAGTTTTAGTTTGGCAAGAAGATATCGTAATACCCACTTATGGCATCGGGATACCCGAGAAAAACCCGATGTTTTTAGAAAAAAGGGTGTACCAAGGCAGTAGCGGCGTGGTGTACCCGCATCCGGTAATAGAAAAGATATTTGATGAAAAAGAAGACCGCACTTATCATGCGCTCTTTCTCGAAAATAAATACCTAAAAATCATGGTTTTGCCCGAATTGGGCGGCAGGATTCAAATGGCATTTGACAAAATAAAACAACGGCATTTTATCTATTACAACCAGGTCGTCAAACCGGCACTGGTAGGGCTTACTGGGCCTTGGATCTCTGGCGGCATCGAGTTCAACTGGCCGCAACACCACCGCCCTAGCACGTTTGAACCGATAGATTATACCATCGAAGAAAATGAAGATGGCAGCAAAACCGTGTGGGTGAATGAGGTAGAGCGTATGTTCCACACCAAGGGCATGGCGGGTTTTACGTTGTACCCCAGCAAAGCATATTTAGAAATAAAAGGCCGGCTGTATAACCGGACCCCCTTCCCCCAAACCTTTCTTTGGTGGGCCAATCCGGCGGTGAAAGTAGGCGAGCATTATCAATCCGTATTCCCTCCAGATGTACACGCCGTATTCGATCACGGGCGACGCGACGTATCGGAATTTCCAATTGCAAAAGGCATTTATTACAAGGTCGATTACGCACCGGGAACCGATATTTCGAGGTATAAAAACATACCAGTACCCACGTCTTACATGGCCGTTTCGTCTAAATATAATTTTATCGGGGGCTACGAACACGATACCCAAGGCGGCTTATTGCACGTGGCCAACCACCATATTGCACCGGGCAAAAAACAATGGACGTGGGGACATGGAGCGTTTGGATTGGCTTGGGACCGTAATTTAACGGATGAAGATGGCCCTTATATTGAGTTGATGACGGGGATTTTTACCGATAATCAGCCCGATTTTTCGTGGTTGCAACCCTTTGAAGAAAAGACCTTTAGCCAGTATTTCATGCCCTACTCCGAAGTGGGTCTTGTAAAAAACGCTACCAAAGAGGCCGCACTAAATGTAGCAATTTTTGAAGATAAAATTGCCATAAAACTCTACGTTACGGCATTATACACACATTTACAGGTACAAATAACCAATACAATCACTGGTGAAACGGTGGAGTCCAAAACCATTGAATGCGCGCCGGAATCGCCCTATTTATCCACAATTTCTACTCCAAAAACACATATTCCAGAAGATATTCGTGTGACGGTGAAGGATGTAGCAACGGGCAAAATATTGGTCAGTTACCAAAAAGACAAACCCTCCACCGAAGAGATCCCCTCCCCTGCCCTAGCGGCCAAAAGTCCTGCGGAAACCATCAGCAATGAGCAACTCTACCTCACAGGTTTACACTTGGAACAATACCGCCATGCCACTTATATTGCTGCAGATTACTACCAAGAAGCCTTACGCCGCGATCCTAACGATGCCCGCAACAACAATGCGTTAGGACTATGGTGGTTACGTCGAGGCAAACCAGAACAAGCAGTGCCTTATTTGAAAACGGCCATTGCTACCCTCACGCAGCGCAACCCCAACCCCTACGATGGCGAAGCATATTATAATTTGGGTTGGGCTTTGTATTACTTGGGACAATACGACGCGGCGTTTGATGCCTTTTACAAATCGGTGTGGAGCGATGCATGGCAACACGCAGGGTTCCTGAATTTGGCCAGAATTGCCGTCCTGAAAAAAGAATACGAAGAGGCGTTAGAATTAGTAGAAAAATCGTTGGTGCGCAATTGGAACAGCCATACCGCTCGGCATTTGAAAGTCTTAATTTTGAGAAAACTCGGACACACCGACGCATGCCTTGCCCTCATTGAAGATTCCTTAAAAATTGATCCTTTTAACTACGGTTGCGTGTTTGAGCATTATTTACTGCTTCAAACGAGCAACCCGACAAAGGCCGACGCAACCTTGGCTCAACTATATGAGTTATCGCGAAAATGGGAAAATAATTTCACCGAATACGCCTTGGATTACGCCCTCGCTGGTGCTTACGACGAAGCCATTGCCTTGTTGGAATTATTAGAAACCAGCGGCACTACTGTTTCGCCGCTTGCTTTTTATTACATCGGTTGGTGTTACCACCAGTCCAATCGCCCCGAAGCAGCGCTTTCGTATTTCCAACGGGCAGCGGGTACTTCCCCTGACTATTGTTTTCCCAACCGATTGGAGGACGTATTGGCATTGCGCGCAGCAATAACCCTGAATCCCCACGATGCCAAAGCGCCGTACTACTTGGGTAATTTCTTCTACGACAAGCGCCAATACCCCGAGGCCATTCATTATTGGGAGCAATCTGTCGCCTTAGATGCCGATTTCCCAACCGTGCACCGCAACCTCGCGTTGGCGTACCACAATAAACAAAATAATCCATCAAAAGCATTGCTGTCGCTCGAAAAAGCCTTTTACCTCAACGATAATGATGCCCGCGTATTGATGGAACTGGACCAATTGTATAAAAAGACCAATAAGCCACACCAAGAGCGACTGGATCTATTGGAAAAATACCAGCCTTTGGTCGAATACCGCGACGATTTGTACCTAGAACGATCTACACTTTATAACCAACTGAGCCTCTACCAGTCGGCAAAGGAACTGATCGATACCTATCAGTTTCACCCTTGGGAAGGCGGCGAAGGTAAAGTGGTTGGGCAGTTTTTGATTTGCCACTTGGAACTAGCCAAAAAAGCCATTCAATCTGGCGCAACACAAACCGCGCTCGATTTGCTGCAACGCGCAGAAGACTATCCCCTCAATCTTGGGGAAGGAAAATTGATGAACGCCCAAGAAAACGATATTCATTACCTAAAAGGGCTGGCATTGGCGCAATTGGGTGATGATGCAGCAGCACTCCTTTATTTTCAAAAATCAACCGAAGGCATCAGCGAGCCAGTGCAGGCCATTTTTTACAATGATCCCCAACCCGATAAAATATTTTACCAAGGTCTGGCTTGGCGTAAGGTGGGCAACGCTGCAAAAGCCAACGACATATTTAATCGCTTGATTCATTTTGGCACGGAACACAGCCAAGACGATATTCACATTGATTATTTTGCCGTTTCGTTACCCGATTTATTGGTTTTTGATGCCGATCTGAATTTAAAAAATAAAATTCACTGCTTGTATTTGCAGGGCTTAGGACACCTCGGCTTGGGCAATACCGATACCGCAAAAGAACTATTTCATAACGCTCTGTTGCTCGATATTAACCACCAAGGTTGCCGCATTCACCTCGAAATGATGGCGTACGATAAGTTATTATAACCTTTCGTGACCACCACTGATACATACATACTCAACAACATTTAAAATACTGAATTCAATGAAAAGGTATATTTTTTTATATTTCGCACTGGTATTGTCTGCGGTATTGACCGCGCAATCCTCCATCTCTTTATCCGGTAAATGGGAAATGCTGTTAGACCCCAACGATATGGGGCTTAGAGCGCATTGGTGGGAAAAACCATTTGCCGAAACCGTACAATTACCCGGTTCATTGGCCACTAATGGCAAGGGAAATGCGACTTCGCTCCAATCCAATTGGACGGGCGATATCATAGACAGCACCTATTTTTTTTCGGCTAAATATAAGAAATACCGCGAAGGAGAGATTAAAATCCCATTTTGGCTTAAACCCACCTCCCATTATGTAGGTGCTGCGTGGTACCGCCGAAAAGTGATTATTCCATCTGATTGGGACAAAAAAAGGGTTATCCTAAACTTGGAAAGATGCCATTGGGAAACCACCGTTTATATCAATGGCGGCTATTGTGGCACACAAAATAGTTTAGTAGCACCACACCAATATGATATATCCGCTTACCTCCAAAAAGGCGAAAACACCATCTGTATCCGGGTCGATAATCGTATAAAAATCCACCTTGGCCCCAATTCACACAGTATTTCGGAACATACGCAGTCCAACTGGAACGGTATCGCGGGGGAAATGTCCTTAAATGCCGACTTACCCGAATTTATCCAGCAGGTAGAGGTGTACCCTAATGTGTCAAAAGCGCAGGCCAAAGTTGTTGTTTCTTTGCAACAACCTCGTAATCAAACATTTACGGGCAAATTAATTATCCGTGCCGTTGCGCTACAAAATAACCAAACGCCGTTGCCAGATGTTGAACAACCCGTACAATTTAATGGCGAATCAACCCAATTGGAGGTCATTTATCCAATACCATCGCCGCAATTGTGGGATGAGTTTTCCCCAAATTTATACCGTTTAACCGCCGTTTTAATCAAAAATGGCACCATCAAGGGCGTTGAGCAAACCACCACTTTCGGGATGCGCGAAATAGGCGTACAAGGCACCAATATTACGATCAATGGCCGCCCCATATTCTTACGTGGTGATTTGGATTGTGCGGCTTTTCCCGTTACCGGATACCCGCCCACTACCGCAGCACCTTGGGAAAAAATATTCAAAACCATTCAAGAGTACGGCCTCAACCACCTCCGATTCCACTCTTGGTGCCCGCCTGAAGCCGCTTTTGATGCTGCGGATAAACTTGGCGTTTATTTATATGTCGAAAGTCCACTTTGGGCCAACCAAAGCAGTGCCGTTGGTACTGGCGGATTAGTAGATGAATTTATCTATAAAGAATCGGAGCGAATGTTGCGCGAATACGGTAATCACCCCTCCTTTTGTATGATGTCGTATGGCAACGAACCCGATGGCAAAAATCAAAATGCCTTTTTGGGGCGTTGGGTAGATCATTTTAAAGCACAAGACCCACGGCGGCTGTACACCAGTGGCTCAGGCTGGCCCATGATACCCGAAAACCAGTTTCACGTCAGTTCAGATGCCCGCATACAAAGGTGGGGAGAAGGTAATAAAAGTATCATCAATGGCCAACGCCCAAGAACGGATTACGATTGGCGCGACATCATTAAACCAAGTAAAGTGCCGTATATCAGCCACGAAATAGGCCAATGGTGCGCTTATCCGAATTTCAAAGAGATGCCGAAATACTCGGGGGTACTAAAACCGACAAACTTTGAAATTTTTAAGGAAACCCTCGAAGCCAACGGCATGGGTAAACAAGCCGATAATTTCCTGTTTGCGTCCGGGCGACTACAAACACTGTGCTATAAAGCAGATATTGAAGCGGCATTGCGCACACCCGGTTTTGGAGGCTTCCAACTGCTCGGGTTGCACGATTTTCCCGGTCAAGGCACTGCTTTGGTGGGCGCATTGGATGTGTTTTACGAAACCAAAGGATACACTACCGGCCCCGAATACCGTATGTTTTGCAACAGTACCGTACCATTAGCGCGACTGCCCAAATTATTGTATAAAAACGCGGAAACCATGACAGCAACGATTGAAATCGCGCATTTTGGTGCGGCTGAACTTAAAAACCAGACCATTCATTGGGAAATAGTGGACGGTAAAGGAACGGCAAAGCAAGAAGGTAATTTCAAAATGGATCTAATTACCATCGGGAATAACCAACCTGTTGGCAGTATCCAAGTACCTTTATCGGCCTTCAAAACGCCCCAAAAATTAACGCTAAAAGTATCTTTACCGGGTACGACATTCCATAATCAGTGGGAATTTTGGGTATATCCAAGTACTTTGACTTTAGAAAAAACAACCAACAAAGTGATTGTTGCTCAAACACTCACCCCGGATATTCTTCAAAAACTCAACGATGGGGCCTCTGTACTTTGGTTGCCTTACGGTCAAATTGGCAAAGAAAAAGGCCAACAGGTGCAAATCGGTTTTTCAAGTATTTTTTGGAATACGGCTTGGACAAGCGGACAAGCGCCCCATACTTTGGGCATATTGTGCAACCCCGAGCACCCAATGTTTAGGTATTTCCCCACCGAAAAGCATAGTAACTACCAATGGCAGGATATTGTAAGCCAATCGCAAGCGATGATTTTGGACGAATGGCCGCAATCGGTTCAATCCTTGATTCAGCCTATTGATACTTGGTTTGAAAATCGGCGGTTGGCGTTGGCTTTTGAGGGCAAGGTCGGAAAAGGGAAACTTATGGTTTGCAGCATCAATTTAGCCGATAATTTGGAAGAAAGACTAGGTACTCGACAAATTCGACATAGTATTTTGTCGTATATGGGTTCAAAAGACTTTAATCCAACCCAACAATTGGACGCTGCGCTGTTGAAAGGAATGAGTAATTAATAGACATTATCCGGAATTAGTCTCGTATGCTGAGAATGGTTAATTTTCGCCAAATTTTCGTTAAATTTTTCGCCGAAAATACCCCATTTCGACTGCAAAATTTGCCTTGAT
>JAYUKX010000209.1:0-23941 GCA_043764095.1 Chitinophagales bacterium
TTAAGGGCGAAGGTAATTCATCTACAATTTACTAAAAATATTTTTTACACACATCGTTACAAATGTTGGACTTCTCCGAAGTCATTTCCTTAAAATATTTTTTTACACACAAAATGTTTTTTAAATTTTAAAACATTTTTTACCTTTGCCGTGTACTTTAAAAAATTCAACTATGCACCATCCATTACTTGGGCTACGAACGGCCATTTATCACGTAACAGATTTGCACGAAGCAACTGCTTGGTATTCTGTCATTTTGAATACCGAACCTTATTTTAACGAACCATTTTATGTCGGATTTAATATAGGAGGCTATGAATTGGGTTTAACACCTGATCCCGATGCGCTCACGAAAGACAAACCTAAGGGTGTGGATACTTATTGGGGTGTCAACGATATTCAAGCCAAATACGATGATTTAATCGACCACGGTGCTACGCCTTGCGAAGTGCCTACCAATGTGGGTGGCGGTATATTTGTTGCATCGGTTTATGATCCTTGGGGTAATGTTTTTGGGATTATTTTTAATCCACACTTTGAATTGCCGCAATAAAAAACGATGCTGGAACCCAGTAAATGTTCTAGCATCGTTCCTTTATTATTCTATCTGCCCATCTTTCAAACGCAACACGCGTGTGCCATATTCTGCATTTACTTCAGAATGGGTAACTTGTATTATGGTTACACCTTCTTTGTTGAGTTGGCGAAAAATTTCCATAATTTCTTTTGCTTGAGGGCTTTGCAGGTTACCTGTTGGTTCATCTGCGAGGATCAATTTTGGGTTGCCAATAAGTGCACGGGCAATACCCACCAATTGTTGTTGGCCACCGGATAATTGCGCAGGGAAAAGGTCTTTTTTGGCTACCATATTAAAGCGGTCGAGCATATCGGCAATACGGCTTTTGCGCTCGGAAGAAGGCACTTTTTTATAAAGTAGCGGTGTTTCGAGGTTTTCAAAAACCGTTAAGTCATCAATGAGGTGGTATGCCTGAAATACGAACCCTATATATTGCTGATAGAGTTCGGTACGGCGGCGTTCGTTGAACTTATGTACTGCCTCGTCTAGGAACCAATATTCGCCCGTAGTAGGCTCATCGAGCATACCCAGGATGTGCAATAACGTGCTTTTGCCCGAACCCGATGGCCCCATGATGCTCACAAACTCACCTTCTTTGATGGTGGTGTTGATATAGCGCAATACATACGTTTTCTGAGCACCATTCTGATAAAAACGCTCAACATTCTTTAATTCAATCATTTTTTTATCTTTTTTTCTTAAATTTGTCCCGAAGGGAGCAGTACCAGTTTTATCAACCAATAAATAACAACGGCAATCAATTTTAAAATCATAGCTTAATTTTTTAGTTGTAGGTTTCGATCAATGGAACTGTTCCGTCACCACTTTACCGTCGAATAAATTAACCACACGGTGCGCAAAGCCCGAATCGTGGGTAGAGTGCGTTACCATGATAACAGTAGTACCCGCTTGGTTGAGTTGGGTTAAAAGGTTCATTACTTCGAGGCCATTCACCGAATCGAGGTTACCCGTCGGTTCGTCGGCAAGAATCACTTTAGGATCGGCAATAACAGCACGCGCTATTGCAACGCGTTGTTGTTGTCCACCCGAAAGTTGCTGTGGAAAGTGGTTGCGGCGGTGCATAATATTCATGCGCTCCAATGCGGCCTCTACCTTTTTTTTGCGATCAGCAGCGGGTGTTTTTAAATAGAGCAATGGTAATTCCACGTTTTCGTACACCGTTAATTCATCAATTAAGTTGAAGGATTGGAATACAAATCCGATATTGCCTTTGCGCAGGTTGGCACGTTGCCTTTCGCTCATTTTGCCCACTTCTGTACCAAAAAAGTCGTATTGACCATCGGAAGGATTATCCAAAAGCCCCAAAATATTGAGCAAAGTGGATTTGCCACAGCCAGAAGGTCCCATTATGGCCACAAATTCGCCTTGATTAATTTCCATATTAATCCCGTTTAAGGCAGTGGTTTCCACTTCTTCGGTGGTAAAAATTTTCTGTAAATTTGATGTACGTATCATAGCAAGTATTCGATTTATCCGATGATCTCGATTTATTCGATGGGAAATAGTGAGTGATAAAATGGTGGTTAAGTACTTAAAATACAAGGACGTCTTTTTCTCCGAAAGAACTGTACGAACTAGTAATAACCCGTTCGCCTTCGGAAAGCCCTGTTAACACTTCAAAGTATTGTGGATTTTTGCGCCCCAAAGATATGGAACGTTTTTCGGCTTTATTGCCGCTTTCATGGAGTACATATACCCAGTTGCCGCCAGTATCGCTAAAAAAGCCACCCGTAGGGAGCAATATCGCTTGCGCAGGTTTACCCAATTGCAAGCGCACAGGCACCGATTGGCCGCGACGAATACCCTCGGGAATGGATGCAGGGAAAGTCATATCAACTTGAAAACGACCATTTGTTACCTCTGGATATACCTTGTGTACAACGAGTTGGTGGGTTTTTCCGTTAAACTCAAAAGAGCCTTCCAAGCCCGGAAAAATACGCGAAATATAGTGTTCGTCCACCTCAATACGCATTTTGAAGCCGTTGAGGTCGTCAATTTGACCGATATTTTGGCCTGCGGTAATGCTGGCACCAATTTCTACATCTACACGAGAGAGCAAACCAGAAACAGGTGCTTTTACTGCGAGATTTTCTAGGTTTTGGCGCATCATTGACAGGTTGGTACGGGTGCGTTCGAGTGTACCTTCCAATTGCCGGATTTGGGTAACGCTATTTTCTTCCTGAAATTTTTGGTTTTCTACTTCAATCGTACTTTGTTGGCTGAGGCGCTCGTACGAAATTTTGGTGCGTTGGTATTCTTGTTGGCTAATCACTTTATCTTCGTACAATTTGGAATTGCGGTCGTGATCGATCTTGGCCTGTTGGATTTGAAATTCCAATTCGGAAAGGGTACGTTTTAGCGTAAATTTATTTTGGCGAAGGCTGAGGCGGGTGTTTTCTAGGTTATTAATCAAGTCGTACATTTCGGTTTCGCGGTTTACGAAATCGAGCATAAGACGCTGATTTTCAAGTTTCAAGATCAAGTCGCCTTTTTTTACGCTGGCACCACCATCAATGAGTTTTTGCGCCACGTAGCCGCCCTCAATAGCATCCAATTGGTAGGTTTTTAAGGGCTGAATAACGCCCGTTACAACGATAAACTCGTCGAATACACCATTTTTTACATCCGAAATGGTAATGCGCTCCTTGTTTACGTTCAATGTACTTTGCTTACCCGACAGGAAAATACTGTACGTGCTAAATCCGAGGAATGCCAGTATTCCAATACCCAGCGCAATCCGCTGCGGTGTCCAGACCTTCTTTTTGATTACTTTATCCATAATAGTATAATTTCAGCGATCGGGCTATTGTTCTTTAATATTTGAAGTGAAACATATTAAACGCGCTGTTTCAAATATTAGCGGCTTCAATAACCTGCTACGCCATTTGTGCTATTTGAATAAAGTCCAAACTAATGCCAAAAATATAAACAGTTGATAATCAGTTTTTTAAATAGAAAACAGGTAGGTGTTTTTGTACGCTTGCGCACAGGCGTGTCCGAATTCGGACGTTTTAATTTAGATTTCTCCTCGGTGCCTTTCCCAATAATTTTGATCTTCTACTTCTTCCAAAATACCCAAGTAGGTGGCGTATCGCATTTCGCTGATTTCGCCTGTTTCTATTGCGGCTTTAACGGCACATCCGGGTTCATTGCGGTGCAGGCAATTGCCTCCAAAACGGCAATTAACCGAGTAGGCAAACATTTCTTTATAACTGTGTGCGATATTGGATTTGTCTTTGTCATTAAAGGCGAGCATTTTCATTCCGGGCGTATCAATGATTTTTCCTCCGTAACTTAATTCAAACATTTCAGCAAAAGTTGTGGTATGCTGCCCTTTGCCCGAGTAATCGCTGATATCGCCAGTACGCAAATCCAATTGAGGTTGAATGGCATTCACCAAACTGCTTTTACCTACACCCGATTGGCCACTCAATAATGTAATTTTGTCTTTTAATAAATTTTGAAATACCTCCAAACCCTGTCCGGTCAGCACAGAAGTCAACAATACATTGTAGCCAATTTTGGTATAAATATCAGAAACGGCTTCGTACAGTTCCATATCTTGGGGTGTGTATAAATCGGCCTTATTAAAAATGATGGTGACTGGCGTATCAAATTTGGCAGTCATCAGCAAAAAACGATCAATAAAGCCCGGTTTGATATCAGGAAAAGCAATCGTAGAAAGTAAAACAGCTTGGTCGATATTAGCGGCAAGTAAATGTAAATCATGCTTACGGCGTGGCGATTGGCGCACCACATAATTCACGCGAGGCAGTATTTTTTTTATCATCGCCTGCTCCGATTTTTCCTCGCGCTCTATTTCTACCCTATCACCTACAGCAATAGGATTGGTGAGCGGGATATCGTCCAAACGGAACTTGCCCACAATCCTGCATTCTATCACTGCTTGGGTACTATCCAGTCGCACGTGGTACCATGCTCCGGTTGATTTTATTACAATGCCTGTCATTTACTTAATTCAGTTATATCAATGATTAGTTGTTGGGTAATACGATTTATGCGGACGCTATACTATTTTCATGCACAAAATCCTTCATCGTCGAAGTATATATGCCCTTAACCCATTCAAGCACCCGCAAAGTTCCGCTAACTTTTGTTTTATCCTAGTAAATGCTTGGGAAATGAGTAATTTTATATTTTGACAATATCTTTTCGTCGGTGTGTTTCAACGAATTTTCTTCGTTGTGAGTGGACCATGGTGGACAAAATCGTCGAGATTTCTGTCAATAGAAAGGGTAAACTAATGTATTTAATGCCTTGATATTCGATTTTTTGTATAAACAGCAGCGTATCGTCGTAGATTCAAAACCTAATATTGGCAACTTAAGCAAATTCCGACCCTGACAGGGGTCAAATTTGAATAGCCCCGAATAAAATTCGGGGTTAAGGGGCGTATGTTTAATAACCCTGAAGGGGTTGAACGTAATGAAACGCTCACAATACGTTGACGATCCCTTAATCCCCCGAATTTCATTCAGGGCTATTCACGTTTAACCACTCCGTGGTTGGAATTCGCTTAATCTGGCTACATTAGGCTTCAGAACCACGACGACACTGCCTCTTATGCTAAATTCAATATATTATTTTCTAATTGTTGACCAAAAGACAACCTTAAACAACCACTACAACATACCCAATGACCGCTCCACAAAGCGCGTCAAATCCGCACCACGCAGCATGCCTTGTTGCAACAATGCCACATCTACGAGGTAACGGCCGAGGTCGTTGCGTGTACTTTCGTCCGTCGCCACCGCCAATTTTTGGGCAATAATGCTATTGTTGGTGTTCACCACTACATTATAGGTGTCGGGGAACATATCGGCACCGCCCTGAAACGCCTGCATTTCTTTCATTCGGCGCATAAATTCAGGTTTAGTGATCGTAACAGGAGCATCATCGGGTGAAAGCGGTTTGCATTCTACGCGAACACCCATCGTTGCTTTTACCAAGCCTTCAAAAGTGGTTTTTACCGTTTCCAATTCCTGCTCGTTCAAAACAGAGGTTTTTTCCTCGTCTTTTTGCACCAAATTATCCAACGAATCGGAGTCGATACGCACAAAAACATAACCTAAGTCGGGGCGATACTCCAATTGCTGCATCCAGTGGTTGTCCAGTACGGTATCCATTTTAAGGACATCGTAATTGCGGCGACCAGCGGCCTGAATCAAAGCGTCATGGCCTTCGGGATCGTTGGTATAGATCGCTACGACCTTACCGTGCTTGTCGGTTTGGAAATCTTTGATTTTCTCTTTGTATTCGCTGAGCAAGAAATATTGGTCGTTCGTATTGGCCAAAAGTGCAAAACTATCGGCGCGCTCCTTGAATTTTTCATCGGCAACCATACCATATTTTACAAATACACCGAGGTCGCGCCACTTATCTTCGTAAGCCTTGCGGTCTTGTTTAAACAGTTCGAGGAGTTTGTCGGCTACCTTTTTGGTGATATAATCGCTAATTTTCTTTACGTTAGCATCGCTTTGGAGGTACGAACGCGACACATTGAGCGGAATATCAGGCGAGTCAATAACGCCGTGGAGGAGTTGCAACCACTCTGGTACGATATTGCGCACATCATCGGTTACAAAAACCTGGTTGCTGTACAAGTGGATTTTATTGCGCGAGGTATCCAGCGCATTGCCCAATTTTGGGAAATACAATACACCCGTGAGGTTGAACGGATAGTCGATATTGAGGTGAATCCAAAACATCGGCTCCGACGACATTGGGTATTGTTCGCGGTAAAATGCTTTATATTCTTCTTCCGAAATCTCGTTAGCAGATCTTTTCCAAATCGGATTCGGGTTGTTGATGATATTAGCCACTTCGCGGCTTTCCTCTTTTGCGTCTTCGCCTTCGCCTACTTCAAAATATTCGGTTTTTGTACCAAATTCGATAGGAATAGGCAAGTATTTGCAATATTTATCGAGGAGACTACCGATGCGGTTTTGCTCCAAAAACTCGGCGTTTTCATCGCTGATATGGAGTATAATATCGGTGCCACGGAAATCTTTATCGGCAGTTTCAATGGTATATTCTGGCGATCCTTCGCAAATCCAGCGGACGGGGCTGGAGTCGGGTTTCCAAGAGAGCGTCACTACTTCTACTTTGCTGGCCACCATAAATGCGGAGTAAAATCCGAGACCAAAATGGCCAATAATGCTGCTGTCTTGGTATTTTTCAAGAAATTCGGCGGCACTACTAAATGCAATTTGGTTCAAGTATTTGAGTACTTCTTCTTCGGTCATACCGATACCACGGTCGCGAATGGTGAGTGTTTTTGCGTCACTGTTCAAGATCACCTCGATGGTGGTATCGCCAATTTCGCCAGATACTTCGCCTCGGAGTGCGAGCATTTTGAGTTTTTGGGTAGCATCGGTGGCATTGGATACTAATTCCCGGAGGAAAATCTCGTGATCAGAGTAGAGGAACTTCTTGATGATTGGAAAAATATTCTCGGTCTGGACGGAGATGGTACCTTTTTGCATGTTGTTTTGAGTTATGATGGATAAAATTTTAGTGTTCGGAATGGCCTCTTCGCGTTGGATGAGTCCACGAAGTAAGCCTTTCAAAGACTATGCCCCAGCGAATTTGGACGACATTTTGTCAGTTTTTGACAGGAAAATCATGTTTTTGGCAGAAAATTTGAATAGTTGGTGTCGTTACCATTAATTTTGTAAGGATAATTACACAACGATACTACAATGGCATTTCCAAATATAGGCGACAAGATACCCCCATTTGAAGCGATGACGCAAAAAGGAATGGTCGAATGTCC
This sequence comes from Chitinophagales bacterium, assembly GCA_043764095.1. Taxonomy (GTDB): domain Bacteria; phylum Bacteroidota; class Bacteroidia; order Chitinophagales; family Saprospiraceae; genus M3007. Next base: position 7,395 of record JAYUKX010000209.1, read on the forward strand.
TTCATTTATAGAGGGGCACTGGTCTATTATTTTTGCCCACCCTGCCAATTTTTCGTCTGCTTGGACGATGTACTCTACATTTTTGTCCATGAAAGAACGTTGGTTTGTGGATCGAAACACCAAATTATTGGCGATTTGCAATGAGCCATTGGGACAAAGTGAGTTTACGGAATTGGTGCGTCGATATATTGGCATTTTTTTAAAAGCGCCAGTGGTAGAAGATTTGGACTATCGGGTGGCGCATATTTTAGGTATTGCTTCCGGTCGAAAAAAGCATATTGAACACGACAGGATCGCTTATGTAGTAGATCCTGAGTGTGTGGTGCGGCTTATTTTGTACAATCACCTCAAGCCCACGGTGGAGCATGCTATTTTGCAATTGACCACGGCTTTAGATAATTTGCAACGCAATATTGACCCGCTGGTAAGCATAGAATTACCCTTGGAAACAGCCGAAATATTAAAAAATAACGAACAATCCGATCTAATTGATAACTATAAACCAAAACCTGCCTATTTTCGCCGGGACAAAATAAATCCGAATTAGTATTTGTCCTTTTACTTATGAATAAAAATCTAACAATTGCAGCTTTTATAGCATTTACAGTTGCCTTTTTTTTAACCGTTGCGCATTATCAGCAATGGGTGGCATTACCCGAAATAGCACCTACAGCCGCCCGATGGATATTCATTGGTATAATGGGTTTTATAGGGTTCAAAAAGAACGATATGACCTTTTGGATTTTGGTCAGTATGTTTTTAGGGGCGGAAATTGGCCTCGATTTTCCTGCGGTAGGTAGCCAATTGAGTATTTTTTCCAAAATATTCATGAAATTGATCAAAACGATCATTGCACCACTGCTCATTGCTACGCTTGTATTGGGTATTGCTGGCCACTCCAACCTTAAACAGGTGGGGCGTATGGGACTCAAATCTTTAATATATTTTGAAATCGTGACCACGGTTGCATTGGTGATCGGGCTAGTGGCCATCAATTGGACACAAGCAGGAAAGGGTATTCAAAACCCAAATACCAGTGTTGCTATTACAGCGCGTGCGGATCAGTTCAATATGAAAATGGACTCGTCGGCGAAGGGCATTAAAGTAAAAACTTTTTACGGCGACAAACAAGTAGAAATGGTACCGCCGCCCAAAAAAGAGGGCTGGATGGATATTGTTTTGCACATTTTTCCTGAAAATATCGCTAAATCTATTGCCGAAGCGCAAGTATTGCAGGTGGTGGTATTCGCTATTTTGTTTGCCATTGCGATGATGTTTGTCTCCGAAGGCCATAAACACACGATGCTGGGTTTCTTAGAAGCGTTGGCCGAGATCATGTTCAAATTTACGGATATTATTATGAAGATGGCGCCATTTGCCGTGGGTGGTGCTATCGCCAGTACTGTGGGTGAAATGGGTGTAGGTATCTTGAAAAACCTGAGTATTTTGGTCTTAACCCTTTATGGCGCCTTGGCGGTATTTGTACTGGTTGTTTTTGTGCCGTTGATGCTTTGGCTTAAAATTCCGATCCGCAAATTTATACAGCATGTTAGCGAGCCTGCTACGTTGGCATTTGCTACTTCTTCCAGTGAATCGGCATTACCGATGGCGCTCCGCAATATGGAGGCATTTGGAGTGCCGCGCAAAATTGTCTCTTTTGTATTGCCTACTGGTTATAGTTTCAACTTGGACGGTTCTACGTTGTACCTTTCATTGGCCTCTATTTTTGTGGCACAAGCAGCGGGGATGGATCTTCCTTGGGAGCGGCAATTGTTGATTGTATTTTCTCTGATGCTCACAAGCAAAGGCGTTGCGGGCGTTTCGCGTGCTTCATTGGTGATTTTGGCGGGTACTTGTGCGCAATTTGATCTACCCGATTGGCCTATTGCGATCATTTTGGGTGTGGATGTGTTGATGGATATGGGCCGTACAGCGACCAATTTGGTGGGTAATTGTTTGGCAACGGCGGTGATTGCGCGTTGGGAAGGGGAGGGGGATTTTTAGGGGGTGATATCTATAACGAAACATATACAGATAGCTAATGCCTCAATTCGCTTCCGCTCATAACATTGCCACATTTGAAAAACTATTCACCGAACCGGAACATGCCGCGTTGGCCACAGCATTTTTAGAGGCTTTTCTACCCTTCAAAATTGCTGCCTTTGAAGCAGATATGTATCATCATAATCGCCTTTTTCATGCATTAGGTACGTATCAGGATTCAGTGCATATTGAATTAGAGGATATGGATGGTAACCAACGATTGATCGAATTTAGTCTATTGGAAATGCGGCTGGGCAATACATCAGGTCTTTTTAAGGCCGATCAAGATTATGAATACAGGGTGAGTAGCGAGGGGTTGAGTACCTTTGGTAAGCGGATAGATGAATTGTACTTTTTGCGATTTACTATTGACCAAGATGCAGGATATCATATTCAAAAGCAGTATAATTTTAATGAACCGCCTTATGAACTGCGGTTTAATTGTTTTCAATTGCTCCAATTTGATCGCTCCGAGGAGCAACTATCTTCCTCCCAAGACTATTGGCTGTATTGGTTGCGCCACGACCAAATACCTCGTAATATGGAAAAGCAGTTGCTTCCATTAATAGCGTGGGATAACTGGAACGACGACTGGCGGGACACCTATCAACGGCGTTCTGATTGGCACTCGGAGCGTCAACAAAAGACTTTGAAGGAGGAAAACCAATTAGATAAACGGTTTTTGGAACATTCTGCTACTGATGTGGACTGGCATTGGTGGTATGTAGAAAAACAAATTGGGGCTTTACCCAAAAGAAAAGTCAATCCCAAAGAGATTGATTTGAGTAACCTACAAAAAGATCTAGATAAATTTGCTTTCCCATTATTTCGGCAATGGACAACTAACTGTAAGGAAAAGCACCCCGAACTCAATTTAAATATTGAAAATGAACAATCTTTAATCAAGGATTTGGATGATGTGATTCGTCGAGCAATTATTGATTTATACAATTATGACCCATATTATCAGGATCGGTGTCTAGAAAAAAAAGGAGTCATATATCTTGCGGCTTTTATCCAAGGCAAACTCGGGCAACATTGGTATATGGAATATGTCATTAAACAGTCGCAAGAATTCAAAACTTGTATGGCACTCCGTAGCCTATCTTTATGGTTGAGTATTGAAGATACCGCAGCCATTAAAATTGATGATATTTATAATCAAGCATTATTGGGGAAGGTCAATTTAGTCGATTTTGATACGTCGATTTTGAAAACAGATCTGAAATCAGAAAAAGAAGAGATTGTTGAACCCAATGAAGGACGTGGCAAGGTGCATATTGTTATAGAAAACCTATTGCACGAGTTTATAAAAAAAGTAAGTAACATGGGTGTGGAATTATTTGTAGGGGATATTTCAGGTATTATTCCAGATGAAATTTTAAAAAAAATGATCGCCAATAGCAGGGACGCATTTTTGATGCCGTAGAGACGTTGCACTGCAACGTCTCCGCATCATCGTTTGTAAATTTTACCGTACAAAAATTTTGCCGTACAAAAATTTTGCTACACGCAAATTTTTTCCTTATACAAATTTTTACCATACGCAGCCGTTGCAGTGCCCCCCCCTTACCCCTCCACCGGAAAATAAACCGTCTTTAACGGTTGCTCGCTTACCCGTGTAGGAAACGTCAGGACAAAACTACTGCCTTTGCCTGGCTCGCTGCGTACGTCGATCAAACCCTTGTGTGCCGTTACAATGGCCTTTACGTAGCTCAATCCAAGGCCAAATCCTTTTACATCGTGGATATTACCCGTAGAAACGCGGTAAAATTTGTCAAAAATATTTTTACGCGCCTCTTTGCTGATCCCAACACCATTGTCGGTAACCGTCACCTCAATCCCCATCGACACATTGCGGGTGCTGACGGTGATCTGCGGTTTTTCAGGGCTGTATTTATTCGCATTATCCAAAAGATTGTGGATAATACTCGCGATATGCGTCGAATCGCCCTCCATGATAGGCTGTTCGGCATCCAGTTTTGTGGTGATTGACCCGTCTCTTTTTTCTACTTGAAGGCTAAAGTTGCCGACAGCCTGCTGAATAATATCGTGAATATTCATTTCATCAAGCGAAAGTTCAAAATCCTTTTTATCGATCAATGCCATTTGCAACACCCGTTCTACCTGGCTGTTCATCCGGCGGTTTTCTTGCTTAATAATATCGATAAAACGTTTGATTTTATCGGGCGAACCCATGATCGTCGGATTTAAAATACTATCGGTTGCTAAGGAAATGGTCGAAATCGGTGTTTTAAATTCGTGGGTCATATTGTTGATAAAATCGGTTTTCATCTCCGATAGTTGTTTTTGTCTGTAAATAACGCGGATCGTGTACCAAAAACAGAACAAAATAATACCCGAAAATAACACAGAAAGCAATAGGGTAGGAATGACACTGCCCAAAACCAGACTGGTGCGATTGGGGAAATAAAGCGATAAGTAACCCGGAGAGTCCTCGTCCAATTGGAACAAAGCCACGCGGTACTGCGAGTTATACAAAGTGGCGGCATTCCCTTGGGTCACTTGCGGACTATTGTCTTCTACTACAAAATAGCCGTTTACGATAACAAAACTACTTCTGGCCTTAGAATAAACACCAAATTGCTTGGGTGCACGAATGCCCACATTATCGAACTCTTCTTGTACCCATTGTTCCAACAAATCGAGCGGGACACGTTCGGCAAGCGGCTTGGTATCCACCAATTGGCTTACTTTCATGTATTCCCACATGTCTAAATTGGTTTTGTCGCGTACCGTATCTGAATTTTTAGAAGGCGGAACAACGGCGGTGTCCACGCGACGGTAAGCATCACCATTTTCGAGGTAGCGTGCCGCCTCGCGAATTTTGCCAGCCGAGCGCGTTTTGTTCAGGGCTTCAATAACCGCCGAGTTTTCGTAGTATTGTAGTCGGTCGGCTACTTTATTCATAGCCCCCAAGACTAATTTGTCAAATTGGTTCTCATTGAGCCGGATATTCCAGCCAATCCAGTAGATTTGCAGGCTAATTACCCCTATCAAAGCGAGGGACATCATGCCGATGATGAGTCGAATTCTTTTAGCGTTCATATTTAGTGGGACAAAAGTAAAAGAATTGTGTGGGCTTTGTTTAGGTTTAACCCTAATTTAACGGCTAAACATTTTGACGGGTCAGTTGTCTTTATTGCACCGCGGATTTAAAAGTGTACACTTTTTCTTTATAAAAAGAGTGTTATCCACTTGAAAATTCAGGGTTTTCTTCTAAAAGGTGCAGCGCACCGTAATATCTGTAGCAAAATCGGCGAAATCAAGGTTGAAGGTGCAGCGCACCGTAACATTAATTCAATATTGCGGTGCGCTGCACCTTCAAAACGCGAATATCTCACTATTGCTACAAATATTACGGTGCGCTGCACCTGAATTTTCTATAAGAAAGCCCGATTTGAAAGTTTCAAAAAGGTTGGAATTTCGTGCAAAAATGCTCACTTCCTACTTTTTTTCGCCAAAAAAAGTTACTCTTTTTTGACCAAAGATAAAAGCAGTACTCCTGCAACCAATATAAATATAACTTATAAATATCAATCAATTTCATACTTATGTATAAAGCAGTAGTAACCGGCGGCACAAAAGGTCTTGGTAGGGCAATTGCCGAAAAATTTGCCGAAAATGGCTTTGATGTGGCTATTTGCGCCCGAACAGAAGCAGATTTAGAGGCAGCACAAGCGCATTGGGCATTGTGTTACCCGAAGACTAAGCTCTTTACTTTTGCTGCTGATATCAGTAAAAAATCGGAAGTAATCGAATTTGGGGCATTTGTACGGGAGCATTTTTTTGAAGTGGACGTATTGGTCAATAATGCGGGTTTGTACCTGCCCGGTAAAGTTACCGAGGAACAAGAAGGCACATTGGAAACATTGATCGAGACCAATTTATACAGTGCTTACCACATGACTCGGTCTTTAATGTCGAATTTTCGTTTCGCCTCCCATATTTTTAATATGTGCTCGGTGGCCAGTATTATGGCTTACCCAAATGGCGGTTCGTATAGTATTGCGAAATTTGCGTTGCACGGTTTTTCCAAAGCATTGCGCGAGGAACTCAAGCCAAAGGGCGTAAAAGTAACCACTATTATGCCCGGGGCTACGTGGTCCGATTCTTGGCAGGGCGTTGATTTACCCTACGAACGCCTAATGACTGCCGATGATATTGCCCGCACCGTTTGGGGCGCGTATGATATGTCGCACATGGCAGTAGTAGAAGAAATTTTGATTCGACCAATGTTGGGTGATTTATAAAATCAAACAAAATCAAAGTTTCTCAAACAAAATATTTATTGTAATTTTGCCAGTTCATTATGGAACACCTCGTTTTGCCACGACAATCGACGCAACCTGAAATGTTGGCAAGGATGCTGCGTCAGGAGCATTTTTCAATTGGGATACCCCAAGAAACTACTTTGCAGGAAAACAGAGTGGGCTTAGTGCCGCATTCTGTGGCTACTTTAACGGCGCACGGCTTTCGCATTTTTGTGGAAAGTGGCGCGGGTACGCAGTCAAAATTCACCGATCACGACTATTCCGAGGCAGGCGCAGAAATTGTCCATAGCCGCGAAGAAGTGTTCAAAGCCGATTTGTTGCTCAAAGTAGCACCGCCCACGCTGGAAGAAATTGATATGATGCGCCCCAATCAAGTGCTCATTTCACCACTACAGTTGCCGACCATGAGTCCTGATTATTTGTCGCGTTTACTCAAAAAACGCGTAACAGCACTTGCTATGGAGTATATCCGCGACGATGAAACGGGGGTATATCCGATCGTACGCGTGATGAGCGAAATAGCAGGTATTAGTGCGATTCATATTGCGGCAGATCTTTTGGCCACTGCGCGTGGTGGTCAAGGTGTGCTATTGGGCGGTATTGCCGGAGTTCCTCCTGCCAAGGTAATCATTATCGGTGCTGGAGTAGTAGCCGAATTTGCTACACGTACCGCCATTGGCCTCGGTGCAGAAGTACGCATTTTTGATAATAATGTGTATAAACTCATGCGTTTGCAAAACCAAGTGGGACGGCAATTACACACATCTGTGGTAAATCCGGTACACCTTCGGGAGCAATTACTGACGGCTGATGTGGCCATTGGAGCGATCCATTCCCGCAAGGGACGTACGCCATTGATCGTGAGCGAGGATATTGTGCAACGCATGAAACCCGGCTCGGTCATCGTGGATGTGAGTATCGATCAAGGTGGTTGTTTTGAAACCTCGGAGTTTACCTCGCACGATCATCCGACGTATGTGAAACACCAAATTACGCATTATTGCGTACCCAATATCCCATCGAGGGTAGCGCGTACCGCTTCGGATGCAATCAGTAATATATTGACTTCGCTACTGCTAAAAGCCGAATCTGGCGGCATATTTAACCTGATTACTTCTCTTTCCGGGCTTCGGAACGGGGTTTATACCTACAAAGGGTGTTTGACAAATGTATATTTAGGCGAACGATTTGGCATAAAAAATACAAACCTGGATTTACTCATTACTTCTGATTTTTAATGGAATGGCAAAGAAAGCGCAAGCAACAACCTCAACAACAAATACAATATCGACGAGTGATTTGGTGGATACAAAACATATTTCCATTAAAGGGGCTCGCACCAATAATCTTCGTAATGTAGATCTGATAATCCCTAAAAATAAACTGATTGTAGTGACCGGTGTTTCGGGTTCTGGCAAATCGAGTATCACGATGGATACCCTTTACGCAGAAGGACAACGCCGCTACGTAGAGAGCTTGTCCAGTTACGCACGCCAGTTCCTTGGTCGGATGAAAAAACCAGATGTGGATTATATTCGTGGTATTTGTCCGGCAATTGCCATTGAACAAAAAGTGACGACAGGCAATAACCGCTCTACAGTAGGCTCCATGACCGAGATCATGGATTTTCTACGCCTCCTGTACGCACGTGTGGGTAAGTTTTATTCCCCAATCAGCGGCGAAGTGGTTAAAAAACACGAAGTGTCGGATGTGATTGACTACCTAAAAACGCTTCCCGATGGTGCACGTGGTTATATTTTAATGCCGTTTTCCAAAAAATATAAAGAACGCTCGCTCCGGCAGGAACTCCAATTGCTGATGCAAAAAGGTTATACCCGTGTGGCTGCTGGCGATGAAATATTCCAAATTGAAGCAGTACTGGAAGACGCACATTCCGATATTATCACCGATGAATTGGGCGGATTGGACGGCGCGGCTTATACTTACCGTGAGACTTTATCGCTGTTGGTGGATCGTTTTGCGCTGCCACTATCGGATGAAAGCGACTGGATGCGCATGGCCGATTCTGTGAATACCTGCTTTTACGAAAGTGAAGGCGAATGCAGCATACGGGTACTGCAATCAGAACCAGTACATTTCAATAACCGCTTTGAACTGGATGGCATCGAGTTTCCAGAACCAACGCCTCAACTGTTCAATTATAATAACCCTTATGGTGCTTGTCCCAGTTGCGAAGGGTATGGTAAAATACTTGGCATTGACCCAGAGAAAGTAGTGCCAGACACCACAAAATCGGTGTACGATGGGGCTGTTATTGCTTGGCGTGGCGAAAAAAGTTCCGAATGGCTGGCTCCACTCCTCCAAAATGCCCATAAATTCGATTTCCCAGTACACCAACCTTGGGAAAAATTGACACCAGCCCAACAAAATTTAGTCTGGAAAGGTAATGCCTATTTTGAAGGTTTGGATGCGTTTTTTAAGGAAATTGAAACCAAAACTTATAAAATTCAGAACCGCGTTATCCTTTCTCGCTACCGCGGGCGCACCTTGTGTACTACCTGCGGTGGTGCACGATTGCGCCCCGAAGCACAATGTGTAAGGGTGGGAGCCCCAGCATCGGGCAAAAACATCAGTGAATTGGTATTATTACCGCTGGAAGAACTCAAAGTGTGGTTTTTGGAACTGCAACTTACCGAATACGAGCAGCAGGTGGCCAAAAGGATCCTGATCGAACTCAATACCCGCCTGCGTTTTATTGTCGATTTAGGGCTGGGATATTTGACCCTCGACCGCGTGAGCAATACCCTTTCGGGTGGCGAAACACAACGCATCCACCTCACGCGTACCCTTGGGAGTAACCTTACTTCGTCTATGTATCTATTGGACGAACCATCGGTGGGGCTACACCCGCGCGATACGGCGCGATTGGTCAGCGTTTTGAAACAATTACGTGATTTGGGCAACACGGTAGTGGTGGTTGAACACGAGGAGGAAGTGATCCGACAAGCCGATTTTTTGGTGGATATGGGGCCAGAAGCGGGTATTAATGGCGGATATGTCGTATTCGCAGGTAATTACGATATGATTCATACGGCGGCACCGGAAAGCCTTACGTCCAAGTATTTGTCTGGCGAAATGTCTATCAGTTTGCCAGGAGTAAGGCGTACTCCTAAAGATTTTATCACTTTACGCGGTGCGCGGCAACATAATTTAAAAGATGTAACCGTGCGTATTCCGCTCCATACCATGACGGTGGTGAGTGGCGTATCGGGTTCGGGCAAAACCACACTTGTCCGTGATATACTTGCACCAGCATTGATGAAGCATTTGCCGGATAACGCGGGGAAACAACCTGGCTATTTTGAAGCAATGGAAGGGCCGGTGAAACGCATTACGGCGGTAGAATTTATTAATCAAAGCCCAATTGGGCGCAGCAGCCGTTCCAATCCAGTGACGTATGTAAAAGCATACGATTATATTCGCGACTTGTTTTCTAACCAATCGATGAGCAAAGTGCGCGGTTTTTTGCCCAAGCATTTTAGTTTTAATGTGGAAGGTGGCCGTTGTGAGGCATGTAAAGGAGAAGGCGAACAAGTGGTAGAAATGCAGTTTTTGGCAGATGTACACTTGGAATGCGAGGAGTGTAAAGGCCGTCGGTTTAGAAATGAAGTCTTAGATGTACAATACAAAGGGAAAAACATTTTTGATGTGCTTCAATTGAGTATTGAAGAAGCCTTGACGTTTTTTAGCGACCAAAAAGAAATTATAGCACGCCTAAAACCTTTATTTGATGTGGGTTTGGGTTATGTGCAATTGGGGCAATCGTCCAGTACTTTATCGGGCGGTGAGGCGCAACGCGTCAAACTCGCTTCGTTTTTGATCCGCGATAACGCATCCGGGCATATTTTCTTTATTTTTGATGAACCTACAACTGGGTTACACTTTCACGATATTCAAAAACTACTCAACGCCATGAATGCCTTAGTAGAAAAAGGGCATACCGTACTGGTCGTAGAACATAACTTGGAAGTGATCAAATCGGCAGATTGGGTTATGGATCTTGGCCCAGAAGGGGGCAAAGGAGGCGGCCGGCTACTATACGAAGGGCCGCCAGAGGGTTTGGTGCATGTACCCGAAAGTTATACGGGGCAGTTTTTGAAAGGGAAGGTGTAGTGTTGTGAAGGCCAAACACTAAACGATCAAATCACGTTGTTTTCGCCATCTCCAAACAGGCCCAGCCTCATCATCTGTTGCGTCGTTTTCCAATTCAAAGGACAGGTGACGCAATACTTGTACGGAAGCGTTTTCTTCTGGTAATGTATGTGCGATAACGCTGGTTACTTCCGGATGACTAAATGCTTTTTTTACCAATGCGGCTGCTGCTTCGGTGGCAATACCTTGGTTTTGGTAACGCTCGGCCACTTCATATCCGATTTCTAGGGTGCCTTCAGGAGTTGGTTTGCCTTTGAAACCGCAAGTACCAGCTACCCGCGCATCCAAGCCCTGAATCATAAAATATGTCCACCAGCCCAGTTCGTCGGGATGTTCCAACATATAATCGCGCATCCAAACCAGCGCTTCGGGGAAATGCGTCCAGTTTTCGGCAAAATAAACCCCTCCTAATAAAGAAGAAAGTTCGTTCCAGTTTTGGTCGGCGGCGGCGTCCAACATTTTTTGGGTAGCCGGCATCAGAAATAAACGTTTGGTGGTGAGCATAATTTTAATGGAATAAGGAACGATGCTGGAATAAAGTAAACATTTGATGCTCATCTTTTGAGTTCAAATTACACGTTTTTTGCGTTAAATAGCCCCACTATTCTCCTTAAAAAACACTTGTTTGACCACAAAATCTTGAACCTGAAATATTTACTTTATTCCAGCATCGTTCCTGAGTTGCAAAACGGTGCAAATATAAGTACTTAATTACATTTTATTAAACAAACCATTCAAACGTCCTAATTCTGTATCCAATACTAACTGATACGTTCCGGCGGGCAAGTCACCCAATTTAAGGCTAAATGCCGCAGCATTGTTTACCGTAAGCGTCCGTACAGTACGGCCTTCTGCGTTGAGGATGGTCACCGTTCCAGGCCCATTGATTACTCCGCCTGCTATGGATGCGCTGACCGACAACCCATCTGTAACTGGATTTGGAGCGAGGAACAACTGTGCTTTTATGCCAGGAGCCTGAAAAGTAGGCGAATCAGGGCATTCAATTTTACCCAATTCATATATATCTTTACAGCCTGTAATTAAGTGATCTCTTACCACAAATTCGTAGAATGTAGTTTCGTCACCTACTAAAGGCCCTAGAATAATCGGTTGGTGCTGCGTATAGGAGTAATTGCCATAACTGGTGCCATTACCCGCTATATCAAAGCCTTGTGCGCCACCGCCAGTGTGGTTAAAAGTAAGCACTGCAAAGAATTGGCCACAAAGACACCCCGTTGTAAGTACTTGCAAATCAAAAATATGGCAATCAGGGTTGAATAAACAGGATGGCACTGGGAATTCCTTGATTTCGCAACAATCGGGCATATCGACAATACATACTTTCACAACATCATTGGTGCCGCCATTGTAGGGCATATTTGAAATATTAAGCGGTAGTGCCGATAGTGGGAAACTACCTAAAAATTGGTTGTTGACCCACAGTTTGAATTGTGCATTGCCTGAATTCGTGGTCTGGAACTTGATCGTTGCGGCGTAAGTGGAATCGCCAGTACAGTCGCCCGTAATGACAATGAGGTCAAAAATATCGCAATTAACAGGCGTATTAATACAAGCAGGTACTGGGAATTCCTTTATTTTACAGCAATTAGGGTTATCGTTGATACACACTTTTACCACATCATTAGCACCGCCATTGTATGGAAAATGTTGGATGGTAAGTGGTAGTGCAGTTAAAGGATAATAGCCGATATATTGATTATTGGCCCAAACCTCGAACAACGCATTGGTAGGTTCTTGTACCTGAAAATTGATCGTTGCTACATAAGTGGAATCGTCATTGCAAGCACCTGTGGTTACCGTGAGGTCGAAAATTTCGCAATTGGCAGGCGGGTTGGTTATACAAGCAGGTACTGGGAATTCCTTTATTTTACAGCAATTAGGGTTATCGTTGATGCACACTTTTACCACATCATTAGCACCGCCATTGTATGGGAACTGTTGGATGGTAAGTGGTAGTGCAGTTAAAGGATAAAAGCCGATGTATTGGTTGTTGGCCCAAAGATCGAACGACGCGTTGGTGGTACCTTGTACCTGAAAATTGATCGTTGCCACATAAGTGGAATCACCATTGCAAGCACCTGTAGCCACTGTGAGGTTGAAAATTTCGCAATTAACTGGCGGGTTGGTGATACAAGCCGGCACTGGAAATTCTATTGTTTTACAGCAATTAGGGTTATCGCTGATGCACACTTTTACCACATCATTAGCACCGCCATTGTATGGGAACTGTTGGATGGTAAGTGGTAGTGCAGTTAAAGGATAAACGCCGATATATTGGTTATTGGCCCAAAGATCGAACGACGCGTTGGGAGCACCTTGTACCTGAAAAGTGATCATTAACACATAAGTGGAATCACCATTGCAAGCACCGGGTGCTACGGAAATGTTAAAGATTTCGCAATTAGGAGATGTATTGATACAAGCCGGCACTGGAAATTCCTTGACCCTGCAACAGTTTAGGTTATCGTCGATACAGACCTTTACTACGTCATTGGCACCGCCGTCGTAAGGGAAATTTGGAATGGTTAATGGGCGCGCATTGAGGGCATAAGTACCGAGAAGCACACCGTTATTGGCCCACACATCGAAAGAATCATTCGTGGAGTTTTGTACCTGAAAGTTGATGGTAACGGCATAGGTGGTATTGCTTTGACAAGCACCTGTAGCCACTGTGAGGTTGGAAATTTCGCATTGAGCATGAGCAAAAAGGGAGGCGCACAATAGTACCGCCAATAGGGATAAACGCATGGTGTTAAAAAATTAATTGTTCGGTTTAGAAACAGTGAAAAATAGCAAGCATTGCTGCTTACTTGGATTATTAGCGCAGGAGTGTCTTTTCATAAAGGTTTTAAAAAAAGGAAACATTTTTTTCATGTGTTTCAACAAGATACAATAAACATTTAATCCGCGATGAACATTAACACTTTTCGTGAAAAAACAAAATGATATCTACAAATATTACGCTACAAATATTACGGTGCGCTGCACCTACAACCTTGATTTTGTATATATCTTTGTTCGTCCAAAAAAAATGGCGCATAATGTCTAATGTTTTTTTAGGGCTTTCATATAATATTTTCAGGTGCAGCGCACCGTAATATTGGTAGATAAATATTTGTTCAATGGAAATTACAGAAGTATTTTATCCAAAAGCGCGGGCAGAATGGCGCGATTGGTTGGCCATCCACCATCGAAGTAGAAAAACCGAGGTGTGGGTACGAACATTTAAGAAAGCATCGGGGCAGCCCAGTTTGCCTTATGATCATCTCGTGGAAGAGTGCCTTTGTTTTGGCTGGATTGATGGCGTGGTGAACAAATACGATGAGGACAGCATGGTACAGCGGATTACGCCGCGCCGTAAAAAGACTTTTCTCTCGGAACTGAACCGACAAAGGATTTGGAAATTACAGCGGGCAGGGTTAATGACTCAAGCAGGTATTGATCCTATTGCTGAACAAATTGGCAATCCCGATGATCCGTTAGTGATACCTGAATGGATCGAACTGCGGTTGAGAGAAGATCTGAGTATTTGGTCAAATTTTCAAAATTTCCCCCATTTTTATAAACGTTTAAAAGTCGGCTGGATTCAGGAAACTGGAAAACTAAGGAGAGAGGAAGCCGAAAAGCGGTTGAACTATTTACTCAAAATGACGGCTGTCGGAAAAATGTATGGTACCCAGCCATTGAAAGACACGTAATTATCCCAAAAGCAGCGCATCAATCCCCAATTTATACCAAGCCACCTGCTGCCAGGATAATTCCTTCGATTTGTTTTTTATCCAAAATAACAAGCACGCTCCTACAAGGAAAATGACTATTTGCGCTATTTTTTCCAAATATGAATAACTTGAAAATGTATGGGCAATAGTAGCCAATAACAAGAAAAAAAGTGCCAGAAGAAAACCCCCTTTTTTTCCCCAATGCAAAGCCAAAGTAGGGGTTTGGAGGCCCGCATCGTAGTGCATATCAACAAGGTCGTAACCCAATGATAAAGCAAAAATAAAACAAAATCGGGACAAAACAAGCGGAATAACCTCGAAGTAATGAACGAAAGGAATCGCCATAAATAGCGTGGTGAATACCCAAACTAAGGATATAATAAGCGGCTTTGCAAATACAAATTCCCTGAAAATAAATAAATAGAATCCCCATAATACACCTACACCCAAAGCCATCAGTTGCAGAGGCTGGGGCAGGTGAAAAAAAGCAATCCCTGCCAGCCCGCCTAATGCCCAAGCCGACCACTTAATTACTAAGGCGTTGTCGTTGAAATGATAAGCAAAAGCAGTGGAAGCGGCCAACCACACTTCAAACCAACCCCATTGTGTTGGAATATGGATATAAGACCGAGACGAAGCGGATAATTTTAGGGCGCAGGTAACGATCAGGCATAAGCGCAAAAGACTTAATGCAGATCTTTCAATTGTAGGCTGATTACAGTATTTCCGCGCCATTGTTCTTCTCGTAGGTTAAATGCAATATCAAAGGGGCGGTGTTTTACCAGATCAAATTGGTCGGCCATTCCAAAGCCAATAGCACTGATTGTGGTGGTGCCTTGTATCAACGAAAAGCGGACATGATTATTTTCGAGTCTTCTGCTTTTGCCCGTATCTCGCACGCCTTTAGCCACAAAAACAGGGTTCATATTATCAGGGCCAAAAGGCCGAAAACGATCCAAGTCTTTATAAAATGCTGGCGTAATTTGCTCCAAAAGAATATCGCCTACTACTTCAACCGAAGGCTGTTCTGATGCTGTACTCATATTTTTTTGCGCCCAAGCCTCTAGTCTTTCGGTAAAAATAGGTACATGTTCAATGGCCATTTGTAGCCCCACTGCATGCGAATGACCACCATAAGAATGAAATAAATCCTCGCAAGACTGCATGGCAGCGTACAGATCAAAACCGGGTACCGATCTGGCTGAGCCAACAGCCATCCCATCGCTTTCGGTTAGGATAACGGTAGGTTTGTGGTAGTCCTCTGATATCCGACTTGCCGTAATGCCCACCACGCCTTTGTGCCAGCTGGCATCAAAAAGTACTAGGGTTTTTGGGTTATTTTGGGCTATTATTTCTTTCACGCGTAGCCGTGCAGCCGAGGTGGCGGTCGTATCCACGGCTTGCCGTTGTCGGTTGCGGGTAATCAAATGTCCCGCTGCTTCAATGGCGCTATTCCGATCCACAGAAAGCATCAATCGCACCGATTCCCTTGCATCGCCTAATCGGCCTGCTGAATTGATTAATGGCCCTAGTCCAAATACTAAGTCGTTAACATTCAAAGGGTAAGGTCTTCCACTTTTATTAATCAGTGCCCATATACCAAGTCGTGGTGAGCGATTTAATTTTTCTAAACCATGATAAGCGAGAATCCTGTTTTCACCCACCATAGGTACAATATCACAAGCAATGCTGAGGGCTACAAAATCGAGCAGGCCCACCAGTTCTTCGGCGGGGGTGGTATTGTATAAGGCATAAGCTTGCGCCAATTTGAAAGCAATACCACAGCCGCTTAGATCTTTAAATGGGTAAGGGCAATCGTCGCGTTTTGGATCGAGGTTAGCGATAGCATTGGGTAAGCCACCTTCGGGTAAGTGGTGGTCGCAAATGATAAAATCAATACCATAAGAAGTCGCTTTTTTTACTTCTTCTATGGCTTTTATACCACAATCCATAGCGATTACCAAGGTACAGCCCGTCTCATGTGCGTATTCGACCCCTGCCATACTCACGCCATAACCTTCCTTGTCGCGGTCGGGTAGGTAATAATCAATATTGTTATAGAAGTTACGGAGGAAAGCGTACATCAAAGCCACGCTGGTGGTACCATCTACATCGTAGTCGCCATACAATAAAATACGCTCTTCCGACATTATAGCGCGGTTCAACCTGCGTACCGCCAAATCCATGTCTTTCATCAAAAAAGGATCGTGGAGTGCTTGAATATCAGGATGGAAAAAACGCTCGGCATCGGCTTTGGTAGGCATACCCCGTTGTACCAATACCGCCGCCAGTAAAG
>JAYUKX010000210.1:0-23804 GCA_043764095.1 Chitinophagales bacterium
TTTTTCGTTAGATAGTACCGCTATCTGCCTTAAAAATGGCTCATCTAGCCGAAAAATACCTGCGTTCATTTCTGCCAATTAATTATGTCCAAATACTTACCGTTATCTAATTCCGTGTTTCACCGTTTTTTGTATTCGCCAAAGGTACACATTAAATCGAGCCCGAAATACGGCTTCGCTTTACTAAAATTAGCGTTGCCCCCGATCTCAAGACCACTCCAGTCACCAATGCGCCATTCTAATTTACCCCTTAAAGAGATACCAATCGAATTTTCTTTGACTCTATCAAAGATGTAGTTGCTGGCAAATAAATTCCAGCCCGGTCTCTCTCGAAAGTTATCTGCGATTGAAGTGTGTACCAACCCTAGACCCGCCTCAGCACCAAATTTAAAATATTTTGAATTGGTTGGCCATTCTTTCAATACCCGTATTGCTGCTAAAAGTGTAAGGTCGCTGATGTTATTGGTGGATGAAAAGCCGCCGCCATGGTAATCAGCAGGTGCGTTTGATGCAGAAAACCACATTGGATTAATGGTGATCGTACCGCCCCAACCATTTTGGTTGTAACGGCCTCCAGTAGCAACAAGACCCAAGGGATAAGATGCGCCAAAGCCAAAGTAAGACGACCTTAGGTTAAGGTAAGACTGAGCGTTGACCGAGCGAATTGCGAGTCCAATAAAAATAATGAGCAAGAGAAGTAGCTTTTTCATAGCCTAAAAGTGAGGGATTAAGAGATAGAAGAGGATGATGCCGATCACTTTGGCGGATGATTATTCGCAGATACATTAAAAACCCTCCAGCCTCCCTAACAATAAATCATTTTTTTCCCGTTCCTTTGTTCCCTAATTACAAATCACATAATGGACGAATTACAATCCCTGATGGATGCAGTCCGGCTCACGCCCGACAATATACCACTCCGAAAATACCTTTGTGGCGAACTACTCCGCCGCCAACGCTGGACTGAAGCAGAAATTGAGATCAAGGACGCACTCAAAATGGCGCCGCACGATATAGAATTGAAAATTGCTTTGGTCACGGCGTTTTGTGAGCAACAAAAGACCTCTCTTGGTCTCGTTTTGGTGGAAGAACTGGTGTCGCAGCCGGTACCTCCTGCGCGTGTTTGGTTTGTTTATGCCAAACTGTTGCAACAAGCCCAACAACCCCGAGCGGCCAAAGATGCTTATGAAAAGGCCACGATTATCGATCCGGCACTTAAAGATGCGTTTTTGGAATCGGAGATCAATATGTCCCTGCAAAAAGGCACCACACCCGAACCGCTGCGTGTACCCGCGCACGGCGATCTCACCGATGATGGTAGCGAACGCCTGATCGATGTGGAACGCCCCAAGGTGACCTTTGACGCAGTGGGCGGTATGGATAGCGTAAAAGAAGAAATTCGGTTAAAGATCATTCATCCGCTGCGCCACCCCGAAATATACAAGGCTTATGGCAAAAAAATAGGCGGCGGTATCCTCATGTATGGCCCGCCAGGTTGTGGTAAAACCCATTTGGCACGTGCTACAGCAGGCGAAATTAACGCCAATTTTATTTCGGTAGGGATCAGCGATATTTTGGATATGTGGATTGGCCAAAGCGAAAAGAATCTACACGCCATTTATGAAAAAGCACGCAATATGAAGCCTTGCGTCTTGTTTTTTGATGAAGTGGATGCACTGGGTGCTAATCGCTCAGATATGCGCCAAAGTGCTGGTAAACAATTGATTAACCAGTTTTTACAAGAAATGGATGGCATTGATGGCGATAATGATGGCGTGTTAGTCCTCGCTGCTACCAATGCGCCTTGGCACCTTGATCCGGCATTCCGCCGTCCGGGTCGTTTTGATCGTGTTATTTTTGTGCCGCCACCGGACGAAAATGCACGGGTCGCTATTTTGGATATTTTGCTCAAAGACAAACCCGCTCAAAGTATTGATCGGAAAGCAGTGGCGCGCAAAACCCCCGATTTTTCAGGTGCCGATTTGCAAGCTGTGGTGGATATTGCGATCGAAAATAAATTGGAAGAAGCCATGCGCACGGGTACGCCTGTACCACTTGCGTCTTCCGATTTTGAGCATGCCATCAAAAAGCACAAAGCCACCACCCGCGAGTGGTTCACTACTGCAAAAAACTATGCCCTCTTTGCGAATGAAGGTGGCAATTACGATGAAATACTTAACTATTTGAAAATCAAGAAATAATGGACAATCAACACTTGATCAGCCGCGCCTTAGTGCTGATGGAAACCCGCCGCTACGCTGATGCAGAACAAATGCTGATCAAAGGACTGATCGAAAATCCGCAGGATGCGAATGCGTTGGCCATATTGGCGTTGTGCAGGATTAGTCAGGACAAAAACGCCGAAGCTCTCCTACCGGCACAGCAAGCCGTTGCGATTGCGCCCGATAGCCCTTTTGTACTCACTACACTTGGACGTGCATTGTTTTTCAACAATAAGCCCAAGGAAGCACGCGAACACCTGCATGCTGCACTGCAAATGGATCCTACGTTCTCGGATGCTTATATGGTGTTATCACAGTTGGAATACCACGAAAGAAACTGGGAATTTGCCCTTTACAACGCAGAACGTGGTCTGGAACACGACCCTGAAGACCAATCTTTGATCAACCTGCGCGCTATGGCATTGGTCAAACTCAATAGGAATGATGAGGCAGCCGAAACCGTGGATTACGCGCTCTACAACGACCCTGAGGACGGGTACTCGCACAGCAATAAGGGTTGGGTTAATCTGCACCAAAGCAAGTACAATGAAGCGGTGGCATCGTTTAAAGAGGCATTGCGCCTCAATCCGAACAACGACCACGCCCGCGAAGGACTAAAAGAGGCGATAAAAGGCAAAAACTGGCTGTACCGGGGACTGTTGAAGTATTTCCTGTTTATGGGCAGGTTGAGCGAGCGCAACCAATGGTTTGTCATTATTGGTCTTTATGTAGGGGTGCGTTTTTTGCGGAGTATTTCGGAATCCTATCCAGCATTACAACCATTTATTGCGCCGCTGATTGTGGCGTATATGGTTTTTGCTTTGGCGACTTGGATCGGAAAACCGTTGTCTAATCTGTTTTTGCGCCTGCATCCGGTGGGTAAATATGCCTTGACCGATTATGAAAAAACCATCAGTAATATTACAGGTGTTGTGTTCTTTTCGGGCGTATTTGCGATGGTGGCCAGTTGGGTGGAGACCAATGAAGCGCAAAGTTTTAACCTGAGTTTATTGGGGCTTACTTTTTTGGGTATGTTGGTACCTATTGGTGGGTTGTCTTATGGCCGGGAAGGTAAACCGGAGCGGACTTGGTTATGGCTTTTTGCGGGTCTTATGTTTTTGATTGGGCCGTTGCATATTGCTTATGCCACTTTTGTACATCCGTTATCGGTGACGCAGACTTTATTATCGGCTTTTGCGATTGGTATATTTTTGTATAGTTGGGTGGTGAATGCGTTTTTGAGTTGGGCTTATAAGCGGTTTTAAATAACCTCATTTTCCAATTTTTTCCCACGCTTACGAGCAAAATACCCCAGCACCAACAACAAAATAGCAATACCATACAGCACAAGATACCCTTCATAATCAGTAGTTCCTTTGTCCTCTATAAAATAAAAATAACTGGTAAAAAGGCATATAATTACCGAAAAAACGATAAAAAAGCGAAATACAGCCTTGCTTTGCAAAAAATCTGGCATTTTGTGAATGCGATGTACACCTGCGTATTGTACATTAACCGCGCTTAATTGGACTTCAAACTGCGCCAAAAAATCCGCGTAAACATCGGCCGCTCCGGCTATATAAAACTGTACTTTTTTGCCATCTTTTTTTTGTAATGTAAAAACAGGTGGTGATAGCGTTTGCCCAGTAGCAAACCCCGGTCTTGCGCGCCATGATTGGAGTTCGTTCCACGGAATTACGGTATCATCGGGTTGAAACCATTGTCGGGGTTCATCAAAAATAATGTCTAGGGTTTCGGGACGTATCACAAAATCGACGCGGAGTGTGAGCCATTGTTTGGTGAGTAAGTAAGTGGCAAAAATACTTACAACTACGAAAATATGTGCAATTCCGTATTGTAGCAACCATTTACCCAAATATTGCTCGGCAAAAAATAAAAAACCAACGCCTAGTACGCAACCGAGTAGTAGGACGGCTATTCCTTGCCAAAGCAGAAATATACGCAGTGGATATATGGTGGATGCTTGTTGGGTCATCATTGTTGATGTTTGGACAAAGATAGTGCCAAATGCTATATTAACGTGCTATAACTACTTCATTTGTATTAGTTCTGCTATCTTTGCCGAATCGTGATAGTCTCCATTTTATTCATATATTTTAATATATCAACATGATACTTGAACACGTAGCCATTTGGACTAATCAACTGGAAGGTTTGAGGGCATATTATGAAACCTATTTTGGGGCGGTCTCCAATGAGAAATATTATAACGAGAAAAAGGGATTTGAAAGTTATTTTCTCTCTTTCGAGTCGGGCGCAAGATTGGAGATCATGCAAATGCCCAATATTCCCGATAACCTAAACGATACTGTGGTAAAACAACACCAAGGTATTATTCACCTCGCTTTTGGTGTTGATACAGTGGCGGCTGTGGATGCCAAAGCCAATGAGTTGCGGGCAGCAGGTTTTCCTATATTGAACGGGCCACGCAAAACCGGTGATGGTTATTACGAATTTGAAACGGTGGATCCCGATCAAAATCGGTTGGAAGTGACTACGCTTTACATTGCCCCATTTTAACATTTTCAACAATATACAATATGTCATTGAGCAAACTTGTCATCAGTTACGTCCTCACTTTCGCTGTTTTTTTCATCATAGATATGGCGTGGTTAGGTTTTATTGCTAAGGATTTATACCGTAAATACTTAGGTAGTTTATTGAGCGACAATGTCAATTGGACGGCTGCTATTATTTTCTACTTATTGTTTGTTGCGGGGATATTTATTTTTGCAATTCTGCCCGCCATTGAGAAAGAATCGCTGCGTTCTGCCATACTATTGGGCGGACTTTTTGGCTTTTTTACCTATGCTACTTATGACCTTACGAATTTGGCGACGTTAAAGGGCTGGCCTGTTACGATCGTTTATATCGACATTGTTTGGGGATTTGTGCTAAGTAGCGCAGTCAGTACTGCTGGGTATTTTATCGTCAAATACATGCAATAATATGCAAAATACCATCATAAATGCTGCTTTATTCATCCTTGGTTACGTATCTCTGTGGTTTATCGTTGGGATGGTACGTAAAAGGAATGATGTAGCCGATATTGGTTGGGGCTTAGGATTTGTGCTACTTAGTATAGTTTGCCTCCTTTCCAAACCCGTTTCTTCGACAGGCGTAATGATCTATACTTTGGTCATAATTTGGGGTATGCGCTTATCCGTCCATATCGCGGCGAGAAGTGTGGGCAAAGCGGAAGATTTTCGTTACCGTGCGTGGCGAGAAGCATGGGGCAAATGGTTTGTGCTGCGCTCGTATTTGCAAGTATATGTGTTGCAAGGTGGCTTTATGTTGATAATTAGTATGCCTATTTTGATTGCAGCGGCGCAGTATTCAGATCGTCTGTATTGGACTGCGGTACCGGGTGTGCTGTTGTGGCTTATTGGGTTTGGGTTCGAAGCGATTGGAGATTACCAACTGTCGGTTTTTGTGAAAAACAAACAAAATAAAGGCGATATTATGCAAAGTGGTCTGTGGCGATACACTCGGCATCCCAATTATTTTGGAGAGGTACTGCTTTGGTGGGGTATTTTTCTTATCGTTTTACCCCTTGATTTTGGTTGGTTGGGCATTATTAGCCCATTAACAATTACTTTTTTATTGCTTTTTGTTTCTGGGATTCCTATGCTGGAGGCAAAATACAAGGACAATCCTCAGTTTCAGGCGTATAAAAAGCGGACAAGTGCATTTTTTCCAATGTGGCCCAAAGGTTGACGATTTTTTGCGCGACTAAACTTGCAATTATTCAATTTTCAATGTCCGCATTTCACCTGTTGGTGTAATGAGGATGACTTCTTTTTGAACCTCCGTTTTAGTGGGTATTTTTCGCTCTGGCAGCGTGAATAAAAATACTAAATTATAAGAAAATTGAACAGCAGGTTCTAATAATTCGGGATTGATCACAATATCGTAATCGGTGGCTGGAATGGCGTTATAAAACCGTGAAATAGGTTTGTCCACGTTATTATACACCGCATTTTTATCATTGGCATCCATGTTTTGGCTGGAGTATGCCTTGTAAGTTTCGTATCGGTTAATAGGATAGGCGACCCATGCGTTTTCGGCCATTTGCACTTGTGCAGAATCGAGTTGGACGCCGATGGTTTTGTACTGCGCTTTGATGCCATTTAGGTAATCAAAAGCCGCTTTGCGCAGCTGGGTATATACGGCCTGATGGTCGAGTACAAAATAATCTACTTTTACAATATCATATATTTCTTGTTTGGAGGCTGCTGTGACAATTTTATCCAATAATTCGGCTTTTTTGTAGCGAATATGGATGTTTTTTTGCAATTCAAAACCTTTTGGTATTTCGGTATAAGTCTTTTTGGAGAATATCTTTTTACTCACATCATATTCATATCGAGGTAAAAAATTGACCATATCCAAATATATATCCTCTGCTGGAATACCTAAAGTAATCAGTTCCGCACGAACGGCATCTATACGTTGGTTCATTAGGGTATTGGTTTCTTCTGCCGTTTTGCCAGTTTGCAATACACTGAAAATGGCGGTGTAAGAATCCGCTTCTCGGTTGCACAGGGCGTTGATCGTGATTTGAATATTGTTATTGCCCAATAGTTGAGCGGCTTTTGGTACAGCGCGGTACTGTACATTCAGGTTGACATTATTGTAAGTCTTCTGCTGAACGCCGTAATTGCCCATCACTTGTGCGGTGAGCGTGTAGCCAATGGTGGCGATAAATAAGGTCGTGAGTATGGTGGTACGCATGGTGTTATTTCGTTTTTGAATAATTATAATGTACTTAACGCCAGTTTCCTTATTTCATTTTAGCATTTACCGCTCACTTGATTCCCAAAATGAGATATTTTAGAAATAACCTCACACCGCCATGAACAAATCATTCATCGTCACTTCGCTATCAATCAGTCCAAGGCTATGTTCATTTTTGCGAAGCCCCAAAAAGGTTTTTCCTACCCGCCGCCGGCCAATGATGGCAACCATCTCCGCTTCGTCGGATTGAAGGGTTTTTTGTAGGATTTCGAGTTCTTTCTTTCGACCAATAAAAGGTTGTGCCATTTCAAAAATTTGTTATTGCTTGCTGAATGTGTACAAATATAGGTACATTCAGCAAGCAATAATGGCTTTTTGAGCAAATTATTTTTGCACCTTTTAAAATTATCTTTATTACGGTATTGGAAAATATAGCCGATGACTCTATTTCAACTTCATTTCATTTTAGCCAGCACCGCTTCCATTGCTTCTGTACCCACGCTAAATTCGCCCCGAAAAGGATTATCCATAGCAGCCACTAAAAAGATCAGCGAACCCAGTAATGCTGCATACATGCTTGTCATCAGGATATGGACCCTAAAACGATCAGTGATAAAAAACCAAGTAATCACAATATTGAGCATAGCACCAAAAAAGATGACATACCACACTGCTGGGGGTAACCCTTCTGTCACTTTTTGAAGCCGAATTTGGCGCAATTCAGTCAATTGGTACAATCCCTCAATGGCCTCTTTGCATAGTATTTCTTGCATTTTAGTACTCGGCTCATAACTGATAAATGTGTTATTAAAATGCCGTAGCCGCTCTGTTCCACCACGGGGAACTATGCCAATCCGTTGCTTTGGCCAAGCATCATTGATCGTATATAAGGTGTATTCTTTTAATTGTGCTTGCAAGGAATCGCTGAGCGGCGATGGCATTGTGCCTACATCATTGTAAAGCGCAATCAAAGTAGAGGCTTCTTTGGATACCACCTCTTCTACATCGCTAAATGCCTCCCATGCCGCTACCGCAATAAGCCCCAAAGTAATACCATAAATAGCACCCATACCCGACATGAAATAACTCACCACATCATTGTGTGCCTGCTGAATCACCCGCCTGAAAATAAAGCCTCGGAATAGCAGGAGACCTCCTATGGCAAAAAACACCATAAATCCAATGCACAATAAGGCAAATAGCCAATTGGGCAGATCATATATCCAGTAAAAATTCATCGTTGTAATTATTTTTTACAGTGTATTTATTGGGCAAAAGTCGGAATAATTCTAGAATAAATCCCTGCTTACACAGATTTAACACGACTAACCTAAACCTTTTTATGAAAAACACGTTTCGGTAGTACAAGTGTTAAGTTAGATAGCATTACTTTTAAAAACGAAAAATTATAAACTATGGATTGGCTTACATCACCCGATGCTTGGATAGCGTTGCTTACCTTAACTGCCTTAGAAATTGTATTGGGCATTGATAATATTGTCTTTATTTCGATTTTGACTAACCGATTGCCTATCGAAGAGCAATCTAAAGCGCGTAGAATGGGGTTATCGTTGGCTTTGGTGATGCGTTTAGGTTTGCTTTTTTCTATTTCCTGGATGATGGGTTTGATAACGCCACTGTTTACTGTTATGCAAAATGAAATTTCGGGACGCGACCTTATTTTATTACTAGGTGGCTTGTTTTTGATCTACAAAAGTGTTAAAGAAATACACAATAAGGTAGAACAGGCCTCCGAACCAGACAAAAAGCCTAAAAAGTTAAGTTTCGCTGCGGCCATTGGTCAAATCATATTGATTGACCTCGTTTTTTCCTTTGATTCTGTCATTACCGCGGTGGGTATGGTAGATCAGATTGAGATCATTATTATTGCTATTATCCTTTCTATGCTGGTCATGTTGGCCGCTGCCGAGCCAATTAGCAATTTTGTGAACCAACACCCGGCCATCAAAGTTTTGGCATTGTCCTTTTTAATTATGATCGGTATGGCATTGATTGGGCAAGGGCTCGATTTCAAGATTCCAAAAGGTTATATTTATTGCTCCATGGCTTTTGCTTTGGCGGTCGAATTGATCAATATTCGGATTGGGAGTCGGAAAAAAGGTTAGCCCTTAATGCCCATCGCCGCCCAAAAATACGCTTTGTACTGCTCCCCAATCGGGATACGGGTATTTTGTACCAATACAGCACTAGTACTCATAGATTGAATATGGATTTTTGACACAATAAACGAACGGTGCGTCCGCAAAAAATGAGGGCTTAGGAGCGATAATTCCTCTTCAAATTTGGACAAAGACACCAATGGAATATACATCTTACCATTGGATGTAAATACTTTGGTGTAGTTTTTCATGGCCTCGCAATACAGTATGTCATTGACTGCAATAGGGTAGTGTTCGCCATTGGATTTGAGGAGCATAGTAGGCGTTGCTGTTGGTTGTTCCTGTATTATTGGTGCTTTTAAGCGATCAATGGCTTTGGTAGCGGCCTTTGCAAAACGTTCAAACAAAAAAGGTTTGAGCAAGTAATCGGCAGCTTCCAATTCGTAACTTTCTATCGCAAATTCAGAGTAAGCGGTGGTAAAAATGATCTGGAGTTTTCTCGGCAAAATTTTTACCATCGCAATACCGCTGATATTGGGCATATTGATGTCTAAAAAAACGATATCTATGCTTGGATCGTTATAAATTTGTTCGAGTGCTTCATACGCATTTTTGCATTCGGCGGCACATTCTAAATGAGGCAATTGCCCAATATACGTCTTGATGATTTTCCGCGCAATGGGTTCGTCATCTACAATTAAACAGCGATATTTTATACTGTTTTTCATCCTTATCCAGCGAGGTTAATCGTTAATCGAACTTGGAAATTATTGTTCCAATGGTCTGTTTCTAAGTGGTGCAGTGTATTAGGGTACAATACCTCCAACCGTTTTTTTACATTATCCAATCCTATACCATTGCTGTTGTGTTCTGAAGCCGTTTCAGGCAGACAGTTGTTATTCATTTCAAAATAAAGCAATCCAGCATCGGATACGGATAATAAAATTTTGATCCGAATAACGTCATTTTTTACATTTTTTGCGTGTTTAAAAGCATTTTCTACAAAAACAACGAGTATCAGCGGTGCAATTTTGAAGTCCATATTGGGCGCAATGGCTACCTCAAACTCATAAATAAGGGTATCTTCTAACCGAATTTTTTCCAGTTCAATATAGTTGTTCAGGTAAGCTATTTCGTTAGAAAGCGGAACGGTGATATGGTTGGTTTCGTAGAGTGAGTACCGCAATAATTCGGAAAGGCGCACCATGAGTTCTGGTAATTTATCCGATTTTTCTACCGCCAACCCATAGAAATTATTCATCGTATTGAATAAAAAATGGGGCGATATCTGCGCCTTTAAATTTTGTAATTCGGATTGTACTTTGAGGTGCCTTTCCTCTTTTTCGTAATGCTGTTGGATAAAATTATCTTTAAAATATTTGCCCATCGTGAGCAGCGCAAATAGGAATAAATATTTGGAAAGTGCATTGAAAAAAATAGCCGACCACGCTGCATTGGCAATTTCGGGAATGGCTGCCAAATAATATTTTTGAAAACAAATGACCAATGCTACATACCCGATCCAAAGTCCGATTCCAAGTGCAAAATAGCGTTTATAGTGGAGTTCGGTGCAAAAACGACGATACAACCGCAGTGTGAGCAAAACCAAAAAAAATAACGAAACCTCGGTAATCAGCATAAACTCCAAATATGCCCTATCGTAATACGCCACCGTAAGAAAATACGGATATGCCCTGGACGCACCGTACAAGCACCAAAACCCAATATGCCATAACCATCTATGCCTAATGAGTAATTCCGATATATTGAGTTGTTGTTGCAATTGCTTTTTGCTTATGCAACAAAGGTACTTATTTCTTCACGTTATCCCCGGATTCAAGGACGAAATGGTAAAATCAAGGACGAATCAATACGCTATAAGACAAAGCGGCTTTGTCCTGAAAATGTATTGTCCGTACTTCCCATTTTACGGTTCGGCATTTGATTGGTTTTGCTACGATTTACGGGTCTCACCTTTGTCAAAAATTATAGCAAACATGAAAAAAATTACCATCATTTTTACACTACTTTTTGCGCTTTTAGGTAAAAGTGCCTTTGCATTTACTTTTCGCGAAAACCTATTATTTGTCGCCAAAATGGACGGCGCACAAATCGTGCCAGCCGTCAGTACCACGGCACAAGGTATCGGCAGTTTTATGCTGAACAAAAAACGCGATTCTATTGCCATTAACCTAAGTATTATTGGCGCAACTCCCACTAGTATTGGTATTTATCAAGGCAAAGAAGGCCAAAATGGCACACTTTTGTTTGATTTGACCAGTGCGATTCAAGGCAAATCGCTGGCGACTTTTCTGCGAGGCACAAATGTTACGGGCAATTTGACCAAACTATTTAGCGAGGATCTTTATATTTTGGTGGCTACCGCCGACCATCCTTCTGGCCTAATTCGTAGTCAGATCAAACTGGTGACGGATTGGCATTTTATGACCGATTTGAAAGGTTCGGAAGTGGTGCCTGCGGTGACAACTACTGCTTATGGACTGGGTTCTTTTGGCCTGTCATTGGACAAAGGCAAATTGAATCTTAAAGTGATTTGCCAAAACCTTTCTGGAGCGATGACGGGTGCTAAATTGCATATTGGCGCAGTGGGTAATGTTGGCGCAGAGGTGGTAAATTTGTCATCTTTTATTGATGGCAATGTCATTACAGCGAGTTTAGTGCCTACTACGGCATTGTTGAACAGCCTGTTTGCCGGAGAAATTTATTTGAATATCGAAACCGCCGCCCATCCTAATGGCGAACTCAGATCACAAGTTAGGCTACTAAAAGGGCTTACTTTTGAGGCCCAGTCCGATGGCGCACAAATGGTACCGCCTATTGCCAACGAGGGGCAATCCATCTGTATCATGCGCCTGAGTCCCAAGTTAGATACTTTGTTTTATGATGTTGTGTTGGACAAAATTATAACTAATATCGACTATTCCCACTTGCATGTAGGTGATTATGGTGATCCTTATGGTGCGCTACAAGTGGATTTGTCCAATTCAATTGTCGGACATAGAATTAAAGGCATTAAACGAGGATCTGAATTGAATTCTGTTACAATCAATAAACTATTGGTGAGTAATTTGGCAGTGGTGGCGCATACAACAGCCCATCCGGATGGAGAAATTAGGGGGCAAGCGGTGCGTTTTGCACATGAAGGCTATACCGTTGATCTCAGCGGCAGTGCACAAGTCCCTTTCAATGCCTCTAGCGCCTATGGTTCTGGTATTGTTTCGATCAATCGCGATGGCGATCAGGTCTATTACGATTGGTTGGCCGGCGATTTGAGTGGAGTGGCCACTTCCGCACATTTTCACAACAACGTAGCTGGACAAAATGGCCCAGTTATTTATGATATGAGCAGTGTTATGCAAACATCGGGGACAAGTGCAACTGCATCAGGGTTTTGGAAAAGTACGGATACGCCACCATTTTTGCCGGCTAATTTACTTCAGTTTGATAGTAAAAATATCTATTTGAATATCCATACCGATGCTTTTCCGGGTGGTGAAATAAGGGGACAAGTACAAAAGGGGACGGTTTTTTATACCACGAGTGCTACCAATGATTTGGAAGAGCAATATAATATCCAAATTTCGCCCAATCCGGCCCATTCTGCCATTCAACTGAATTTGAACAGTCAACGGACTGGTAAATTATCTATTCAAATCGTCAATACGCTCGGCCAAGTGGTTTATTCCGAAAATACAACAATTGGCGTGCAATCAATTATTGATGTATCTGGATGGAGTAACGGGGTTTATTTTTTGAATGTTAATGATGGACAGGGTATGGTATCGCGGAAGATTGTGAAGTGGTAAATTAGGATATACAGTAGGGCTTTGTTGAATTTCAATAAAGCCCTACTATATATTCCTTCCAATTTTACCTAGGCTGTATTGTTTAAATAAATTCAAAATGCTGTCCAAAATGCCCAATGCGGTTTGGATTGTGCCGATTGGTGCAGAACGAAGAGCCATTAGGCTAGGACCATATTGTAGCGGCGGATTTCAATCCGCCCCAATGTTACGCAACCATTTAAGAGCCTTAGGCTCGGCGCATATTCTGCCATTTCAAATCTAAATGTATTGTTCATTATGTGATACCTTGAATATAAAAAATATGTATCGAGATTAAGGCGCTCCATTACTTGTTGTGCATCTACTCCGAGGATTAAAATCCTCGGCTATAAGATGATTCGAGCCTAACGGCTCTTATATCGTGCGCCACGCAGCATTTCATTCCTTAAAATGGCTTCAAACTGACCACTAATTTTCTCTACCGCACTAATTATAAAGATTTAACCTTGTACTAATATAACTCATCGTATCTTTGTGGCGGTTTTCAATAAAAAAAGTCAATTTTGGAAAATAAAACAACAATATCCGTGCTGATGGCCGTTTATAACACTGATTTTAAATTGGTGAAACGCGCTATAAACTCAGTTTTAAGCCAGAGTTTTCAAGATTTTGAACTCATCATTATTGATGATGGCAGCCATAATAATACCCAAGATATGATCTTGGATTTAGTAAAACAACACGAAGAAAAGATAACGTATATTTGGCATAAAAACAGGGGGCAATCGAAGTCGATCAATCGCGGCATACTCAATTGTACTGGCGAATATATTACCATACTCGATGCCGATGATGAATATCAACCGAATCATTTGTGGTCGTGCTTACAAGAAATGCAATATGCCGATTTGATCGCTTCTACTACACTTACTATTGTGGACAAAGAAGATGATTACTATGTACCCGATAAACATGATCATAACGTATTGATTCACATAGATGAATGTGTGTTGTTCGCTACACTTTTTGGGAAAAATGAAGTATTTAGAAATATCAAATTTCAAGAAAAATACGCTGCGGATGCGCAGTTTTACGAAACAGCATCTCAATATTATACCGTTAAAAAAGTGGATCTTCGTACCTATACTTATTACCGCAATATTCCGACGAGTATCTGTGCAACGATGAAAAAACAAACCCAATTAGTACTCAATTGATGCTATTAGATAAACTTTCATTTGAGAGAAAAGAGTGCTTGGTGTTAGCCTGTCATATCGCGGGGGTCTATGATGTAAATAGAAATGAAACACTGATCCATGACGATTTTTCAGTGGTACAACAATGGGCCGAATCTGTCCAACGTGTTGGCCTAAAGGGTATCCTTTTTCACAATAGTTTTTCGCCGGAAACCTGTGAACGTTATGGCAGCGATCACCTTATTTTTGTTAAAGTGGATTATACTGGCCCACTGAATCCCAATGCATTTAGGTACCTGGTTTATCGGGATTTTATTCAAAAATACGGCGATTTTATCGAAAATCTCTTTGTTACAGATGTTACAGATGTGGTATTACTCCAAAATCCGTTTGTTCAACCCTTATTTATTGAAAACCCACATGCGCTATTTTGTGGCGACGAACCAAAACTGCTCCGCAACGATTGGATGCTGGAACATGCCAATCATTTACGTAGCAAAATAGCGGAATACGCCGCTTACGAAACCGAATTTGCGGCTTCAACCTTACTCAATTGTGGCATTATTGGTGGTTCGATTCCGGTTATGGCCTCGTTTATGGAACAACTGGCTTCCATCCATGAACAATATAACCAGGATAACCAAACCGCATATACTGGTGATATGGGTGCATTCAACTATTTAGTGCGAACAAAATTCAACGATCAATTGATACACGGAGCACCTGTCAATACGGTTTTTAAAGGTTACGAAGAAAATAGAAAGGATTGTTGGTTTAAGCATAAATAATGTAACTTTGCAGCCTGCACTATTATATAAAGTTACACCATGAAAAGTACCTTGGATCATTTCCTCGCTTCGCCTTCGGATGCCGATTCCGCTCCATTACACATCACCGATGAAGCAGAAGCATGCGCCGCTGTACTCATGGCGTGTTTGCGTGCCAATGAACTGGATAGTGATTCTGAAAATGCTACATTTTACACCACTATTCGGAATCGGAATATATTTAAAGGACACGATCCCGAATTGCTTATTGCCGCAGCAGCGCGGTATTATGAGCAGGTCGGTAGCCCTTCTAGATTGATCGATGCTGCTATTGCAGCCATACGCGAGCAAACCCGTATTCCTTTGTTCTATCATTGCTTGGATGTGATTTTGACCGATGGCGTGGTAACGCCGCAGGAACACCTCGTTTTTCAGTATTTGAAAGGAAAATTTAGGGTGGAAGATGAATTGGCTTGGAAAGCGATGGAAATATTGGTCATTAAAAATCAATTATAAATGCAAAAAGAACACCATTATCAACTCACTACCGTCTGGACGGGCAATAACGGTACAGGCACAAGCGATTACCGCGCATACAGCCGTAACCACGAGGTAGTAATGGAAGGTAAAGCCAATATTTTGGGCTCTTCTGATCCTGCTTTTAGGGGCGACAAAACCCGTCACAACCCCGAAGACTTGCTGGTGGCCTCGCTCTCGGCTTGCCACATGTTGTGGTACTTGCATTTGTGTGCAGAAGCCGGAATTATCGTATTGGAATACGTGGATCATGCTTCGGGCGTGATGGAGGAGACACCAGATGGCAGCGGACATTTTACGTCGGTAACCCTCCATCCCAACGTGAAGGTAGCCGATGCGACTATGATAGCAGCCGCAAATGCCCTTCATACCAAAGCGCATGAGTTTTGTTTTATAGCGCGCTCGGTCAATTTTCCGGTACACCATGAGCCGAGTGCTGCGTATTCGTTAGCGAGCATTAACGTGTAGCGGTTTTTGCAGGTTAAATTATTTTGTTCATTAATATTAATTTGTGTTTAATAAATGTTGCACTTATTTATTTCACGGACAGTTGGTGGTCTCATTTTAGCTTTGCTTTTCCTTCATGCCTGTGCACCAGCCACGATCATGACGATCAATGGCCCTGTTCGAGCAAAAAATATGGGTGTCACCCTGATCCACGAACATGTTTTTTTAGACTGGACGGGTGCAGATAGTATTCAGCCACAGCAATGGGATCAAAATGCTGCTATGCGCAAAATCTTACCTTTTCTACGCGATATGCAAGCAAAAAATGTAAAAACGATGATGGAATGTACGCCCAATTATGTCGGGCGTAATCCGATCCTGCTCAAGCGATTAGCAGATAGTACTGGCCTACAGATGCTGACCAATACGGGGTATTACGGGGCGGTAGGCGATAAATATGTTCCGGCACATGCTTTCCGCGAAACGGCTGACCAGTTGGCGGATCGTTGGGTATTGGAATACAAAAGAGGTATTGAACAAACAAATATCAGACCTGGATTTATCAAAATAGCCGTAGATACAGATACTGCATTATCGGCGATAGATGAAAAAATTGTACGCGCAGCAGCACGTACCCACCTACAAACAGGACTGACCATAGTATCACACACATGCACTGATGCTCCCGCATTACAACAGGTTGCAGTACTTGAATCTGAAGGTATTTCCCTCAAGGCTTGGGTTTGGACGCATGCGCAAGATGGCACAGACAGTGTGCGGGTAGCATTGGCTCGAAAAGGCGCATGGATCTCCTTGGATGGCCTTGGTTGGGTGACTCCTCAAAAAGGCGATTCCTCCGCATTGTACCATTTATACACGCCATCGAACACTTGAAACAAGCGGGTTTATTGCACCGCGTTTTACTCTCGCACGACGCGGGCTGGTACACACACAAGGATCCATCTGCCCGTTACGAGGGTTACACTTATATTTTTAATGGCGTGCTTCCATTGCTCCAACAACGCGGTATGACGGAGCAAGAAATAGAACAATTATTGGTCAAAAACCCTCAGCAGGCATACGCAATCAGGGTACGAAAGAAGCGTTGATGCCTGAACTACTTTTTATCATTCATTTGCTTCCAAAAAAGTACGAATGAAGTACAAATCAAAAAACATCCACCTAATTGTCTCAGCCTTTTTGCTCCTACCTATTGCCTTAGGCTATGGTCTTTGGCCTGCTACGATATTGCCTTTATACTTTAATATTGAAGTAAATACGACAGATTTAACCCATGTTTTTAGGGCAATTATGGGCTTGTACTTAGGTATGGTTTTGTTTTGGATATGGGGCGTTTATCAACCTAAATACTGGATGCCCGCTACCATGTCCAATGTGGTATTTATGGGAGGTTTGGCCATTGGGCGCGTTTGTAGTATCTTTTTAGATGGTTTTCCTTCTACTTTATTTGTATTTGGCGCTGTTATAGAGGGTTTGTTGGCTTTTTGGGGTTGGGTAAATTTGAAAAAAGGGTAACTATATCGCCACAAAAATATCTACTTCTGCGGCTTCCGGGTTTTGCGCTTTTGCACCATATACTTCAAAATCGGCAGTAAAAATCCTTGGTAAATCCGAGTTCCAAATTTTTAACCATTCGTTAAATACCATTCCTTGCAGGATATTGCCTTTTGCGGTGTTTACACTGTACTGGCCACCTGTAAATGTTTTACCGACCATCCCTTCTGGTACTTCGTCGAGGCTGGATACACGGCAACCCAGTAGGGTAGTATAGGGCTTAGTATGGTCTTTTTCGTAATCGGTATAAATACAATATAAGGTATCATCCAGTTTGTTTGGAATATTTCCTAATGTACCTTCCGACATAAATTTGCCCCAAAGTGCAGGAATATCGGTGCTGGATTGGTTATTTTCGTTGGTGGTGTTTACTGCCAGACCAATGACCATGAATGGCTCAACGTGTACAATACTCATAATTTTTTTTTTTAGTGAAGGGCAAAAGTAAACGTTGACAGTGACAGCGTTATGTCAGTGGGGTTTAAGGAATGGTGTCGAAATAAAGGTACAGATTGATGCACATCTTTTACCCTCATATTTCCTCTTTTTCTACTTAAATAGGTGGGCTATTCGCGCAAAAAAACAGAAAATCTGAGATCAAAATCTGAAGCCTGAATTTGTACCTTTATTCCAACACCATTCCTAAGCGCTTTATCAATATTCGTTTTGCTAATTCTTGTTTTTTTTTGGGACATGCAGTTCGCCGGGACTTTTGGGTGCGCACAACAGTTTAATTATTGTTTCTGCTTAATTGATCTATGAATTTCAAAATTGTCTCAATTTGTTTTTCTTCGGATTTCATAGAAGAAATTTTGCTAATTATTGTACTTCTTTCAACTTCGGAAAGGTTTACAAAGACGTCTAAAACGCCCGACTCTTTGAATGTTTCTAAGATTTCCATTTCTGAAATCTGCTCTTTTGAAGACATTAAGCAAAGCGTTACGTTCACTATGTCGCCTCCACTTTTATTTATTGCCTTTCTGATATTGTTATTTATTGAAATTAATTTGTCTTGTCCCGTAATTGTAAATAAGTTTATACTTTCAATTTTGTAGTCGTCAATATACCCTGACACCTTCAATGTACCCCATTTCCCGACAATGTGTTTTGTATTGGGAATTTGAATATGATAGGTCCAAGCACCTTTGCCCGGTTCATATTTCAATTCAAGTTTTTCATCTTTTATTAAGTAGTCCATTATTATTGTTTGTTAGCCTTTTTTCTAATAGTAGCAAGACATTTTTTGACCCAAGAAAGACAAAAACGGTAAAAACTCCTGTAATATTAGCGTTTTGTCCCCTGCTGATGCTCTCCTTTATCGTTTTTACAAATCTCAGATAGTCACTCACCAGAATCTAGCCATTTTTATATTTTCTTGTGTACAAAAATCATTTCCGGCCTTACATCTGTTCAGAGCGTTCATTTTGTCAGCCAAATTACTAAAAATTTTATAGGATAAATCAGAATAGCCCAAACAATGTCTGTTGCAAAACCGATAAATGGGAGAAGAAGAAAAACCCACCATTTGTATTTGAATTTTGTTGTCGTCCCGTTTGTGAGGTTGTTCCAAACCAAAATCATTCTGTCTTTGTAGTACAACAGAATAAGCAGGTCTATCGCGTTCTTAAAATTTTCTCCAACTTTTTTCCATTCGCTAGTTCGTCCACTAACTTGTCAAGATACCTTACTTGTTTTGTTAAAGGATTTTCTATTTCTTCTATGCGATAACCACAGATTGAACCTTTAATGAGGTCAGCGTTTGTGTTCAAATTTGCTTTATCAAAAAACGTTTCAAAAGTAGCCTTTTCGTCGATAAGTTCTTGTATTGATTGGTCGTCAAAACCTGTCAGCCACTCAATTACTTGATGCAACTCTTCTTTTGTTCTTCCTTTTTTTTCAATTTTTGTAACATAAAGCGGATAGACAACGGCAAAGGTCATTTTTGCCATTCGTTCATTATGTGCTGGTGTTATCTCCATTTTTTAGTCATCAGTTTAATTAATTTTTGATTTCGGTATTATAATTTATTTTATTAAGTTCAATAGGTAAAGGGCTGTCAAATATAGTGCGCACTACAGTTTAGCACATAACTTAAACTTATAACATTACAATATATGCCGCCCTATTATGACGGAGCAAGCACTTCAACCGTTGTGTTGTTAACAAGAATTGCAATTTTAGATGTTTGTCTGTCATAACAAATTTGTGGACAGTCTTCAATGGAGTTACCTATAATTGATGAGGTTTGTAGTCCTGAATTAATATTTTCTAATTTACTTTCGATTATACCGGTCTGTATGTTTATAATTTTTGGAAACTTAAACATATCCCATGCCTGCTTATCATTTATTGCGAATAAATTTCCAAACTCGCCTTCTACTTTTACCGGTGTAGAAATTTCATTTTTAATGAAGTTCCAAATTGCAATGTGCTTTCGAGGTAAAGCTGGCGGCGGTAGGTAGTAAAAATGTTCTTCGTCTGCAGCAGCAATAAGTATTCTTTCATTGTCAATAAAACTTGCTGAATTAATCGGTGTCCCAAAGTCTGGAGAGAATGTAGGGTTATCTAATAATAATGGATTTTTAAAACATTCCGCAATATTAAATAATTCAACTGTATCAACAGGATGCCAACCCCAACCACAAACCATTAAGTGTTTATTATCTGGGCTAACGGAAAGCCTTGAATGAAAATTATCAGATGGATTTCTATGCTCAATATTAGTGACAATTTCACCAGTTTCAACATCTTCAAAGTCAAGTTGGCAATAACTAATTGGACAATGCGCTAGGTAAGTTTTATTGTCAAAAGTTATAAAAGTTGCTGGAAATTCATAAACATCAGCCTGATAATAAGAGCGATTGATTTCTCTAATTATCTTGCCATCTTTCAACAAAATTCCTTTTGTTTCAAGACGTTTATAAATGAAATCATAGTGTCCGTCTTGCGATGAGATTGCACCGTCAAAAGGATATCCTCCTCCTATTGCAGAACCCCAATCAACGATATTCCCGTCAAACCAAGCAATTGTATAAAAAGCATGATTTATTTTAATGGTTTCTTGTGTCATTGTGCTGGTTGTTAAATATGGTGGCTAATATAGTAATGTACCCAAGTTTCAAACGTACACACAAAGATAATTCAGACCGATAAAATATTCAATACTCAATGCAGATATTTTTTATATCACTAAAAATTAACAGGTTACGAATGAGAAAAATTACTTTTATTAACCGATGTTTTCGGTGATTTTTTCTCGTCCATTCAAAGTGTCAAAGTTAATAAATGTCCAACGTGGTCGCTTAATTTTTTGTCGGCATTCCAAGTTTCAATTTCTAAATGCTTGTGCGCTAAAAAGTCGTTACTTAAAACGATGTGGTCAACTGTGTCAACAATGTTTGCGGTCGTGTTTGTCAGTCCATAAGTTTTAAATGCGGTTACAAGTGTTTGTCTAGCTTTGTTACTTGGCCAAGGTCGTCCCGAAAATGTTACGTTCAAGTCGCCTGCAAAACAAACTTGTCTTCCGGGAAATATTTTTTCAAAGTCAGCAAGTTGTCCGTTGAGGTCGTTGTTGAAACGTGGCTGCCGGTTGGCAAAAACTCCAATTATAGAACCATAAACTGTCAGCACTCCAAACGGTGTTTCGAGGTCTGTGCAAACGGTCGTGTAACTGTCAAAGGTTATGTGTCGAGTTGTTGCCTTGTACTTTGTCAAAATGCTAACTCTGTTTTCACCAACCTTATATTTAATATTTTCAAAGTCAGTCGGCAAAAGGTCTGTTGAAATGCAAGTGTAATTGTCCAGTTGAATGATGGAATTTGTTTCAGTCAGCACTAAAATATCTGCGTTTATGCCAACTAACTTATCAAGTATGAGTTGATTTTTTCTCTTGTCGAGTCGTTCTAAATTCCAAGTTGCTATTTTCATGTTTGGATTTTGTTGTTTTTTGTCTGCTATTCCGCGCAATCATTTTGTCAGCCAAATGATTAAAAACTTTATAGGGAAAATCAGAATAGCCCAAACAATATCTGTGGCAAAACCGATAAACGGGAGAAGAAGAAAAACCCACCATTTGTATTTGAATTTTGTTGTTGTACCGTTTGTGAGATTGTTCCAAACTAAAACCATTCTGTCTTTATAGTACCACAGTATAAGCAGGTCAGAAAATATCATGTAACTCAATCGAATTGGCAATGCTGCGCCGTACATGTTGGTCGTAAAGGCAAGATCAACTAAAAATATTTGTCCCAAGATTGGGAGCAGCATTAACGCCCCAACTAAAACTGTCCTATTGATGACGATTAAAATGGCTCCAATAATTTGCGAAGCACCAACAACCATGTCAAATGTTTTGTCCAAACT
Source organism: Chitinophagales bacterium (assembly GCA_043764095.1). GTDB lineage: Bacteria > Bacteroidota > Bacteroidia > Chitinophagales > Saprospiraceae > M3007. Next base: position 21,791 of record JAYUKX010000210.1, read on the forward strand.
GAATAGATGCCAAGCCAAATGGAATTTATCTACATCTTTTAAAGGCGTATTCAAAATTTCATCGCTGCGGTGTCCAAATTGATTGCCAACCATTTTACCAAATCCGTAGTCCACCATGTAGTAGGCTAAATACCACCTAAGTGCCAGAATAGTAAAGTCAAAAATTTGTTCTTTCGTCAGTTTTAAAGTCATGTTGCAAGTTGTTGAAAAAATTGGTCGTTCACCATTCTTAATATTACGCACTTTCGTCAAACATAATTTCGTCTGAACTACCTATTTTATATAGTGGTTTTTCGATGGGTAAAGTAAAATAAAAAGAAGAACCCTCTCCTTCAGTACTTTCTACCCATATTTCGCCACCATTTTTTTCTAAAAAACCTTTTACCAATAGTAATCCAATTCCTGCACCCTTACCCTTTTCCCTTGTTTCTGAAAGGGTTTTCATTTGTGGTGTAAAAAGTTTTTCCATTATTTCTTTAGACATTCCAATTCCAGTATCCTTCACCTGCACAATAATTTTGTCATCTTTGGTTTTTGCGGAAACCGTTATTGTTCCTCCTTTTTCTGTGTGTTTTATAGCATTTGAAACTATATTTTGGATAATAGAAATCAACATTTTACCATCAGCAAAAACAGAAGTATTCTCTTCCACTTCATGATGAAGATTTATGGCGTTGATGGAAGTAGTTTCGCTTAACATTTCAAAAACTTTATTAATGTAATCTGTTAGTTTTAGTTCAGTTGGAGAAAACACGTCTGATGCGTATTTTATTCTTGCCCATTCTACTAAATAATCTAACATATCTAATTCATCAATTGATGATTTATAAAGTAAGTCAAGCATTTCCTGAACAACATCAGGTTTCATTTTATGAAAATTTTCTTTCAAATATTTTGCAGTTCCTATGATAGATGATAGTGGACTACGTAAATCGTGTGAAAGTATGGCTAGAACACTCTCTTTATGAGTATTAAGTTCTTCCAAATCTCTGACATATTTTTTTATAGCATCCTCGGACTGCTTCCTATCTGTTAAGTCACGTAAAATTTTAACGTAACCCAACATCTCTCCATCTATACCGATGAGTGGAAAAACCAAACCATAAGCGTAAAACAGGCTCTTGTCTTTAGCAATGTGCCATCTATTATCGGTTGCTCTGCCTTCTTTTAAAGCTGTTTCAATTTCCCTTTTCGGAATATCATTTTTTAAATCTTCCTCTGTAAATATCAAATCGAAAGATGCTCCAATAACTTCCTCTGTTTCGTAACCAAATATTTTTGTCGATCCTGAACTCCAACTATTTATGATGAATTCTTTGTCTAATGTAAAAATCGAATAGTCCTGTAAGCTGTCAATTATTTGGCTATAAAATTCAGCTGTTGGTACATATTTATTTTTAAGAATTTTTGGTTTGTCTTGTTTATTTTCCATTTTTTTGTTTTAATGTTTATGTTGAAAATGTTATGTTAATGCGTCTGCCGACATTGTCTATAACTAACGGCTTGGTGCGAAAAAACCGTTTACAAATGGTAAAAATATTTGTTGTCGGCTAATCAAAAGTAAATATAAAGTTTATTTAGCCAGAACATCATGCACTTTTGAATTTTGTTGGAGGCTGTGCAGAATTACAAATTCTGATCAGTGGTGAGATAATTTACCTTTAGCACAGGGAATTAAATTTTAATTTTGGTTAAATCAAAACTCAAACCCTTTAATTCATAAATAAATAAAGCCAGAAGTAATAATAACTTCGGGCTTTAATTTGTAATTGAGAAATGCCTGTTTTATTCTGAAATAAGTTTTATGGCTTCTTCTTTATTATTAATTTTTACTTTTACGAAATACATGCCAGGAGTTAAATCAGAGTTTGATGTGTAGCTAAATGTAACGGCTGTGCCTTATCTTCTCAGATAGTCTGTTATTTGAAGGAACCGTAGTCCTCTTGAACTTTTTCAAAATAAGCAAGTCTTCATCGCCAGTTATTAAGTAATCTGCTTTGCCGTCTTCACATAA
>JAYUKX010000211.1:0-1918 GCA_043764095.1 Chitinophagales bacterium
ATGTAATCGCCGTCAGTGCCAATGATTTGGGCAATGTGGGTAGTAAATTAATCTACTACCAACTGCGCACCGCCACGGCTACTGCCACGCGAAAAGCCATTATAGAGTAAGGATTTTGTGTTTCACCCCGACCCTCCCCTTGCGGGAGCCGTTGGGGTGAAACACAAAAAAGCCCCCCACCAGAAACTGATGAGAGGCCATCCCAAAAACCGATTTAAAGTATTAAAAAATACTTAAAAAAACGGGTTTTAGTGAATCCTTATTTCTTAAAGTATAGCAACTAAGAGAGTGGTAGAGAAAGAGTTGATTTTTTCTTTACAAAAAATACCAACTCTTTCTCACTCTTAGTCTCTCTTCGTTCTTACTCTACAATAATCAATGACTTGGTAGCTGTGTTGTCTGATGTGCTCAATGTGTATTTCATTACACCTGCGCTACCTAAATCAGAACGGTTGATTGCTATTTGGTTATAGCCTTTTACGCCGTCGATTTTTTCAGATTTCACTAATTTACCGCTTATATCAAAGATTGACAAAGTCGCAGTAGTAGCAGTTGGCAAGTTGAAACCGATAACAGTTTCGCTTCTTACCGGGTTTGGTGTGTTTTGGAACAACTCGAAGCGTTCGCTTACTACTGTTGTACCATTTGTACCATTGAATGCAAAAACTACATTCAACTCGTCACCCGATTTTGTATAAGCCTCGGCGCGCGTCAATTGGCTACCAATGCTCAACTCTCTGCTCAACTGTAAGTTGCGATTCGCTCTGAACGTCATGCTGAACAATACTGCTTCTGGGTTGATACCCTCTGCCTTACCGTTCCAGCTTGTAGTGATAGCATTTCCGTCCGCCATGATGCAGAAGTTATCTGCTGTCAAACTTGACAATTCACCTTGCTTGATTTCTACCAATTGCATTGCTTTTTGGTCGAAGTTCATCGTGAACTGGTATCCTTGTGCTTTTGCTAAGTCTTTCGCTTTCACATCGAATGTAAATGTTTCGCCTGCTTTCGCTGCTACATCATTCATATTAAATGTCAAATCGCCTACTGTATTGTGCTCCTCTGTGCCCAACAAGTTATTTGCAACAACATTGCCATTTACGTCACCCACTTTGATACCGACGAAGTCAGTCGTCATGTTTCCTTGTAGGTTAGAAATGTTATATACTTCTGGGAACTGTGAACCGAGTGGATTCGTTGGATCCGGGAAGCTATAATTTGATGGTACAAATCTCCATGATGTGTTGCTTTGGAAGTTCTCGTCAACATGTAGTATTATTTTGCGCAATTGAACTAAGTCAATTGTAGAAATGGTACCTGACTTATTAACGTCCGCTGCAATAATCTTGTAAGGAGATCCAAGTACTTGAAGACCTAAGATGTGCCTACTAATCAAACCAATATCGAAGGTATTTACACCATTACTTGCATTCAAATCATTTTGTGGAGTTACCGTGTAGCTATTGTTCAATGGGAACAATGAAGCCCAATTGAACAAACCGTTGTTACCTGTAACCACTTGCAATGCGTTGCTTGTTGTTACACTCACTTTTACATTTTGTACGTTAGCACCAGTTTCTGTCTTAACTACACCCGCGATAGTGGCTCCTCCACCACCGCCTGTGTTAGGCTCACAACCCGGAGCGTTCATGTTGTTTTGCAATGTAACCGCTGTGGAACAATAATCCCAGTTGCCGTTGTTATCGCCAATCCACAATTGAAGAGTACCTACGCCACCTCCGCAAACGCGGTCAGCGCAAGTGAACACTACTGTATCTGCATTCGAACCGTCAGATTGTGTATTGACCAACCACTGTGTAGCCCAGGCATTCAAAGCCGCTTTATCCACAGAAGCATTGCCTGTTGGAGCTGGTGGCTCTGGAATACGAACTGTTGGTGCCTTATCTACACCTGCTGC
>JAYUKX010000212.1:0-80795 GCA_043764095.1 Chitinophagales bacterium
TTTGAGTTCGATGCAGCGCATCGGACGAAAAAAATGGCGAAGTATGGCTAAAAATTGACCTTTTTTGGCCGAAATGGGAGTGGGTTAAGTATTTACAAATAAATATAACACTAAATCAAGCCAAATACATTGCCCGGTAAAATAGTTAGCAATGCAATCAAAATGACTCCTGCTACCATTACCCAACGGATAATTGAAGGCAGTGCAACCTCAGAAGTACTTTCCTCTTTGGAGAAATACATGGCAATAATCACTTTGAGGTAATAATAAATAGATACCGCCGAGTTAATAACCGCAATAACCACTAACCAAGGATATTGCTTCATTACCGCCGTAAACAAGAAATATTTTCCAAAGAAACCCGCCAAAGGAGGAATGCCCGCTAAAGAAAGCATGGACAAGGCCATCACCACAGCAACCAATGGCTGCTTTTTGCTCAAACCATTAAAGGAAGAAAAAGAGCCGTCTCCAGAGGGTTCTGCCACTATAATATATGCCGAAAACGCACAAATAGTGGCCACCGAATACGTAAATGCATACAACAAAATAGCGCCCGCGCTACCCGGTTGTCCAGCAACTAATACCGCCATCAACAAATAACCTGCATGAGAAATGGAGGAATAAGCCATCATACGCTTAAAGTCGTTTTGGAAAATAGCCGTAAAATTAGCCACGATCATAGTAAGGGCTGCTATAGCCGCCAATCCTACACTCCAAAACTCATTGATACTCGTAAAACAGGTAGAAAATAAACGATAAAACGCAGCAAAACCCGCAGTTTTTACTGCCGTTGCCATAAAAGCGGTCACTGTATTAGGACTACCTTGATATACATCTGGTGCCCAAAAATGAAATGGAACAGCCGAAACTTTAAAGCATAAGCCAATCATTAGCAATAGAACACCGGCCTTTAGCATACCAGAAGATGCAACCCCACGACTCACCGCTTCACCGATTGCGGCTGTATTGAACGTGCCAGTGCTACCATAAACTAGGGTCATACCAAACAATAAAATACCTGTCGCAAACGAACCCATCAAAAAGTATTTTAAAGCGGCTTCATTTGACGATAAATCATCGCGACGGCTACCAGCCAATACATACAGTGGAATACTCAATATCTCAATACCAATGAACAACATTACTAAATTGGTAAACGAGAACATACAAAGTGCGCCACAAAGGCTAAATAGGATAAGCGCATAATGGTCCCCCAAAGAACTTTGTAAACTTCTGAAACTCCATCCGCTCATACCAATCAATAAAAGCACACTGATCAGTGTAATTACGGTAAATGCTTGCGCATACTGGTCAAATTGAATCATGGATATATAAGCCGTTCCCCATCCAGCATTGCCGGAAGTAAGGGACATTACGCTCACGCCTAATGCTGCTCCGATACCTAATAAGGTTAGTCCTTGTAGCATGTCTCGTTTGCCAAATAGTCCGGCAAACATGCATACAATCGCGGTTAAAAAAAGTATAAGTAACGCTGTCATATTTTTATTATGTAGGCACCACCAATAAATTGGTGATACTTCGAGATGATTTAAAGTTGTACTGCACTAAGAATTTTATTCACGCTTGCATCGGTAATATCAAGTGCGATATTTGGGAAAAAGCCCAGCACAATCACTAAGGCTGCAATAATACCCAAGACGGCGGTTTCGCGGGTATCTAAATCGGCAAAACCAGCGGTGTGATCATTAGTAGGCCCAAACATTGCCATACCGTAAGCACGCAACATATAAACTGCACCAAAAATGATCGTCAGACCAGCAATTGCGCCTAACCAATTATTATATTGCCAAACGCCATTGAGTAACATAAATTCTCCGGGAAAACCATTGGTCAATGGCACAGCAACCGCACCAAGCATGATAATCATAAAGAGCACAGCAAAACGAGGTGCCACTTTTGCGATTCCGCCCATTTGTGATAATGTGCGGGTATCCAAACGGCGTTCAATCAGATCAACTACAAAAAAGAGCCCAACCACATCAATACCGTGGTTAAGCATTTGAATCATACTTCCTTGAACCCCCATTTTATTCCAAGCCAATACACCCGCTGCGATTAAACCGACGTGCGCAATGGAAGAATAAGCAATCAAACGCTTCAAATCGGTTTGTTTTACCGCAATTATGCTCGCATAGACAATGCCAATTACAGCCAAAGCCATAAAATAAGGCACCAAGGTATGCCATGCTTCGGGAGCCAAAGGCAACATCCAGCGGATGGCACCATACACACCCATTTTGAGCATAATACCCGAAAGCAACATGGTGCCGCCAGTAGGTGCGGTTACATAGGTATCAGGCTGCCATGTATGGAACGGAAATATAGGCATTTTTACTGCAAAAGCAAAGAAAAACCCCAACATTACCCAAATAGATTCACTTTGAGTTAACTCAACATTAGCCAACGCACTCCATGCAAAAGAATGCGCTTCCGGTGTTTTTAAATACAAAAAAAGCAACGAAACCAACATAAACAACGAACCCACAAAAGTATAAATAAAGAACTTTAGCGTAACTCGAATACGATTCTCACCGCCCCAAATCGCACATATAAAGTAGATTGGAATAAGCGCTAGTTCGTAGAAAATGTAGAATAACATACCATCAGTGGCCAAAAAGACACCATTTAGTGCCGAAATCATGAGTAACACTAAACCATAATAGCGAGGTTCATTGTCTATATCGCGGCTTTGGCTGCTCAGTATAATGATTGGGGCCAGTAAATTGGTTAACAACACCATTAAAAGACTAATTCCGTCCATGCCAACGCTGAACTTGATACCTGCTTGAGCAACCCAATCGCGGCTCATTTCATGGTTAAAAGAGCCGTCGTACACCGAACTATATGCCGCAAAAAGGGCAATTGCTAAATTGGCTATACCAACAGCCAATGCCAACTGACGAACGCCTGCAGGTCGGACCAAAAGCAGTATCGCCGATGCGATTAAAGGAACTATAATGAGTAAAAAGGACATTTTTGATTTACGTTTTTTTGTAATCTGCGCAAAACTGAAATTTTAATTACGATATTCATATTCAAACTTATCTTGAAAAATGGTGCGTAATATTATAGTCTTTGCTTTGATTAACTTTTTTGATGCAGTTTGATTTGACGCGTTAATATTATTCTTGGTTATTTAGATATACATTGTCAAGAACAATAATACCGCTCCAATGACCATACCAATAAGATAATATTCAATATTACCATTCTGGAGGCGACGGAATATACTACCTAATTTGCTGACCCCAGCCCCTACCCCATTCACTGCACCATCTACACCTTGAATATCGGCGTATTGGTACAAGAATTTGGAGAGTTTTTCGGTTGGCTTTACAAATAAAGCATGGTATATTTCATCCACATAAAACTTGTTGGCAACCAATTTGGTAAAGCCTGATTGCTCGCGGTCACTTACGGGCAAATTACTTACTTTACTATAAACAAAATACAAAACAGCGATAACTAACATGGCTAAGGCAGTAGTAAAGCCCATCAAAGACCACTCTGTACTTTCGGCGAGGTGTATTTCAGGCATAGGTACTACAGATGTTCCATTAATGCCATTTCCAGCCAGCCAATGTGCCATCCATTGTGCATTGGGCAGGTGCATAAAATGCGGCGAATTGAGGAAACCGCCTACTACAGATAATACTGCAAGTACGACTAATGGAACAGTCATCACACTTGGACTTTCGTGGATATGGTGGCGCTGCTCTTCTGTGCCTCGGAATGTACCAAAGAACGTAACATAAAGCAATCGGCACATATAGATAGCAGTGAGCATCGCGCTTATGCTTGCAAGTCCCCACCAAAGCACACCACCATGTGCGTAAGTATTGGCAAAAATTTCATCCTTCGAAAAGAAACCAGAAAGTAGTGGAAAACCACTGATGGCAAAAGTGCCAATTAAAAACACCCAAAAAGTTACGGGCATGTATTTGCGTAATCCACCCATATTGCGAATATCCTGCTCTCCGCCCATACCATGAATAACGCTACCCGCAGATAAAAATAATAAGGCTTTAAAAAACGCGTGGGTGGTTACGTGAAACATCGCACTTCCATAAGCACCCATGCCTAGAGATAAAAACATCAAACCCAATTGGGAAACCGTAGAATATGCGAGGACTTTTTTAATGTCATTTTGACGAAGACCAATAATTGCCGTAAACAACGCAGTTGCTAGACCAACAATAGCCACTACGTGCATCGCATCTGGCGACATGGAATACATACCATTACAGCGGGTAATGAGGTAAATGCCCGCAGTTACCATCGTAGCAGCATGTATCAACGCCGAAACAGGCGTAGGACCGGCCATGGCATCTGGCAACCAGGTATAAAGCGGAATTTGAGCACTTTTACCCATTGCACCTACAAATAACAACAAGCAGATAGTAGTCATTATAGCCGGATCAGCACCCGCCAATTGGCTAAATACCTCTTTGTATGATAAACTACCAAAAGTTTTTACGATCAAAAACATACCCAATAACAAACCTAAATCGCCAATACGATTCATAATAAATGCTTTGCGAGCGGCAGTTCCGTAATCTTTGTTCTCGTACCAAAAACCGATCAACAGGTAGGAACATAGTCCAACGCCTTCCCAGCCAAAGAACAGCATTAAGAAATTGTCACCCATCACGAGCAATAACATCGAGAAAATAAAGAGGTTAAGGTATGCGAAGAACTTGTAAAAACCTTCGTCATCGTGCATATAACCAATGGAATACACATGAATGAGGAAACCTACACCAGTTACAATCATCATCATCCAAACGGATAGCTGATCTACTAAAAATCCAAAATCAAGGTTCAACCTATCAATCGTCATGAAATGATAGAGCGTAGTTTGAATTGGCCCACTAGCGCCAACTTGATTGAAGCAAAGAATGGTAAGAATAAATGACCCCAACAATGCGCCTGCTCCAACGAAGCCAACCATTGATTTTGACATATTTTTACCAAACAGGCCATTAATCAAAAAGCCAATAAAAGGCAAAAAGGGTATTAAAGGTACTAATTGCTGCATGCTATATTGCTTTAACCGGAAAACCGGACTATTTTTGTATTAAAAGGCTTGAGACTACTTGTATTGTGAATAAACTTGCCCAAACCATGCTATTTATACGGATCAATTGCGGAGTTTATCCAAAAAGGAGATATCGGTGGATTTAGTATTACGGTAAATCATAACCAATATACCTAAACCTACTGCCGCTTCTGCTGCCGCAACAACCATGATAAAAAACACCATGATTTGTCCTTGTGCATCGCCCATATAGGTAGAAAATGCGGCCAAAAGCAGGTTTACTGCATTCAGCATCAATTCAATACACATCAAAACGATGATGGCATTGCGGCGGGTAAGTACCCCAAATACGCCGATACAAAACAAAATACTGCTGTACAGCAAGTAATATTCAATGGGGACTGTGCGTACTATTTCTAGCATAAAAGTGCTATTTTTTATCCTGTTTGTGACAGGTGTTCAATGAATCTGTTTCGTTTTTGTTTTTTCGCTACTACATAGCGAGGTCGCGCTTACCGACCATTACAGCACCGACCATTGCTGCTAAGAACAAGATACCCGCAATTTCAAAAGGAACAACAAAGTCCTTAAAAAGTACGGCACCAAGGTTTCTTACCAAGCCAACTTGTGGATTGGGTGCACCCAATAATGCAATGGTACTGCCTTTCAAAGCGCCAATCAGCGTGAGAAAAAGCATTCCGGAAGTGATCGCCGCTGAAATTTTCCAAGCCGAAGATTTTTGTGGCTCCGTATCCTCGTTTAAGTTGAGTAGCATCAAAACAAAAAGAAACAATACCATAATTGCGCCAGCATATACAATAAGGTGTACAACGGCCAAAAATTGCGCATTCAGCATAATATACTGCGCTGCAATAATAAAAAAGGTAACGATTAGGTAGAGTACGCTGTGGACCGGATTCTTTGAAAATACCACCAATAAAGCAGTGATTACGGATATAACAGCAAGGGTAATAAAAATTGCCAGTGTCATTTATTTAGATATAATAAGGTTTTAGTTTCAAAATAAAATGAAAATAAAACAAGTTGGTGCAAAACAATTGAATACTATTGGGCAACTTTAGCGGCCACCCGTTCTTTAACCTGCATTTGGCGTACTGTAATATCAATACGTTGATCCATTTTTTCGACAAGCATATCTTTTCCAAAAACAAAATCCTGCCGCACATAATCGCTAGGCACAATGCGATCTGTTAAGAAGATAGCTTCTTTAGGGCACGCTTCTTCGCATAATCCACAGAAAATACAACGCAACATATTGATTTCATACACTGCTGCGTATTTTTCTTCGCGGTACAAATGCTCCTCTCCTTTTTGGCGTTCCTCGGCAACCATCGTGATGGCTTCTGCTGGGCAAGCCACTGCACAAAGCCCGCAAGCCGTACAGTTTTCACGACCTTGAGCGTCCCGTTTGAGGACATGCCAACCGCGATAGACTGGAGCAAATTCCTTTGTAACTTCCGGATAACGCAACGTATTGGATTTTCCGAATGTGAGGCGGATCATGTGCTTCAGTGTTGTAGCCATACCCTTCAGGATTGCTGGCAGATAAATCCGCTCCCAAAAGGTCATTTGTTTATTTACGACAAGTTTTGAACGATTCGTAAGTTGCATAATTTTATGTTTAACTGATTAATAATCAGTTTTTTATAATTCTTTAATAACAATTTTTATTTACCCAACCACAATGTAATTGCGCCTGTCAACAACATATTTACGATGGCTAGCGGGATCAATCCTTTCCAACCCAAGTGCATCAATTGGTCATAGCGAAAACGAGGGAGTGTCCAACGTATCCACATAAACACAAAGATAAAAAAGAATATCTTACTAAACAAAACAATTGGTCCCATTAGGCCTCCCAACCAACTAGGGTCTAAACCCGGGAAATTGTATCCGCCAAAGAATACGGTAGAAATCACCGCACAAGAGACAAACATGTTAATATACTCCGCAAACAAGAAAAAGCCCAGTTTCATCGAGCCGTATTCGGTGTGGTACCCCCCAATCAATTCTGTTTCGCATTCAGCCATGTCAAAAGGCGCACGATTGCATTCCGCTAATGCGCAGATGAAGAAAATCAGAAAACCAAGCGGCTGATAGAGTACATTCCATTGAAAACCAGACTGTTGTTCAGCCATAGTGCGCAGGCTTAAAGTACCAGTCATCATTACAATGGCAATCAGTGATAAACCCATTGCTAGTTCATAAGAAATCATCTGAGAACTAGCACGGATGGCTCCGTATAAAGAGTACTTATTATTAGATGCCCAACCGCCGATCATAATACCATACACGCCAAGCGATACAAATCCCATAATATATAAGATACCAATATTGATATCAGTCACTTGCAGGTCTATATTGGCACCAAAAAGGGTTAAGGTAGTACCCCAAGGAATCACGGCACTCGTCATACAGGCAACAAACATAAAAATGCCAGGTGCAAGGATAAAGAGCGCTTTGTTAGCATTTGCTGGAATAAAATCTTCTTTCATAAACATCTTTACACCATCAGCTACTGGTTGTAATAAGCCAAATGGCCCAGCGCGATCTGGTCCTATACGGTCTTGTAAGAAAGCCGCAATTTTGCGCTCTCCGTAAGTGGAATAAGCCGCAATTGTCAATGTTATCAAGAAAATAACGCCAATTAACCCCATTTTTTGGAGTATAAAAGCAAAATCAAAAAGTAATATATACATCATAATATAATAATCTAAACGTGAGATGGGTTAGTTGAATTTGGATGCACACCTTCATCGGAGAGGTATTTACCAATATTAAAATTTATACCATCTAAAAGTTCAATATCTTCATTCCAGTCAATTATTTTCCAACAAGAATTAGATTACAGTTAAAGCCTCACTCTCATAGTGATTCTGGCTAATGACCGAGTGTTTCTCAATATCACGAGCACCTTCAATGACCCAGTCATTTGCTCCTTTTTTCTCAAAACGACAGGTATTGCAAATAAACTCGCTTACCTCGCCATATTTGTCCTTACGGGCTGTGACACGGTAAATTTCATTACCGTACATCCAAGCAGTGGTTTTACCACAACATTTATCACAATCACGGTGTGCATCCATGGGTTTGAGGAACCAAACACGGCTTTTAAAGCGGAAAGTACGATCAGTTAAAGCACCTACTGGACAAACATCAATGACATTGCCTGAGAAATCATTATCAATCGCCTTTTCGATAAAGGTAGATATTTCTGAATGGTCACCTCTGCCAACAATGCCATGTACGCGATTATCAGTAATTTGATTGGCCGTATATACACAACGATAGCACAGAATGCAGCGCGTCATGTGTAATTTGATATAAGGGCCAATGTCAATTTTTTCAAATGTACGTCGCTCAAACTCATACCGTGTGCCAGCCGAACCATGCTCGAAAGCAAGATCTTGCAGGTGGCATTCGCCTGCTTGGTCGCAAATTGGACAATCCAAAGGGTGGTTGAGCAACAAAAACTCGACTACACCTTTGCGGGCATTCACTACCTCTTCACTGCTTTTGCTGGCCACTTCCATGCCGTCCATGACCATTGTTTGGCATGAAGCCACTAGTTTGGGCATTGGTCGCGGGTCTTTTTCAGAGCCTTTACTCACTTTTACAAGACAGGTACGGCATTTCCCGCCCGATCCTTTGAGTGAAGTATAAAAGCACATGGCTGGCGGTACGCATTCGCCCCCAATCTGACGTGCAGCCTGTAAGATGGTGGTACCATCTGCTACCTCAATTGTATGTCCGTCTATCGTTACTTTTGGCATAATTTTGCTATAAGTATTTCTTTCTTTTATAATTCTAATTGTGTTTTCAAAAAGTCGTAAAGTGGCTTTTCATCTACTTTTTTTTCTTTGCCTCTCTCCAACTATACAACATCCCTGCTTTTTTTGTCCGCCTTGTATAATAGCAAATAGATTCCACATTATCCGTCATAAACAAAACAGAACCAATGCTTTCACCTAATTTATCTATACAAGCCATCTCAATAGATTCCAGAGATACATTTTTAATAAATCCCAGTTGCTCTGTTTCACTTTCCTGAACGCTTACCACAATTGGTTCGCCTTCAAAACAAGCCAAAGCACTATATTTCCAATTGCCCCCCAAAGTATCAACTTTTGAATCCGGAATATGTGCTAAAAAGTTATTTTCCGAAATCAAAAAATTCATAACATCCTCATAATCATCATTATACTCAACAGAAGATACATCCTCAATAGGCACAACCAAATAACCGTCAAATTCTCCAAACAAATTATAAGACTTTAATTCCAATGCTTCCTCTGAATAACTAACTAGTGTTCCAAACCAAAAATCATTATCGCTATCTCCTTTTATGAGAGAGAGTGTTTTTTGGTCTTGAATGGACTTGTCAAAAAGGTCTTTAAATATCATTTTTTAATAGGTTATACTGTAACAGGCTCGCGCACCAAACCATAATTCCGCTCCAAACAAGCAACAGGCTCGTTTACGTGCCATTCAAACTCCTCACGGAAATGCCTAATCGCTGCTGATACAGGCCATGCCGCAGCATCACCCAAAGGACAAATCGTATTGCCTTCTATCTTCTTGGCTACTTCGGACAATAGATCAATATCGCTCATTTTGCCTTGTCCATTTTCCATCCGGTGTAAAACTTTTTCCATCCAACCTGTTCCTTCGCGGCATGGCGAGCACTGTCCGCAAGACTCGTGGTGGTAGAAACGGGCAAAATTCATCGTATTACGTACAATGCATTGGTCTTCGTCGTAAACGATAAAACCGCCCGAACCGAGCATAGAACCGCTTACAAAACCACCATCTGCCAAACTTTCATAAGACATTAAGCGGCTTTCACCCGCTGCGGTTTTTGTAATCAGGTAATGGGGCAAAATAGGCACAGAAGAACCACCTGGCACGCAAGCCTTGATTCTTTTGCCACGTTTAATACCGCCACACCATTCATCTGAATAGATAAATTCTTCTACTGAAAGTCCTAGATCTATCTCATAAACGCCTGGTTTATTGATATTTCCGCTAGCAGAAATTAGTTTTGTACCCGTGCTTTTGCCAATACCAATTTTCGCATATTCCTCGCCGCCATCGTTCACAATAGGAACTACGGCGGTGATCGTTTCTACGTTATTCACCACAGATGGGCATTGCCAAAGTCCTTTTACCGCAGGGAATGGTGGTTTAATACGCGGATTACCACGTTTTCCTTCCAAACTTTCAATCAATGCTGTTTCTTCACCACATATATAGGCTCCTGCACCCGGATTTACGTATAAATCAAGGTTATACCCAGTGCCAAGTATGTTTTTGCCCAACCAGCCTTTGTCATACGCTTCTTGAATTGCTTTTTCTAAAATAAATACAATCCACGAGTATTCGCCACGGATATAGATATAAGAAGTATTCGCACCCAAGGCGTATGAAGAGGTAATCATACCTTCAATCAGTAAGTGCGGCAGTTTTTCCATCAAAAACCTATCCTTAAAAGTGCCAGGCTCAGACTCGTCCGCATTGCACAATAAATAACGCGGCACACCTTCGGGTTTGGCCAAAAATGACCATTTCATGCCCGTTGGGAAACCTGCACCACCACGGCCGCGAAGTCCCGATTTTTTCACCTCTTCCACCACCTCATCTGGTGTCATGGACTTCAATGCTTTTTCCACAGAGCGGTATCCGCCGTGTTTCCTATAAACATCATAGGTATGAATACCTGCTACATGTGCGTGTTCTAAGAGAAGTTTACGTCCCATATTTTATATTCGATGATTGGAGTGATTTGAAAATGCTGACTACAAAAAATTGGCATTCCATCACTCCTCATTTTTTTATTTTTAATAAACTAAATTATCTAATCTGGTTTTCGGATTTTTTTGCCGTCTTCATCGTATTTTTCTAGTTCCGTCATCAGATCTGCTTTTAGACCTTCTGGCGGAATGACAACTCCGCTGGCAATCAAATCAGGAAAAACAGCGACTAACATACCATCTTCCTGCATTTCACCTAGCCACTCCAAGAGTTCATTTACATCTACCACCCCAATTCCATACTCTTCAAAGCCGTGTTCCACTCGGAAACGTTCGGCAAATTCAGCACCTGGAAACAGCGGCAGAATATCATCATCTTCTGCTTCCTCGCCTTCACCCAATAACAACCAACCCTCTTCGTCAGCAAGGCCATATACTTCTTCTGTATCTGCTACGGTTTTGATAAAATAGTCGTAGCGTTTTTCTCCTGGTTTTTTAAAGATTTTATCTATTTCTTCTGGTCGTAATTGTGCCATTATATGAATTATATGGAGTAAAAACGCTGCATTTGCGATAATCACTCAATGAATGTGATAAACTTTTAAAAGACTTAGCCGATAGCGGTTACTCCTTGACCTGAAAGCAACTTGCAGCCGCCGCAACTAGGCATAACGCACATAAAATCAATGCATTACGAGGATCTTCTCCTAATACACTCTTATAAATTAATGGCACTGTTAGCATACCAATAAATTGAGGCACGCAAATAAAGCCATTAAAGATCCCAATATAAACCCCCATTTTATCTTTGGTAACAGCGTTAGCCAACATTAGATAAGGCAATGACATAATAGAGCCCCACGCAAATCCCACTAGCCCCATTCCAACCAAATAAATCATTTTATCATTACTCAACAGCATACTAAAAAAGCCTAATGCGCCAATACACAAGAAAATAGCATGTGTTAGTCTGCGGCTACCTATTTTTTTTGTAATTGCAGGAATGAAAACAGAGATCACAAAACAAGTGATACTAAACATAGCAAAACAGAGTCCGCCCCATTTTGTACCTGCTTCAAAACCTTCAGGGTTGATTTTAGGATCAGAAGCGTTGAACGCATATCTTGCACAAGCCAAGGATAAATATTGCCACATTAATGGAAGCCCATACCATGTAAAGAACTTTACCCACCATAATTGCCTCATAACGGGCGGCATTTCGGATAAAGAAGATAATATTTCCCTAAAAATAGGCAAACCAAATATCAAATATGTTCCACCAAAAATACCAACACCAACTTCGCTGCCAAAAACATAAGAACCCGTACGCGCAGCAAAAGCAAAACCCATTATAGCGGCAGATATAGATAATGCTAAACGCCAAAACTGGATATTTTTCTTTTGCTCAGCACTATAAATAGTTTCTTTTTTATAATCATCATTTTCTGGCGGGTACTCTTTTGTGGTGTACATCGTCCAAAAAACAGTAGCCAATATAGAAGCAGCTCCAATATAAAACGGGAAGCGCACCGAATTGGGGATACCATTTGTTACATCTGCGCCCATTGCCATTGAAATACCAATTAAAGGTAGAATAAATGGCATTAAATTTGCCATTGTTTGTCCAAAACCAACCATAAACGACTGCACAGAAAAACCTGTTGGACGTTGGTTTTGGTTCAACATATCACCAACAAATGCACGAAATGGCTCCATAGAAGCATTCAAACCCGCATCTAATAACCACATCAAACACGCCGCCAT
The DNA here is from genome assembly GCA_043764095.1 of Chitinophagales bacterium. Taxonomy (GTDB): domain Bacteria; phylum Bacteroidota; class Bacteroidia; order Chitinophagales; family Saprospiraceae; genus M3007. Next base: position 12,595 of record JAYUKX010000212.1, read on the forward strand.
CAAAACAGAAGAAGAATTGGGCATCAAAACCATCGCAATACTTCCAACAATTGCACCAATAAACACATAAGGCTTACGACGACCCCAGCGTGGCGACCAACTCTTATCCGACATGGCTCCAATAATAGGTTGTAGTAGCAAACCTGTCAAAGGTCCTGCCAACCAAAGGCCGGGAATGGCACTTTCTTCGGCTCCTAAATAGCGATAAATAGGACTCATATTAGCCTGTTGCAGGCCAAATCCGTATTGTATCCCCAAGAAACCAAAACTCATGCTAATGATTTGGCCAAAAGAAAGATCGGGTTTATTGTCTTCGCCAGATCTGCCTTGGTCATCATCGAGTATTGTTGATGTAGTTGCCATAATTATAAAAGTTAGTTAATCGTTTGCTTCGTTCAGTGCATTTTCCAAGTCCCCTTATCTATTTTTCCAGCCTTGCAATCTTCAATAAATTGGTCAATTTTAGCCTCATCCAAATGTTCGTGAAAAAACTCACCCACCTGCATCATAGGCGCATATCCACACGCACCAAGGCATTCCACTTGTTTGATGGTGAACATTCCATCGGGCGTAATTTGGTTTTTACCAATACCCAATTTGAGTTTGGTATATTCAATAATGCTTTCTGCGCCTTCAATGGCACAAGGCCCTGTTTGGCAAAATTCCAGCACGTACTTGCCCACCGGAGCCAAGTTGTACATGGAATAAAAAGAAGCCACCTCATATACTTCAATTGGTGTAATGCCCAATACCTCCGCCACATGATCCATTGCAGGTACACTGAGCCAGCCCTCATTTTCTTCTTGCGCAATGTGAAGTGCGCGAATAATGGCGCTCTTTCCCCTTCCTTCAGGGTATTTGGTCATGAATGATTTTACCTCCTTGTGGGCGGCATCCGAATATTGGAAAGGTGCGCTATGTTCTGTTACTGCGTGCATGCTTGCGTGATGATAAATGATGAATAAAAAATATGCTAATTAGTTGGATTTTAAATAATTACATTATTATTTTAACATTAGCCCTATTTATTCAATACTATTTTTATGAAAAAATTTCTTTTAAGTCAATTTGAAGTTCGGGGAATATATCAGACGTCGCAAAATGGTCTTCATCTTCACTAAACACCCTGTAATGACCATACTCCCCGTTTGGTTGGAGCGTATAAGCCTGTATAATATTCTCCGTTGGATGGACAATCCAATATTCTGGCACTTGATTCTCCTGATACAACTGGTACTTTCTTTTAATGTCGTGCTGTACGGAGCCTGGTGAAAGAATTTCTATAATCCAATCAGGTGCGCCAATACAGCCTTTCTCGTCCAGTTTTTTTTCATCGCAGATGATACAAATATCAGGTTGTACTACTGTATAGATTTCTTTGTTTTTGGCTTTTGATTTTTTCACATCTAATAACCTTACATCGAAAGGGGCGTGGAATAAATTACAAGGCTTGTGTTTAAACCAAGTTCCAAGTTCAACGACCAATTGAGAAGACACCTTTTGGTGTTTCACCGACGGCGCAGGCGACATTTTGAATATTTTACCCTTAATAATCTCCACCCGCTCCTCGAAACTCCAGGAGAGATAGTCGGCATAATTAAAGATGCCATTAGGGTCGATATGTGCAAAATCCGTTACCATGTTTTATGCATCTAGTTCGCCAGCGATGACATTCATCGAACTCATGGTCAAAATAGCATCAGAGAGCATAGATCCTTTTACCATTTCGGAATATGCTTGGTAATAAATGAAGCAAGGGCGACGGAAATGCAAACGATAAGGCGTTCGGCCACCATCGCTAATTAAATAGAAGCCTAATTCTCCGTTTCCACCTTCTACAGCATGGTAAACCTCCCCTACTGGGATTGGCGTTTCACCCATCACTACTTTAAAATGGTAGATCAATGCCTCCATTTTTGTATAAACATCCTCCTTCAAGGGCAAATAATAATCGGGCACATCGGCGTGAAAATCGCCTTGAGGTAAATTATTGTATGCTTGATGGATAATTCTCAACGACTGGCGGATTTCTTCCTGACGTACCACAAAACGATCGTAAGTATCGCCATTAGCGCCTAACGGGATCGTAAACTCAAAATCCTGATACGAGGAGTAAGGGTTCATTACGCGCACATCATAATCAATACCAGCGGCACGCAGGTTTGGGCCTGTAAACCCATATTCCATAGCGCGTTTTCCTTCAATTGGCCCAGCACCAATCGTGCGATCCATGAAGATGCGGTTACGCTCCAACATGCTATTAAACTCTTCCAATTTAGGTGGGAAGGATTTAAGGAATGCTTTTAGTTTGGTGTGAAACCCTGCTGAAAAGTCGCGTTCCATACCACCAATACGTCCAATATTGGTCGTTAGGCGAGCGCCGCATACCTCTTCAAAAATATCATAAATAGCTTCACGCTCTTGGAACATATAAGTAAAACCAGTCAAGGCACCAGTATCCACACCAATTACGGCATTGCACACCAAATGGTCGGCAATACGCGCTAATTCCATGATAATCACACGCATATACTGCGCACGTTTGGGTACTTCAATCTTGGCTAATTTCTCCACAGTCATGTGCCAGCCCATATTATTGATCGGCGAAGAGCAATAATTCAAGCGATCAGTGATGGGAGTCACTTGATTATACGGACGGCGTTCGGCCAGTTTTTCAAAAGCGCGGTGAATATACCCAATAGTTGGTTCTGCACTCACGATGCGTTCACCATCCATTTTCATCACGTTTTGGAAGATACCATGCGTGGCAGGATGGGTTGGGCCTAGATTGAGTGTAGATAATTCACCCTCTAGGTTATCTAATTGCGAAAAATACGATTGTACTTGCATAATGATTAGTCGAAGGTTTGTTCGTAATTGCCATCGCGGCCGAAGAAGCGGTCGTCCTTATCGGTACGTGTGCCATCTTCCAAACGGTATTGCTTGCGCATAGGAAATACTTCCATTTCATCTACGTTCAAAATACGCACGAGATTCGGGTGTCCCGTAAAATTGATACCAAAAAAGTCATATTCTTGACGCTCCATCCAATTGGCGGTGGGCCAAAGCGTAGTAGCCGTGGGAACAGAAGCATCATTTTCTGGCGTATAAATTTTAACGCGCATCCTAAAATTATCCATCCAATTATGGAGATGATAGACTACGCATATTTCTTCCCCTGTTCTTTCTGGATAATGTACACCACAAAGAGAGGTCAAAAAATTACATTGTAGTTGCTCGTCATCGCGCAAAAAATGTAAAAAATCAATGATTTGCTCGCGGGTCGATTCCACACAAAGCATATCATCGTAAGATGTTTCGCTACTTTTGATAAAGTGCGCACCTTTTTGTTCTATTCTGGCAAGTGCCAGTTCATTGGTCAGTGCCATTATGCGATCTGATATTTTTCAAGCAAATGTTGATATTCTGGAGAATGGCGGCGGCGTAAAGGTTCATTTTTCACCAACTCCTGTATTTTCATTACACCATCAATGATTTGTTCAGGACGCGGAGGGCATCCTGGCACATAAACATCTACTGGAATGACCTTATCGATACCCTGAAGTACAGAATAAGTATCAAAAATACCACCCGAACTAGCACAGGCACCTACTGCGATGACCCATTTAGGTTCGGCCATTTGAATGTAAACTTGGCGAAGGATAGGCCCCATTTTTTTGGAAATAGTACCCATTACCATCAGCAAATCTGCTTGGCGAGGTGAGAAAGAGAGGCGTTCCATACCAAAACGAGCAAGGTCGTAATTGGTACCCATAGTTGCCATAAATTCGATACCGCAGCAAGAAGTTGCAAACGGAAGCGGCCAAATAGAGTTTGCGCGTGCCAAACCTACTGCTTTTGAAAGGGAAGTTGCGAAAAAACCTTCGCCACCATAACCTTCGGGCATTTCTTCTATCTTTGCCATATTATTAAGTTATATTATTTATCTTGTTGAATTAATTTTTAATTTAGGACTAGCCTAAATGATAGGTTATAAAAAACCAAACTTAGCGGTCCCATTCTAGCGCGCCTTTTTTCCATACATAAACGAACCCAAGTAGGAAAACAGCCACAAACATCAGTACAGCCATATATCCCTCCCAGCCCAATGCCCTGAAATTTTCGGCATACGGATAAAAAAAGATAACTTCTACATCGAAAAGAACAAAAAGAATGGCTGTCATAAAATATTTAATAGAAACAGGCATACGTGCGTTACCTTGAGATTCTATACCACATTCAAAATTTTCGTCTTTTATCTTGTTTTTGCGACTAGGCCCAAGGATATGGGTAACCACCAACACAAATCCTACGAATCCGATGGCGACCAACGATTGTAATACAACGGGCAAATATGCGCTACTGTCCATAATAATAGTTTTACTTTTAAACGGCATTTCAACGATAGTGTTCATCAAACTCTATCTAATTTCCGCCGCAAAAGTAGAACATTTTCATTGTCTTGGTAAATATTCAAATGATTTGTAAAAAAATGATTGCAAATTTGGAGTTGTTCCAGATAAGAAAACAGTTTTGTGTTTTAAATAAGTATTGTACTTTTGCGCTGTTTAATACATTAAAATCAGAAAATCAACGTTTTACGATGAAATATATAACATTTACACGCGCTTACGCCTTTTTGGCCCTGAGTTTTCTTTTTTGTGCATGTGGAGGAAATTCAACTACCGATAATAAAAATATCGGTACAAAATTCTTTTTTGCCCCTTATGGCACACCTGTTTTAGATGGTTCATCTTCCGATGAGGCTTGGGAAAATGCAGAATGGTATGCTCTAAATCAAAACTGGCTACCCCCCTCCCCCCCTGATTCGCTGGATTTCAAAGGCCGTTTTAAAGTGATTTGGGACGAAAACATGTTGTACATTCTAGCAGAGATCACAGACGATACCTTAGTTGATACCCACTCCGACGGGCTCGTTCAATATTTCGACGATGACTGCTTGGAAGTCTTTGTGGATGAAGATGCTTCAGGTGGCGATCACGCCTATAATTATAATGCATTTGCCTACCATATTGCCTTGGACAACAAGGTAGTGGATATTGCGCCCGATAGTTCAAAGCGATATTATGACGATCATTGTATTTCTTTGCGCAATACAGTAGGAAATATTAGCGTGTGGGAAGTAGGAGTAAAGATATTTGATGGCAAGAATTACGTTGATGGCGGCGATAACATTCCGAAAACGCTCAAACAAATGAAAAAGATTGGTTTTGCGCTCGCCTATTGCGATAATGACCATTCGCCAGAGCGTGAACACTTTATGGGAAGTATGCCCATTGAGGGACAAGATAAAAATAGGGCTTGGCAAGATGCCAGTCTTTTTGGTATTTTGGAGTTGAAATAGGCCGTTTTTAAAAACTTAACTTTGTAGAAATTAATTTATAGTTAAGTTTGCGCCAAGTTTTAACTAACATACTATAATTAAATTCAATTTTATTTATGAAGCATTTATTTACCTCTTTGCTGATGCTCTGCATCGCGGGGGCTACTTCGCTTTTTGCTCAAGTTACCAACGGAACTTTGGTTGGTCTGGTTGTGGATAACGAAGGAGAAGCCCTTATTGGTGCAACTGTAGTTGCTACGCACGTACCATCTGGTACTGTTTATGGCACAGCAACGCGCACAGATGGCCATTACACCATTCCAAATATGCGCGTGGGTGGCCCTTATTCCGTAAAAGTTACCTATACAGGTTTCAAAACATCTGAAACCACCGTTAATTCAGTTGCTTTGGGCACTAAAACGGTACGCGATTTTGTTATGGAAAACAATGCGGTAGCGATGACTGGTATCGAAGTTGTTGCTGATGCCAGCCTGAAAACTGGTGCGGCATCTGGCGTGAATAGTGATCAAATCCGGGCATTGCCTACGATTCGTCGCTCTATTGATGATTATACCCGTTTGAATCCATTGGCTGCGGAAGGTGGAAGTTTTGGCGGTCGCAACGACCAATTCAACAACTATTCTTTAGATGGCGCTATCTTCAACAATCCATTTGGTTTGGATGCGGCTACACCCGGTGGTCAAACAGATGCACAGCCTGTTTCTTTAGATGCTATTGAGCAAATCAACGTTTCCATAGCACCTTATGATGTAACACAAGCTGGTTTTACTGGTGCAGCAATCAATGCTGTTACAAAATCAGGTACGAATCAATTCCACGGTACTGTATATGGCTTTGGTCGTAACAAAAACATGTATGGCGTAAAAGTAGGTGATGACAAGGCTGTTCGTGGTGATTTGCGCCAAACCCAAACAGGTTTTAGTATAGGTGGCCCATTGATTAAGAACAAATTATTCTTCTTTGCAAATGTGGAAGTAGAACGCCGCTCGGATTTGGGTTCTTATTTTGTACCCAACCGTGGTACTGGTGCAGCCAACGAGTCTCGCGTATTGGCTTCTGATATGGAACTGGTGCGCAGCCTTTTGAAATCTAAATATGGTTATGAATCCGGTGAAATTGAGAATTTCCGTCACCGTACCGATAACCAAAAGGCATTATTGAAACTGGATTGGAACATCAATAAAAACCATTCTTTGAGCATTATGGGTAATTTTATGGATGCTGCTAAGGACAAACCAGCCCATCCATCGGCTATTGGTCGCCGCGGCCCCGATTTCTTAACCCTTCAAATGCAAAATGCAGGCTACCGCATCAATAATAAATTGTTTGGTGGTATTGCGGAGTTAAAATCTTTGTTTGGTAATCGCGCTTCCAACAAATTACAGATTGGCAGAACTGCTTTCCGCGATTCCCGCGATCCATTCTCCGATCCATTCCCAGTATTGAATATTCACAAAGATGGCACACGTTATATCATTGCTGGTCACGAGCCATTCTCTGTTAATAACGTATTAGATCAAGATGTTTATCAGGTTACAGATAACCTTAACCTATATTATGGCAAACACACGGTAACAGTTGGTGGCTCTTTTGAGCGTTTCAATTTCAATAACTCGTTTAACTTGACATCTTATGGTTTCCGTGTATTCAATCCAGTTGGTGTAGCGATTGATACCTTTGCGCAATGGATCAATTCTGGTGCATTAGACGGAGAAGTAGCAGCAGCAAGAGCAACTTATGCTGAAAACAACTCTAAAGATAAGTGGTCATTAGCCGAAACCAACCTCGGACAATTGGCATTTTATGGTCAGGACGAGTTTGCGGTTACTAACAAATTGACGCTTACGCTTGGTTTACGTGCAGATATGCCGTTGTATTTTGATACGCCTGAAAAAATTAGGGAGAATATTGCTCGTAAAGGTGGAGAACTTTTTGTAGATCCAAATGGCGTTTATGCACCTAAAACAGAATATTATGATGCAAATGGCGATCCTATCAAATTTGACCACACTACCCTGCCCAAACAAACACCATTGTTCTCGCCTCGTTTTGGCTTTAATTTTGATGTACTGGGTAATGGTAAAACGCAATTGCGTGGTGGAACGGGTATATTCACAGGTCGTTTTCCATTTGTTTGGATCGGCAACCAAGTGGCTAACCCAGATTTCTTCTTCTATTGCATGACGGATCCTAACTTTAAGTTCCCACAGGTATTGCGTACTAATTTTGGTGTTGACCACAAATTTGGCAAAGGCTTTGCTGGTTCACTTGATGCGATTTATACCAAAGATATCAACGCAGTAATGGTGCGTAATTACGGCTTGCGCCGTCCAACTGGCACTTTATCTGGTGTAGGAGCGCGTCCTGTTTACTTGCCTAGCGATCGCGCGCAAGTATTTGGCCCAACCAATGCTTATGTCGTTACCAATACAAGTGTAGGGTACTCCCTTAATATTTCGCCTCAATTGACCTATACTAATGGTAATGGTTCGTACATGATTGGTTATAACTTCCTTGATGCAAAAGATGCGGCTTCGATTGATGCAGAAATTTCTTCTGATGCTTTTGACCGTAACCCTGCTAATGTGCAGAACACCAACACGGCTATTTTACAACCATCATTGTACGGTAACCGCCATCGTTTTATTGGATCTGCGACACACCGCTTTAAATATGGTCGTTTTGGCACTACAATATCTATTTTTGGCGAGGCCGCGCGTGGTGGTCGCTTCTCCTATACTTATAGCGGTGATATTAATGGTGATGGTTCTGGTTTGAATGATTTGATCTTTATCCCAACGGATGCACAGATTGATCAAATGACCTTTAGCGGCGATGCTGCATCTGGTAGTGCGCAACGCGCTGCGTTCAAGGCGTATATTGCTCAAGACGGTTATTTAAGCGAAAACAGGGGTCAATTTGCAGAAAAATATGCTTCTTTGAGCCCTTGGTTTAGTCGTTTAGATATGCGTATTTTGCAGGATCTTAAGATTGCTGGTTCAAATAATATCCAATTGAGCATTGATATTTTGAATTTTGGCAATTTAGTTAATAGCAATTGGGGCGTTCGTCAGTTTGCATCTCAAACTGGTTTGCTACAGCCTGTAGCGGTAGGTTTTGATAGCAATAACGCACCAGTCTATACTTTTGATCCATCACAAAAATCCACTTTTTTCAACGATTTTAGTTTGGCTTCGCGTTGGCAGTTACAATTGGGCTTGCGTTATAGTTTCTAATTGGTTGCTTTTCAAAAAGCATACATAGCATTATAGCAGCCACGACATTACCTTGTAGTAGTGTCGTGGCTTTTTTTTGTATATTTGCACCATGAAAAATATTTTTTGGATTGGTTTTGCGGCGATTACGCTTGTCATACGATCTATATTTGCGGCATATCCTGAGTGGACAGAAGCATATTACTCCAATGGTATTTTCGTAGGTGTACGGTGGATACTGGATCATATTTTGGGTTGGACACCATTTCCATTTACTTATTTGCTGTTTGTGTTACTGCTGGGGATACTTGCTCGTGGGATATTCCGTTTATTTTTTGACAAAAGCAAAACGATTCGACAGCGGATTTTACTTGCTAGCGGAAATATGATTGCTTATACTTGTGGCATCATTGGTCTTTTTTACTGGTTTTGGGGTTTTAATTATAGCCGTGTTGCTTTTGAAAAACGATTTAATTTACCCGAAATCACCATTACACCAGCCATGATTCGTGCGGAGTTGGATAGCCAGACACAAGTGGTTTTAGGTATGCGGCATTTACTCCAGGCAGATACATCTTTGACGATTACCGTACCCGATCTTGAAATTGCAGCCTTAGAACGTATTGTACGTTCTGATGTGAAGCAGGGACTAGAATTGCTGTATGGTAAAAGTATGGGAGCGCCAAGAGGCCGGCAACCATTTTGGGATGGTTTTTTGATCCGTTTTGGCGCATTGGGTATATACAACCCATTTACAGGCGAATGCAATATGGATAAAGGTCTGCCAGTGTTGAGCAAACCTTACACCTTGGCACATGAATTTTGTCATGGTTACGGTATTGCGGATGAAGGTACTTGCAATTTTTTGGCTTATTACACTCTAAGAAATTCAGATAATGACCTGCTACGTTATTCAGTGGAATTGGGTTATTGGCGCGAATTAGCATCTGCATATAGCCGACTGGTACCTGCTGATTATAAGATGATTTGGCGCGGCATGCCTACCGGATTTCAAAACGACATCATTCATATACGGGCCACGATAGACCAATACCCAGAATTTTTTGAAGCATTTAGGGTAAAGGTATATGACAACTATTTGAAGGCGCAAGGAATCCCTGAAGGCATGAAGAATTACGGAAAAGTAGTCGAATTTGGTATAAAATGGAAGATTAAACATACCACTAATGGAGTGTTACAATAAAGCCATCCAGCCTAATTTTAAGGGCTTATTCAAAATTTTTTCTCATAAAAATTTACTTTTCCAAAATTATTTTAAAAAAAAATGAAAAAAAAAGAACAATGTTCGAAAAAGCCCTTACCTTTGCAGCGGTCTTTAACGATTTTTAGAGATCAAATAATTTTTTTTATATGAATACTGGAACAGTAAAATTTTTCAACGAATCCAAAGGATTTGGATTTATCGTTGACAACTCTTCAAAGGAAGAGATTTTCGTACACGCATCTGGCTTGCAAGACAATATACGCGAAGGCGATGTTGTAACTTTTGAAGTTGAGCGTGGCAACAAAGGAATGAATGCTGTAGATGTGAAGATTGCTTAATTAGCAATCCAACTTTATTGGATAAATTTTTTGACCTCCGATGACAATCATCGGAGGTTTTTTTATGCCTTTTAATCAACTATAACTCCAAAGCGACCACAAAGTAATCAACTGTCGATACAAACTAAAAATCATAAGAAAAGCCATTGTTGAAACAAGTCCTGCTCCTACAGCACCCCATATCTTTAATCCGTAAACGCGTCTTATTGCCAATGTGCTCCAAATCAACATAAATATTAGCAAAAAAAATAAATATTCTTCACCGATCTGTTTGAGTTTAAACCCATAAGCCAATATAATCAAACAGAAAAGATCGAACAAGATAAAAAACACTAACCAGTGCATAGCAAAAATAAGGTGCGGTACCAGCCAAGGTTGTCGTCGAAAAAACAAAAGCCAAAAGAAAGCACCCAAAAATGGAATCATAACAAATAAATAGGCTTTAGCCCTACTGGCCGCTACTTCTTTGCTAACCTTTCGAACAAATACTTCTACATCCATATTTAGTGCTGCTGCTTTTTGAGCAATGAGCGAAGGTGTATCAAAATGGAACGAATTTGCTGCCCAATTACCCGTTCGGTAGCCGTTATTCAAATCATCGGGATTTGAAAAAAAGGAGGATGATGTTGGAAAAAACAAGTAAAAAATAAGTCCTGAAATAAAAAATAATGGAATTGGTTTCACATAAGGCGTTCTTCGCCCTGCAATAAATTCAGCGGTAAGCATTCCTGGCTTTACTAAAGCGCACCAAAAAGTACGGATGATCTTTGAATCTAAATGGAGCAAACTCTCCACAGTTTCTTTAAAAAAATGCCAAGCCGAAAAATCACGATCTGGATCTACCTGCTTTTCGCCACATTTGTAGCAGAATTTACCTTGAAGTTCGGTGCTACAATTAGCACATTGTGTTGAAGTGATTTTAGTTTGCTCCATACAATCAATAGACCATTAGTTCATCTATAAAAAACCAACCGGGCGTTCCTTTGCCGTCGTGCCACTCGGGAATATGAGAAAGAGTATATATTTTTACAACTACTCGTTTTGTTTTTAGATGATTATCTAAGTCTAAAACAACGGATTGAGTAGTGCTTTCTGATACTTTTGTAGTAGCATCCAAGGCTTTAGTTGCCATCAACTTTAATGTTCCTGTGTTTGGATCGGGAAAATACACTTCAATTTTTTCGGGTAAAAATATCCACGTAGGTTGACTAATCAGCACGTGCGCCATTATAGATTTTACTTTTTGGGGCTTCGCCAAATCTAGCGTAAACATCAAAGTATCTTGCAAAAAACCCATCCATGTGGGGTTAGAATGCCCCATATCGCCTCCTTTTTGGTCAATTAATGTGCGCTCTCCCGAACCCGGATAACTCTTATGCGGCTTAGTATGTTCCACTTTAGTGATGTCCATACCTCGTTTATAGAAGCATACTTCCACCACCTCGGAGGGTAAATACCCTTGACCAAAAACCTTGGCCTTTACTGTTGTTAAGTGATTTTTTACTACCACTGGCCGCGTGTAAATTGGATCGTTTTCGGTAGGCATTTGACCGTTTGTCGTATAGTGGATTTGCGTATTTTTCTGTGCAAACTTGATCGTTACCATTGATTTTTTTTCAAAAAACGATGATTCGTATTGCAGAATGGGCGGCGCTAATTGGAGCAAATCTTGGGTATAAAGTGCAAAATGGCAGCACAAAAACGTGAATAGAAATAGTATTTTTTTCACAATTAAAAACAATTTTATTTAGACTTAAATTTCGTAGCGCACACTTTGTTCTACCGCATCTTGTAGTAGGACAAAAATCAATGTACCATTTCTAGTTTGTAAGGATAACATTTACCTGAATTCCATTGGGCCACGTATAAATTTTCTTCATCGTCCACACATACATCGTGCGGATATTTGAAGGCTTTGATCGTTTGGTACATTTCATCCGGTGTATCCCCTGTATAAGTAGGTTCAGAACCCGCCAAATTGGACACTACCCTATTTTGTTGATCCAGGATCGTCACAAAACCCGATTCTTTCCATAGTCGGCTATTGGACTGCAAAACTGCTGCGTACAGATAATCTCCCTTTATTACTGGTCGGCATACCCACGCCCCTGGCAATGCAATGGTTTCCAAGTACTTACCTTCCATATCGAATCGTTTAAACGCGTTGTGTTGACGCGAAGTAACGATCAAAGATGGTTTATTTTTATCACGTGCATCAATACAAACTCCGTGCGCATTCAGTAATCCTTCTGCCCCGTCGCTGCGACCACCAAAATGACGAATATACTTTCCTTTATAGTCATATTGGATAATAAAATCCTTACCATATCCATCTGCCACATAAATATCTCCATTAGGCGCAATCGCTGTTTCGGTAGGGATATATTCTTCCCGTTTTTCGTATTTACCCGTTTCTTTGGGGAATTCCAATTGCATCAGTACCTTACCATCAAGGGTAGTTTTTATCACTTGATGGCGGTTATTATCACAAATAAACAGCACATCTTTACCATTTTCATTAAAAAGTGTCAGGCCGTGCGCTCCCGGATATTCGGTGCCCCAACTATCTAAGAACTTACCATTTTTGTCGTAAATCAGGACATTATTTTTGGTTTCGTTGGTGAGTAATATGATGCGACCTTTTTGGTCTTGTACCATTTCGTGGCAATCATTTACTGGGGTTCGGGATACGTCCGCTTGGCTCCATCGTTGATTAATGCGGTAACGTTTATTGTTGTGGCCGAGTATCGTTTCGTTTTTTGCCAAAACGCTTGGTATTTGCAAGGTAGCCACTAGCCCGAGGCTTGTGTTTTTGATAAAATCTCTTCTACGCATAGTTGAGGTATATTTTAAGTATAAGGTCTATATTTGACTTAATTATTGATATCATTAGATTTTGCTATTAGCACCAAATCCACGCTCGTTGTACCATCTGGGTTTAGAAAATCCTTGCGTCTTACATCAATAAGATAAAAACCACTTTCCTTTAATGCAGTAGTCAAATAATCTGCTTGGTGGTAATTCATAAATATCTGATCGCCCGTACTGCCTGTTTTAAAATCCGATTTACTATTATCGTCTTCCATTGTACTCAGATACATCACTCCATTGGGTTTTAAGATGGACGAAGCATCTTTTATCAATTGTATCGCCTCCTCTTTAGATAAATAAGGCAAACCAAATCCACAGATGATCCCATCGTATGGATGTGGCAACTGTCTGATGACCCTACAATCCATTACCAAAAACTCGGCGTTCGGGTTATTTAATTGAGCCAATTCAATCATCTTAGGGGCTAAATCAATACCCAAAATTTTAAAATCTGGTCGTTGCTGAAGTAGATATTTTGTAATATTGCCAGGCCCGCAAGCAAGATCTAAAATATGCGCATTTTCGGTCAACACATGTGTACAGAACAAATTAAAAGTATCATTGTACAATTCAAAATCCATAAACCGATCTTGATATAGCACTGCATTCTTATCAAAAGCAGCGGCTGCTTGTTGGCTACGATCCATAGTGTGGTGCATATTTATTGGCAAACGTAAGTAAAATCATAGAAAATCGTACAAAAAGCGATCAATTTAATTTTATTTTAGCCGACAGAAAAAAAATCTAACTTAATTTTGCGCATTATGTCCGATTATGCTCAGCCCAATCGTCAGCGGTACGTGTTTAGTTTTTAAGCACATAAATTAACTTTTAACATCAAAATTTATTTAAAAAATGGACAAGTACATGATGATTTTTCGCAACACCCCAACCAGTGAAGATGCTTACCAATCTATGTCACCCGAAGAAATGCAGGCATCGCTGGCACAATGGAACGCTTGGATTGGCGGTATTGCAGCACAAGGTAAATTGATCGGATCGGAAGCGTTGGAGCATACTGGTAAAATCGTCACTGGCACTAAAAAAGTAGTAACAGATGGTCCTTATGTGGAAAGTAAGGAATTGGTAAGTGGTTACTTGATTATGCACGCGGAGAGCATGGAAGAGGCCGTTGAAAACTCAAAAGGATGCCCGATTTACGATATTGAAGGCTCGTTGGAAGTTCGGAAAATTATGGTTTTTTAAATATCAAATGAACCAAAGCGACCTCACGCATAAAACGGTAGAGCATCTTTTCCGGCACGAATCGGGAAAGATGCTTTCCGTTTTAGTCAAATTATTTGGCCTGAAACAGGTCGGAATTGCCGAAGATATTGTGCAAGATACGCTGGTATCCGCCTTTGACACTTGGAAAATTAAAGGCATGCCAGAAAACCCGCGTGCTTGGCTTTACCGCGTTGCGAAGAACAAGACCATTGATTATTTGAGGCGAGAGCGTAATTTTCAAGACCGTGTTGCGCCAAATATTTCCTACGAAATCCTTCAAAACGCCGTTTCGGGGCAATTTTTAGATCACCTTTTTCTCGACCATGAAATTGAAGATGCTCAACTCCGAATGATGTTTGCATGCTGCCATCCATCTATTCCCTCGGAGGCACAATTGATTCTGATACTCAGGACTTTATGTGGTTTGAGTGCAAAGGAAATATCCGTTGCTTTTTTGGAACCCGAGGATACTATTACTAAGCGCTTGTACCGTGCTAAAGAGAAGATTAGACAAGAAAACCTACAAATGGATGTACCATTAGGTGCCGATTTACTCCCACGTTTGGATGCTGTTTTGCAGGCGATTTACATCCTATTTAACGAAGGCTACAAATCGGCCTTTACGGCTAGTGTTATTCGCCGCGAGCTATGCGAGGAGGCATTACGGCTAGGTGATTTGATGATCGGGAATCCCATCGTTAACCTTCCTCGCACGTATGCATTGCAAGCCTTAATGTGTTTCCAATCTTCTCGATTTGATGCGAGGATGGATAAGAATGGAGACATTATATTATTGGAACAACAAGATCGCAAGCGCTGGAATTATGCATTTATTACATTAGGCTATACCTTTTTGCAACACTCTTCCATAGGTAATGAAGTAACCGAATACCACCTAGAGGCCGCAATCGCTTCTTACCATGCCTCCGCACCTACCTTTGAGCAGACCAACTGGAAAGCCATTTTTTATTGTTACGATTTGTTATGGCAAATATCGCCTAGTCCGTTTGTGGCCATGAACAGGGCAATTGCTTTGGGCTATTCAGATGGGCCACAAAAAGGTATTGATGCGCTCCTAAAGATAGATGGTTTGGAGAAAAGCCATCTTTACCACACAGCCTTGGGCGATTTTTTTCTAAAAAACAGGGATCATACCGCAGCCTTGCAATCCTATCAAACCGCGCTATTGATGGCAAAATCACCTACAGAACAGCGCGTAATTGCATCTAAAATAGATCATATTTCCCATCAAAACAAGTATAAGTTGATACCTTGAAGAGCGATTGTACGGTCATTTGGGTAGCCTCTTAACAAAAAACGCTACCTTTGCAGGGTCATTAAACGCAATCACATTATTTTGTCCAAGATCTCCCCTTTTAGCCGTGTTTGGCACGGTCGCTCTTTACGAAAAGAAATTACGATTACCCTAAAACTTGCGCTCCCTCTTATGATGGGCGAGTTAAGTAGTATGCTCATGGGCGTGATCGGCACTATGATGACAGGCCATTTAGGCGAAACATCATTGGCGGCTTCTGGTATAGCAAGCGTAATTTATGTCATGTCGATGCTTTTGATTTGGGGCGGTATTCGGATGATTCCTACACCTGTTGCCGAAGCGCATGAATTACGCAATGGATCAAGTATGCGCACACTCGTTTTTGCTGGAGGGCTATTAAGTTTGTTTTTTATCATCGTTTGCAGCAGTGTGTTATGGTTAGGTATTTTTAATTTCGACCTCATGCAGCAAGACCCCGAAGTAAGTAGATTGGCTGTGGGTTATCTACGAATTATTGCTTATAGCATGCCAGTTTTGGTACTTTTTGGCGTTCTTATTAATTATATCGACGCTTTGGGTTATGTAAAATTTACCATGTTTTTGTCTATTTTTGGCCTTATGCTGGATGTATCTTTAAACTGGATTTTTATATTTGGCCATTGGGGTATGCCCAAACTTGGGCTAAATGCCATAGCGATGAATACAGGCATAACGCATTTAGTACTGACCATTATCATGTTTGGGATGTTGATCTTACAGAAAGAGTTGGCATATATTTGGGAGGCAAAAACTAATTTTAAAGCAGTTTGGGCACAAACCGTATCATTTATTAAAGTGGCTATTCCATCGGCTTTGCAAATCATGGTTGAATTTGCCGCTTTTGCCTCCGGAACAGTAATTATTGGTCAAATCAGCAAAACAGAACAAGCGGCGCATCAAATTGCTATTAACCTTATTTCGGTAACTTACGTAACGATTATGGGTATTTCAACAGCGGGAATGATTCGTGTAGGGCAGGCACTCGCTTATAATAGCCGTATTGGGATTTGGTTGGCGGGTATTGCTACCATTACATTGGCGATGCTATTTATGGTTGTGCCGACTGTTGCCTTTTTGTTGTTTCCAAAAAGCATTGCAGGTTTGTACATAGAAGACCCATTAGTGGTGTCCATTGCTACTTCGTTGCTTTTATTTGCAGGATTGTTCCAAATGGCCGATGCCATTCAAGCCTCTAGTATGTCTTTACTGCGCGCACTCAATGATGTAACGCGCCCTTCAATACTTTCATTTATTGCTTTTTGGATCATAGGCCTTCCTTTGGGGTATTGGCTGGCAGTACACCAAGGCTGGAATGCAAAGGGTATTTGGGTTGGATACTTGGTTGCGTTACTCGTTCAAGCCACTTTTTTCTTGAGGCGTTTTTTCCATTTGGTAGCGCATTTTGACTTATCGACGCGGAGCAACAACAAAGTACTTCCTGAATAGAGCATTCATTTATAATGCATTGAACTGGTGTCTTATTGCAGAACTAAAGAGTAAATACATTTTTCGTTTATCAGAGACACGAATACGAACTTCTGCTACCCGTTGGGCTGGTGCATTTTTTATTTTTGCAAACAATTGTGTATAATACTTATAGGCAAGATAAACCCCAAACCTTGATCCCTCAGGTAGTTTCTTGATACCAATTAGAGCAGCGTTAAAATCAAGTGCAATATCATCTTCGATCATCTTTTTTTGGGTATGGTCGAAATTAGTGAAATCGACACCTGGAAAATATACCCTCCCACGTTCATCAAAATCACTTTTTAAATCCCGGAGAAAATTAATCTTTTGGAAAGCAGATCCAAGTTTGCGTGCTGGCTCTTTCAGGTTTTGGTATTCTGCGTCATTGCCCTCTGTAAATACCCTTAAGCACATTAAGCCCACTACTTCCGCAGATCCATAAATGTATTCATCGTACCCTGCTGCATCGTACATATTTTTGTCCAAATCCATTTCCATACTCTTCAAGAAGGCATCAATCAAACCCATTTCAATATTATAGGCATGTACTACGGATTGAAAAGCATGCAAAACGGGGTTCAGACTAATTTTTTCCTCAATGGCCTTGTACGTATCATGGCGAAAGCGCGACAACAAATCTCTTTTATCGTGGCCGTGAAAAGTATCTACAATCTCGTCGGCAAATCGCACAAAACCATAAATACCATAAATAGGCATACGAAAACGCTTGTGAAAGACTCTAATTCCTAGGGAAAAAGAAGTCGAGTAACGCTTTGTAATCAATCGGCTACATTCATTACAGGTGGTGTCGAATAATTTAAGGTGATTCATATAGAATGCAATATTAGTTAGAATGGATGTATCCTTAGTTAAAATTTTTGATAATTTCTTTAGCCACCACTTCACCGCTGATCAATGAAGGCGGCACTCCTGGCCCTGGAACAGTCAATTGACCTGTATAATACAAGTTTTTAACCTTTTTACTCTTTATTTTTGGTTTCAAAAACGCTGTTTGTAATAAGGTATTGGCCAATCCGTACGCATTTCCTTTGAAGGCGTGATAATCTTTTACAAAATCTGAATGCGCATAAGAACGTTTATAAATCACTGCATCGCGAATAGATTGACCCGTCAATTGCTCCAAACGATCCATTATCAAATCGTAATAATGATCTCTTACAGCCTCAGAGTCTGCTAATCCGGGGGCTACTGGTATCAACAAAAACAAGTTTTCACACCCATCTGGTGCTACACTTGGATCAGTTACAGAGGGAACGCTTGCATAAAACAATGGTTTCTTAGGCCAATCTGGATTGCTGTAAATATCCTGTGCATGCTGATTAAAATCCTCGTCGAAAAACAGATTATGATGGTTAAGATTGGTTAGTCGCTTATTTACACCAATATAATATAAAAGACTCGAAGGTGCCATGGCTCGTTTGTCCCAATATTGGTCGCTATAATTGCGCTCACTTTGCTTTAACAATTGGGTATCAATATGGTGATAATCGGCACCACCTACTACAATATCGGCATCAAATTGGTTGCCATTATGCGTTTGTACCGAATGCGCAACGTTATTTTGAATATTAATTGCCTTTACTTCGCTGTTGAGTTCTATTTTTACTCCGAGTTCAGTAGCAAGACTCACCATACCTTCTACAATTTTGTGCATGCCACCCATAGGATACCAAGTCCCCAAAGACATATCGGCATAGTTCATCAGACTGTACAATGCTGGGGTGTTTTGCGGGGTAGCACCTAGAAATAATACCGGAAACTCCAATAGTTGTATCAATTGCTCATTTTTAAACAAACGCCTGACATGATTCGACAGTGAGGTAAACATTTGAATACGGAAAAGGCTTTTCAGCACGCGCACATCTGCAAATTCCATGATATTATGCGAAGGTTTTTGCACAAAATCATTCATACCTACCTCGTACTTATACTGCGCTTCTTTCAAAAACTTGCGAAGATTAGGAACACTGCCCGGTTCGCTTGCCTCAAACAATGCTTCTAATGCACTCATTTTTGCAGGCACTTGCATACGATCATTCGCTCCAAACCACACGGAGTAAGATGGATCAAGACGCTTTAGATGATAATAATCTGAAACGTTTTTCCCAAAAGCAGCGAAAAAGGATTCAAAAACATCGGGCATCCAATACCACGATGGCCCCATATCAAATACAAAACCATCTACTTCAAATTTTCGGGCTCTGCCGCCCGCCATTTCATTTTTCTCTAGGATCGTAACGTTGTATCCCGCTTTTGCCAAATGACAAGCAGCCGATAAACCAGCAAAACCAGAACCTATTACTACAACCTTTTTACCCATAGTGCCTTAAATGTGGTACTAACAACACCAATACATATCTTTTGTTTAACTTTATTAACAAAACTTTAAACAAAATTCCAAACCACCGATGTTTAGTTGAGCAAATATACGATAAATTTGACAAGAAAATATTGGAAAGGTAATTTTTTATTATGAAAAATTAAAAATAAATTAATTAAAACGGAATAAACGATTATTGTCTGCTTATTCAATCATTGAGCATCTTAAGTACTTGGACACAATTAATTAGCATTTTGAACTTGGTCTTTTCCGCCTATGCTTCGACATACTCAGCATAAATCCTACCCCATTTTTTCGTTAGATAGTACCGCTATCAGCCTTAAAAAATGGCTTGTCTAGCCGAAAAATACCTGCGTTCATTTCTGCAATTAATTATGTCCAAGTACTTACCTTTGCGGAGAAGACCTAAATATTATGCCTTTTCGATTTTATTTTTTTTGTGTATCGATATTGACCTTAGTCGCTTGTGTTGGCGCTAAAAAAAGTACGCGTACTACATTGCGCAATTTGGAAACAGCCTTGGATACCTCACCCGTTTTTAGTCAAAGTTTGACTGGTTTTTATTTAATGGACGCACAATCGGGCAATCCTATTTTAAGCAGGAATGCAGATCATTATTTTACCCCAGCGTCTAATACTAAAATACTGACACTGGCCACCTGTTTGAAGGTATTGGGTGATTCCCTCACAGGTATAGCCTATGCACCAGAAGCAGGAACTTTAAACATAAGTGGTACAGCAGATCCAACATTTTTACATCCTAAATTTGAATATTGGCAGCCAGTTTATCAGTTTTTTGCCAGTCAAAAGGAAACTACAACGATAAATTATAACCCAAAACCATTTACAGAAAAACGTTTTGGTGCTGGTTGGTGCTGGGATGATTACGATACGCAATATCAACCCGAACGGAGTGTTATGCCGATTTTTGGCAATTGCTTTGAAGTTGAACTTAATCCGATTACCAAAACAGGATTTGCAAAACCCGCCTATTTTACCCCCTACAGATCCGATGTATTAGAAGCGACGCGAGCAGAATTTAGCAATCATTGGACAGACAAAAATCTCTCTAATGGTGAGGTTCAAACCATTCCATTCGTTACAAGTGAAAATATGGTTATTGAATTACTAAAAGATACCCTGCCATCGCATAAGATCGTATTTACGCCGAATTTGACGCAAATTGTCCCTCCCAAAAAATGGACAACCATTCAATCTTGTCCGGTCGATACCGTATATCGTTGGATGATGTACGAGAGTGACAATTTTTTTGCAGAGCAATTATTGATTATGGCATCCATGAAAGCATTAGGTGTAACCAGTCAGGACTCTATCGTAAAATGGGCAATCAATCAAGCATTTCCGCCCTCCTCTACCCCACCCCGCTGGGTAGATGGCTCTGGTCTTAGTAGATATAATTTGGTAACACCCCGCTATTTATGTCAAGTATTAAATCAATTATACCATACCCAAAACCAAGACAGACTGTTTTCTTTATTCCCGGCAGGAGGCCTACGAGGCACCATAAAGGAATGGTATAATAACGACACAGGTAAGCCATACATTTTTGCCAAAACAGGTTCGATGAGTGGTGTGCATTGCCTCAGTGGATATATCCTTACTAAAAGTGGCAAAATCCTGATTTTTAGTTTTATGCACAATAATTTTAGAGGGAGCAGTAGAGCATGGAAAATAGAAATGCAACGAATTTTAGCAATTATTTGGGAACAATACTAGAAAACGACTAAAAAACTGACCAATTTAATCACAAAATGTAATTAATTGTAACTATTCTGATGCAATATCTAATTTTGCGTTTAGGAATATTATTTATTAATTCATATAAAAAAAATTTAATCATTTTACTCATACATTTGCATGAAAAAATTCACACAATTATGCCTCTGGTTGATGGTTGCTACTTGGCTTCCCGCTCAAACCGTGATTTTCGTTAAATCAAATGCCACAGGCGCAAACAATGGCACTTCTTGGGCCAATGCTTATACCTCTTTGGAAAATGCACTTGCCAGTGCAGCGCCTAGCAATCAGATTTGGGCTGCGGCTGGTACCTATAAACCAACAGGTATTGCACCCAATAACTCTTTTTTCTTGTTATCAGGCGTTGAACTTTATGGCGGATTTTCAGGTATTGAAAGTTTGCTTTCTCAGCGCAATATTGCGCTAAATGAAACCATTTTAAGTGGCGATATTCAAGGAGATGACCTAGATGGCGATTTTTCAACGAATCGTACCGACAATGCCATACACGTGGTGCGCACACAAAACGGTAATGCTGCTAATCGCGCCATTATTGATGGTGTAACAATCAAAGGTGGTAATACTTCCGTGGTGGCTGCAGACCCTGAAATTAACCGCAGGGGCGGTGGCCTTTACGTTGAAGCAAAAACGACAGTGCGCAACTGCCTTTTTACTAATAACCGCGCTGAATCTGGTGGTAGTATTATGGTACCCGGAGTGGCAGGTAGTGGCCTTATTGTGAGCAATTGCCGTTTTGAGAAAAACGACGCAACAACACGTGCCGCAGGTATCTATTTTATCAATCTTACATCTGCTGAAATCCGCAAATGCGTTTTTGAGAACAATACTGTATCAAGAGGGTGTTTATATCCACGTACTTCCGTTGGTGTTGTAATTGATAGTTGTTCTTTTAATAACAACGTTGACAATTTATCAGACGGTTTCGGCGCAGGGATTTTTGCTTGGCAAACAACCTATAAATTGACCAACTGTAACTTTAATGGCAATACTGGAGGCTCAGCAGTATGTGTTTATAGCGACAATCGCGAAGGTGGCAAGTTTGCAGAAATCCTCAATTGTCGTTTTGAAAACAATATCGCTACCAATTATGGCGGCACTGGCTTCCAATCTTATCGGCAGAAATACCGTATGGAAAACTGCTCGTTTATTGATAATATCGCACCTAGTTCGGCGGCGGCCATTTATAACAGCGATTCACTAAGTTTTGAAGTAAAAAATACACTTTTCGAAGGCAATGAAGGTAGTTATGCCGCCGCAGTAGCCAATTATGGTATAGATTGTGTTGGTACTTTTGATGGTTGTACTTTTAAAGGTAACAAGGCAACAAATGGCGGTGGTGCATGTAGCAGTGGTTTCAAATCAAATGTTACGTACAAAAACTGCTTGTTTGATGGTAACCAAGCCATGTTTGGTGGTGCATTATTTACCCAAAACGATACCACACGATTGACTATTGAGGGTTGTACCTTCACAGAGAATGGCGCAGAAACCACAGGGGGTGCTGTTTTTCAAAATGCAAACATTGCGGTTGATATCGATAATTCTACCTTCAAAGTCAATTCTGCGAATATAGGTGGATGTATCTACGCTGAAGGCGATAGCGCAATGACGATCAATAATACTATTTTTACTGATAATCTAGGACTAGAGCAGGCAGCAGGTGTTTATATCATTAATGGTAATGTTGCTATGACCAATTGCTTGGTAGCACGCAACCTTAATGTGGGCACTGGTGCCGCCGGTGGCGTACATAATAACGCAGGCAGTGGCCTTACTTCTACTTTAAAAATGACCAATTGCACGATTGTGGATAATCTTGCATCAATAGGTGCTGGTTTCTCACAATGGGAAGATAGTGATAGTAGCAGTGCGGTAGCGTATTTGCATAACTGTTTGTTACAAAATCCTAATGGCATAAACTATGCTCCAGAGGCCGGCAACCCCGAAATAATTTCTTTAGGTGGTAACCAAAGTTCTGATGAATCATTAGTTGATTTTTTAGTGGCCACAAAAGACAAAAAGAATACCACGAATGAATTTGTAGATGCAGATAATGGCGATTATCATTTAATACTCGGTCCTGCTGTCAATGGTGGTACCGCAACGGGAGCACCTACGACTGATTTGGATGGCAAAGCGCGTCAGGGTGATCCAGACTCGGGTTGTTACGAATTGGCTTCTAGTAGCACACAACAACCTTCATTGGTTTTGTTCCCACTACAAATCACCCCAAATCCTGCAACTATCCAAACCGTATTGTCGCTAAAAAATGCTTGGACAGGCAAAGCGGCATTAGAAATAGTAGGCACTGATGGCCGATTGGCGCAGTCATTAACGGTAAATAAAACAAGCGAAAACTGGCAATACACATTGAATATCAATGAATTACCAGAAGGTACTTATCAAGTTTATTTACGCGGCGAAGGCCATTTGTTCCGCGGAACATTGGTGAAGCAATAATATTTTATTGTTTGTACCTTTATAAAATAAAAAGCGTTTACAAAATTCAATGATTTTGTAAACGCTTTTTTTATTTGGGTGTTTAATAAGTACTTAATAAACACCAAAAAATTAAAATCTGATATTATGTCTGTAGAACTGTCGTTACAAACCCCGGCTCTTTTATTTCCGGCACTTTCATTGTTGATTTTGGCTTATACCAACAAGTTTTTAGCCATTGCTAAACTCGTCAGGAACTTATATTCAACGCATCAAGATAAGCCACAGCCATTGATTTTGGCTCAAATCAGTTCTTTGCGCACAAGGCTCAATTTAATCCGCTGGATGCAAGCATTTGGGTTAGCGAGCAATTTCTTTTGTGTAGTAACCATGTTTTTTATTTATCTTGGTCACCCTATATTTGCACATGTGGTATTCTTTTTGGCATTAATACTACTTATGTTATCCTTAACGATCAGTGTGATTGAAACCTTTTTATCCGCCGGTGCGCTGAATGTATTGTTGCGCGATTTAGAAGAAAAAGAAGGCATAAGTGTTGCCAAGAAAACGGTGCGAAAGATCGGATCAATATTTACAAGTTTTAGAGCAAATAGAGACTAAATTTACGATTCAAAACTACTACTTTACTTCTCCAGTTACAGACACCATAACCCAGTTTTCAAGGTCAAAATTGGTTTGAATAGATACAATACGCAAGAACTCACCTAGATCTTCTGCGCTGTGCCTAATGTAAATAATACCAGATTGTCCGGGTTCAATTTTCCCTTGCGGCCACTCCGCAGACGTGCAATGACACGAAGTTTTCACCTTTAGTATTTCAAGAGGCTCGTTACTAATATTAGTGACTTTTATTTCTTTTACTTGTGGTTTACCTTGTGGAAATGCGCCCATTTCGATAAAACGTGGTGCCCAAGTTACTTTTCCATTATTAAGGGTAGGATCTTTTTCATCCGCCTTGCGTACTGGTGGTGCTCCGCGTCTGGGTGGTGGGCCTATGCGCGAAGGTTGTGGTTGGGTAACAGCAGCCGAATCTGCTGTTTGTGCTTCTGCGGGAGCAGCAATCCACAATATGCCAAATGCAAAAATGATACCGTATCTCATATTTCTTTCATTATACCTTTAATCAGTTGTTTTACCTGTGAAGAGAACTCACGTTCCAGCATCCAATGGTAATAACTGGGTTCTTTTTTAAATATATCTTTGACCGATTGCCCAGTGTATTTACCAAAATTGAACATCACCGTACCATCTGGTGCTACTTTTAGTTTTTGGGTAACATCCAAAAAATTAAGGTCATTGGTAAATGTGTGCAATACTTGCATGTCATTTTGAATAGGCGCTTCAATCGTTTTGCCTTCTTCGTCCAGCAAATCCTTGCCTTCATACATACGCAATTGCCCCTTAAATACCCCAATAGTAGCCTTAACATCGGCCAAAGCATCATGTGCTTCCGTCAATTCTTCTTGACAATAATACCGATAAGCCGCCTTGAGCGTACGCGGTTCCATTTTGTAAAAAATACGCTGTACATCAATTAATCTTCGTTTGGCAATATCAAATTCCATACCAACACGTGCAAATTCCTCCATTAGCATAGGTACATCGAAGCGATTGGAGTTGTAACCTGCCAAATCGGCATTCCCGATAAAATCCCAAATCTTTTGAGCCATTTGCTGAAAAGTGGGTTTGTTCCGCAAATCAGCAGGTGTGATGCCATGAATGGCCATTGATTCTTCTGAAATAGGAATACCAGGATTGATCAAACTGGTCAGTTCGGAGGTTTGAATACCATCCTTATGGATTTTAACCAATGCGATTTGCACAATACGGTCGCGTATGACGTTCAAACCAGTCGTTTCCAGATCAAAAAAGACCAATTCACGGGTAAGATTAAGTTGCATAATTTTTGTTTGTTTCAAATAAGTATTTGGACACAAATACTTAACGGATAAGGCGCAAAGTTCCAACAAAATACCGAATACCAAGATTAGAAAGGGTAATTTCTTTTTACTGGCTCAATTGAATACAATTTATCAAAACATACCTTACTTTTGCTGCCCTAAAACGTTGACCTGTTACTTCATGCGTTAGAAACAGTCAACATCTCCTAAAATAATAATTAATGGCTAAAATTGACGATTTCTCAGCAGAAATAAATGCTGGTTACACTTTTTCTGGATCTTCTATTGTACTTGGTGCAGCCATGTTGGATGGCGTAGCCATTAATGGCTTGCAGGTCAAAATTCCTTTGCGTACCATGAACCGCCACGGACTTATCGCAGGCGCCACTGGTACAGGTAAAACTAAGTCTTTACAAGTATTGGCAGAAGAATTGGCCGCTAATGGTGTTTCTAGCCTGCTTATGGACATAAAAGGTGACCTATCTGGTATAGCAATGCCGGGTACCGAAAATCCAAAAATTACTGATCGCGCAACTAAAATCAATATAACCTGGCGCGCTACTGGTAATTCCATCGAATTTCTAACACTTTCTAACGAAAAAGGAGCGCGTTTGCGGGCTACTGTCAGCGAATTTGGCCCCGTTTTGTTTAGTCGTATCCTTGGCCTCAATGATACACAAGGTGGAGTGGTTGCTGTTATTTTTAAATATTGTGACGATAAAAACCTGCCTTTGCTGGATTTGAAGGACTTCAAAAAGGTGCTGCAATTCCTTAGTAATGAAGGGAAAGCAGAAATTGAAGCAGAATTTGGCCAATTTAGTGCAGTTACCGCTGGTACTATTTTACGCAAAGTAGTAGAATTGGAACAACAAGGTGCGGAACAGTTTTTTGGAGAACTGTCTTTTGAAGTGGACGATTTATGCCGAATGGATGAAAATGGTCGCGGTATTATTCATATCGTTCGATTGACAGATATTCAGGATCGTCCTAAATTGTTTAGTACTTTTATGTTGCAAATGTTGGCTGAAATATATGCCTCTTTCCCTGAAGAAGGTGATGTGGAGCAGCCTAAACTTTGTATTTTTATCGACGAGGCGCACTTGGTTTTCCAAGAGGCATCTGCTGCGTTGATGCAACAAATGGAGGCTATTATTAAATTGGTGCGCTCGAAGGGGATTGGGATTTATTTTATTACTCAAAATCCAACGGATATTCCTGATAGCATTTTGGCGCAGTTGGGTCTAAAGATTCAACATGCGTTGCGTGCATTTACGGCCAAAGACCGCAAAGCCATCAAATTGGCTGCCGAGAACTACCCTATTACTAAATGGTACGAAACAGAAGATTTGTTGACCAATTTGGGTATTGGTGAAGCATTTGTAAGTGTTTTGAACGAAAAAGGTATTCCTACGCCGCTGGCTCATACTTTGATGCGGCCTCCGCAAAGTCGTATGGATATTTTATCGCCATCTGAAATAGA
Source organism: Chitinophagales bacterium (assembly GCA_043764095.1). Classification (GTDB taxonomy): domain Bacteria; phylum Bacteroidota; class Bacteroidia; order Chitinophagales; family Saprospiraceae; genus M3007. The sequence continues at coordinate 39,600 of JAYUKX010000212.1, forward strand.
ACATTTTATTAATAATTCGTCGTTGGTTCGTAAATATAATCAGGAGGTGGATCGAGAGAGTGCTTACGAAATTTTAACAGGAAAGATACAGGAGGCCGCTGAAGCAGCACCACCTCAAGATAGTACTTCATCACAGAGCCGCCGCCCAGTAAAGGAGGAGAAAGGTATGATTGAAAAGGTTATTGATAATCCTTTGGCGCGACAGGTTGGACGTACTGTGGCGCGTGAATTGACGCGTGGGTTATTGGGGGTTTTGGGTCTTGGTGGAGGACGGAGTAGTAGTAGGAAGAAGACTGGGTGGTTTTAGGGCCTAGAGGCCCTAGGGTTAGCACCCTAGGTTGGATGTGTCGCCCCATTCGGGGCTGGGATTGGTGGTGCGGCTCAATGCCTAGGGTTAGCACCCTAGGTTGGATGTGGCGCCCCATTCGGGGCTGGGATTGGTGGTGCGGCTCACTTGAAGGGGGTTTTCTTTTGCCTATAAATTAATGTCTTATCTATATGAGAAAAATATTTGCGATTGTTTTATTTGTAGTGGTAAACAGTTTACTTACTGCGCAAGCACAAATTGAAAAAGATATCTTAACTCGTCTTATTTTAGCAGAAGATGGGGATGTGATTGATTTGCCTGCTGGTAAAATTTCTTTAACGGGTTCGCTTTCTTTGGATGATAAAAAACGTGTAACGATACGGGGCAAAGGGCAGGATAAAACTATTTTGTCTTTTAAAAACCAAATACAGGGGGCGGAAGGGATAAAAGTGAGTAACTGTAGCGATATTATACTTGAAAACTTTTCTTTAGAGGATAGTAAAGGAGATTTAATCAAAACCCAAAATGTGCAGGGGCTTATCTTTCGAGATATTACGGCTCGGTGGACAGGAAAACCCAAAAAAACCAATGGATCTTATGCGCTCTATCCGGTTCAGTGTCAACATGTTATTATTGAACGTTGCACTGCAATTGGTGCCTCAGACGCTGGTATTTATGTAGGGCAATCAGATAGTGTTTGGGTGCGAAATTGCGTAGCAAAGCAAAATGTTGCAGGTATTGAAATCGAAAATACTTCGCATGCGTGGGTGTATGACAACTTGGCAGAAAACAACACAGGTGGCATCTTAGTATTTGACTTGCCGGATTTGCCCAAAAAACGCGGCGGTTTTGTGGAAGTCCGCAACAATCGTGTATTGCATAATAACTACAAAAATTTTGCCCCTAAAGGAAATATAGTTGGGAAAGTGCCTGCTGGCACTGGTATTATGGTACTCGCTTCTAATGATGTAGATATTCACCATAACGATATTCAAGGCAACAAAACCGCATCTACGTCTATTGTGAGTTACTATATTGCCGAAACACCAATAAAGGATAAGGGCTATAATCCTTATCCAGCGCGAGTAGCCGTACACGATAACGCTTATACCTCGGAAAAACATATTCCTGCATTGCGCAACAAATTGGGGCTGCTATTTTACTTTAAATTTGGCCGAAAAGTACCCAAAATCCTTTACGATGGTATTCAAAACCCCGAATGGACTGATTCAAAAGGGCAACTAAAGGAAGCATATCAGATATGCATCCGTAATAATTCTAATGGTAGTTATGCCAATATAAAAGCAGAAAACAAGTTTAAAGGTATCGTAAAAGGCAAAGGAGATATTTGTTTTTAACACCCAGCACTATACTACAAAGCAAGGTAACATTAGCGTACCTGCCGCGAAGTGTCTAAACTAGCCAACCATCGACATCCCAACCCTGAAGATGCGACATACTAACATGTGGTGCAGCACCCTTGTTCGACAATTGAATACGCTAAGATTTAATCAAATAAGCCGATTCAAACACCTTATTTTCCCCATTTTGAAAAACAGCATAACTAAACCCAGCCTGTAGTGCAAAAGCACCAATCCTGCCTCGTTTGTCTAAGGCAATAAATCCAATTTGATTTTCCTTAGCCTGTTGTGGATATTTTGCAGCGATCCGTTTTACAACGGTTTCGACGGCTTTTTGTGGACTTTTACCACGGCGCATTTCTTCTACCACCAAAAAACTACCTAGTGTCCGGAGTACCATTTCGCCCAATCCAGTAGCAGCGGCAGCACCTACTTCATTGTCAGAAAACATTCCGGCACCAATTACTGGGCTATCCCCTACCCTGCCATGTAGTTTAAAGGCCATACCACTGGTTGTACAAGCGCCTGCAATTTGTTGTTTACTATCTATAGAAACAATTCCAATTGTATCGTGGCGTTCCCAATTTACTTTAGGTTTATATTCAGATTTAATGAGCCAATCTTTCCAAGCCTTTTCGGCCACGGGAGTTAACAAATTTTCCTTTACAAAACCATTTTTTAAGGCAAAATCCAAAGCACCTTCGCCACAAAGCATGACATGAGGGGTTTTCTCCATTACCATCCGCGCTACACTAATAGGGTGCATAATATTTTCTAAAAAGGAAACAGAGCCAGCATTACCGTGTTCGTCCATAATACAGGCATCGAGTGTTACCTTTCCATCGCGGTCGGGAAAGCCGCCATAACCAACGCTTGTATCGTTGGGATCGGCTTCAGGGATACGTGCACCCGCCTCAACAGCGTCTAAGGCTCTACCGCCTTTAGTAAGCACTTCCCAAGCGGCTGCGGTTGCTTTTCGGTTATCCCAAGTGGCAATCACCAACGGGACAGACTTGGGGTCAGGTTTGGGTTGGATATGAGCAAGTAAAGAGGACCAATTTAGTCCGCCTACAGAAGTAGCCATTAAGGCTTTTGTTAAAAAAGAACGGCGTGTGTTCATATTATATTATTTTGGCGCAAGGTAGCAGTTTATTAGTATTTCATCTACATTAGTTTTGCGTATTTTCGTGGTTTTGTGCGTCAACCTACAAAAATCCAAGACCGTTGTATGGTCACTACAAAATCATATCGCAGATTTTAAAGTACCAACTACTAAATAATAATTAAAAATCCATTCTTTTTTTATCAATATTGTGCGTTGGATCTGAAAACCTCGAGTAGTCATCATGTTTTCGTACTCTGCAAGATCATATTGATGAGGATGTAGAATATCGCCGGGTAACAGGCGAAATAATCGTTTGATCCACTGATGATTATGCGCATCAATGGACATAGCAAGCGTACCATTCGGTTGTGTAAAAGCCGTGAGTTGGTTGATACAACGGTCAATATCAATTACATGATTTATGGCATTGAGGCAAAAAACTACGTTATAGGGCTGCTTTGGCCGAAAATCTTCTAGCGTACTACAGACAAAACTTGTATTCGGCCAATCTTTTTTTGAAAAGTGGGGCAAATCGCGCTCATATTTGTCCAATAAAGGATCAACAGCGTCGGTTTTATAATTTGTGAGTATCGTAAATATACCTGCTGGGCCACACCCTGCATCAAGTATCGTATCATCTGGTTGGAGTTGAATACGACTTTGCTCCAAAAAACCAGCCCAATATGCCTGTTTCCAATGGAGATACTCCTGTTTATCTTTTCCACCAAGATAATTTTTCCACCACAGGATTTCAAAAAATTGAGCAATTTTCCAGCGCAGCATCAGTTATCTTTAAAAGGGTGTCTCTGTTGCCATACCTCCACAGGTTTCAAATAATCGAGTATGGTTGTCGTCAAGTTGTTAATTAGGCTATTTTGGTGGCGCAGGTAGCACAATAGTTGCTCAGGTTCGGCACCTACAGAACTTTTGATTTCGAGTGCGGTACGGGCAAATACAATTTTTTTACACCCGGAGGTAAACGCCACTTGAATCATATCGTATAACATGTTCAAATAAAGTTGGTAGTCATGGTTAAGGGATTTATTATACCCTAAAAAATGCGCCTCCAGTTCGTGATTATTGTGCAATGTGGTACAATAACACACCAGTTCACCATTCAAATAATAGCCAAAAATCCTAAATTTACCATTCAATGCTTGGTGCAGTGCCAACATATAGTGCTCATTCAAGTCCACCATATTAAAACCTGCATTGGTGGCTACGTCCTTGTAAAGGGCATACATATTATCGGCTTCCTGTTGTATTTCTAAGAGCGTAAGTTCTTTTTTCTGTAAGGATTCTGCTTTTTTAAAGGCACGCTTAGCCCGTGTACGGTATTTGGTGGACATTGCATTCAAATAGTCATCAAAATCTGCAAAGGGTAAATCCAGCACCATATTAGGCTGTATTTCAAATTCTGTGTATTTATTTTTTACAAATTTTTTGCCAAAAGTCTCTTGGGTTTCGGGCAATACATCTTTGACTAAGATCATCGCAATTTTAATACCATTTCGTCCCGATTGTGCTGCGGCATATTGGAGGCCTTTTTCTAAAAGTTCAGGTGTTTCATTTGCTGAAACAAACTCAGGATTAAACCAAAATCCGTGCGCACCAGTGACCAACAAGTTACCGCAAATTAATATATCGGCTTCTGCCCAACCGGATACTCGGCGTTTGAACCAATTGGATAAACCATTAAAAAAACATGGTTCCTTTTCATTTTCGTCGGCTATGCTTTGGGCAGCACTAAAATGTTTGATTTGGCAAACCGATATACCAATCGGTTTTTCTCCTTTATAATAGACAAGATAACCAAAACGCATACCTAATGGCGGATTTTGCTCTACGGTATGGAGGAAACTGTGTTGAAAAAAAATATCTTCTGTTAATTCAGCCACCTTTGACCAGTCTTTGTCAGCGGCTTCAATGCTTGGAAAATAAGCGTAACGGATATCGTTACCAGTCAATGTTGCAGATGCGCCTCCTTGTATTTGTATAGACTTATTATCCATAAAAGATATTGAAGTTTCCTTGTGGGTAGTTGTGTTCGGCGGAAAACAACCCACCATACAATTAAGTAAGCAATGTTGAGCAGAACTAACGTTGGCAAATGTAAAACGATTTGAGCAAGTAAGGTAAACCAACCGTCGAAACGGCGCAAAAAGGCGACTAAAGTAATGGGAAATAGGCACGTCAAAATGGGTTTTGTTTTTTTCAAGTTAATAAACGTTGTATTTTGGATTTTGTTGAGCAATCATTTTTCACCTCATTAGAGATTACATAATATTTATTACTGGTAGGTACAAAATAAAACGACGCGTTTCGGCTTTTATACCTAACGCGCCGTCCTTTTATTAACCGTCTAAGTTTCCTTTTTAAAAAATTGAATCGAAGCCAATAGGCCGTAAATTCCACACCAATATAGATCAACGTACTAACCATGTAGCCACTAAGGAACGGTGTCGAAATAAAGGTACAATTGCCCCCCACCCCCTATTTTCTATTGTTTCACTTAAATAGGTAGGCTATTCGCGCGAAAAAAAAGAAAATTGGAAGCCTGAATTTGTGCCTTTATTCCAATACCGTTCTTTAAAGCCAACTTATTAACCATAAATCCCATTTACAAGACAAATACTTATAAATGGACTGACTACACTGAAAGCAATAAAAGCGGACTTAAATCAATATTCTGGATTAAATACGTCATAAATATAGATAAGTGCTTGGCCCCAATTTAGATCAATACAATATTTACGAAGTTAAGATTAAATACAAATAAAATAATAGTTGATGGTGGTTTTGGACCAAACAACAAGGCGTTCAGATTATTATGTAAAGTAAATTATCATTGCTGTCACTTATAATACCTTATTAAAAAAGCAATGAAATAAAGTATATATAAAATGTTCACAAAAGTACTTTGGATCAGATGTTAGCCCATGATAAATCAACCCAAATACATGACAATTCTACCCCAAACAACTATTTTTTATCAAAACACATGACAATTCTACCCAAACACCGATTTTTGGATAAAATGTAATATTTTTGCGAGCATTTAACCAAATGTAGATATCATTTGTGAAAAGACTAATTCATCTTTTTTTATTTACCCTCCACTTTGGCTTTTGCTACGCCCAGACTGACTACCTGTTGGAGTCAATAACAGTTGCTGACGGGCTGTCACAAGGGTTTATCCACGCTATCCTCGAAGACAGCCGGGGGTATAAATGGTTCGGCACATTCAATGGGCTCAATCGTTACGATGGCTACCAAGTCAAGCAGTTTATCCCAGATAATTCGACAAATTGGTCTATAAAAGCCAATTATATATATTGTATTAAAGAAGATGAGTACGGTTTACTTTGGCTCGGTACTGACAAAGGATTGGTTGTCATGGATCCCTATTCAGAACGTTTTGTTCATTTGACAGATATTGATCCTAGATTTCCTGTTAATGATGTGGTTTGGATAGATGTTAGTGCGGGTCGAATTTGGATTTCAGATCGACTAAAAATGATTGCAAGTAATGTCCAAAGTCAAATTTATTCCATAACATCAATACCTGGACTAGCGCATTTGATTCAGGAGAACAAACTTTCATCCAGTATTTTTAACCTACAATTCATTGATATTCCACCTGGTTTTAAAGGACCAGCAATGTGGGTACACGTCCCGAATAGTAAGCATTCGGATATTTTTTTTATTGACCAATTGGATCAACTGGGTAAAATCAATCCGATTACACTGCAAGCAACAGGTGCAGATCCGCGTTTGATTGACTACCCACACGTGGGGCCATACGGTCTGTTATATTGTTCTGAGGGTAAAACAGGGCGCCTTTTCCAACTACTGGATGACACTATAAATAAGTACAAAATAAAGTGTTTGTCAGAATTTATACACCCACCTAGCCAAATGCCGCTACTTTATTTTCCAGGTAGCCCCGAACTGTACCAACTGGATACCGCAATATCTTCGAAAATAAATATTGCCCAAGATTTCATTAGTGTTTTACGCCAATATAAACCATTCTTCACCTTAGACCAGCCCATATCCGCCTCTAGTATTATTGATCGAAATGAAAATATTTGGCTGGGTACTATTGGGTTTGGTGTACGGAAGTTGAGGCCTAAAAAGGTTAGTTTTAAACAGTATTTATCAAAAATAGGCCCCTATAATTTTAATATCTTACCTGATGGGTGGATTTGGCCAGGTCGGGATGTTCCATTTAAAGTATTCCATCCTCAAACAGGCAAAGAAAAACTCGCACCTTGGGGGTATTGGAATGGAAAAAATAATCGTATTTTCAACTTACTTATTACTCGAACAGGCGATTGGTGGCTACCAAATTGTAAAAACGATCAACTATTCATCAAAAAAAAGGAGCATCATACGGGTCAGTGGAAAGAAATACCCGTTGAATTACCCTACTTAGATAGTGGCACCATTCCTATATTTGAAGATAAAAATGCTAATGTTTGGATCAGTGCTATCAATGGTAAAATTGCACGTATCCGCCCGATGGACAACCAAATAGAATATTGGTCATTTAATGCTGATTTCCCACAACTACAGCAAGGATCTGTGCTACAAAGTAGTTGTATTGTGGAGGATACACAAGGCATCTTATGGCTTGGTTCTAATCAAGGACTTGTTCGGATAGAGCATCCAGACGCAACTCCAATATTCACGGTTTGGCATAATTACAGCCCTAAAGGTGCATTATTCAAAAACGAGCGCATCACGAGCATCTGCCCAGACCCAAACCAACAACACTTGATTTGGATTGGTACTTTCGGTGGCGGACTACATTGCTTTGATAGTCAAAGAGAAATCACAGCAATATATAATGAAAATGATGGCTTGGCCAATAATGTAATCTATGGCGTGCTGCCGGATACTTTTGGATACCTTTGGTTAAGTACCAATCGGGGGCTTTCGAGGTTTGATCGACAAAGTAGAACATTTTACAACTTATCATCGGACGACAAAAGGCTGGGTACCGAATTTAATACTGATGCATTTCGACTATTGCCATCCGGGGAACTTGCCTTTGGTGGGCTGAATGGACTATTTTTGGTTCGTCCGCTTCAGGAAAAGCAGGATAAACAAGCCAATATAGTCGCCATCACAGCAATAAAAATCAATGGCAACTTAGTAAATCCCGCTGTTGAAGCCTCATTTATACATTATACCAACCAAAATGAGGTATCATTGATCCTTCCTTTTAATAAGAACAGCATTACTTTTGAATTTACGGCACTCCAAACCAGTAATCCTGCCTCGGCAAATTTTCGATATCGACTACTAGGTCTTGATCCACAATGGATCAATGCAGGATCACAACGTACCGCTAATTTCACATTGATCCCCCCAGGACAATATACTCTTGAAATACAAAGTGTCAACGCCAAAGAAAACTGGGAAAAAGCACCAATTACTAAACTTTTCGTAACCATAACCCCTCCTTGGTACCGCAGTTGGTACGCATGGTTATTCTATATAGGAGTTATTATCGGCTTATTGTACGCGTACATACGCTACGAACGAAGATATCTTGCATTGAAATACACGGAAAATACACGGCGTATAGAAATTGAACGACTCAAATGTTTAGATGATTTCAAAAATCGTTTTTTTGGCTCTATTTCCCATGAATTTAAAACGCCTCTGACGATTATTCTAGGCCATGCTAAGCGTTTAACCACTAATAATGGTCAACAAGATATTAGCCAACACGCAGAAGCAATATTGCACCAAGGCCAAAGTATGCTCGAAATGGTTAGCCAAATGGTGGATTTCACCAAATTGGACAATGAAAATATTCAACTGAACTGGCAAAATGGGAACATAACGGACTATCTTCGTTACCTCGTAGAATCACTTCGGGCGTTAGCCAATTTTAAAAACATCCAACTTGATGTACTCAGTGCAGTTTCTCATCTACGGATGGACTTTGATCCCTTGCGCCTAAAATATATCACCAATAATCTTTTGAGCAATGCCATACGCCATACGCCTACGGGTGGAAAGGTGCGCGTATCCATCCAATTGGAGCAACCGGAACAACTAGCCATTACCGTAACCGATACAGGTGAAGGTATTGCACCAGAAGAACTCCCTTTTATTTTTGATAGATATTTTCAAGGGTCTTCTAACGTTAAACAGGATGAACCACAGTTCGGTATTGGCCTTACGTTTGTAAAAGACTTGGTGAAGTTATTTGGTGGCACAATATCCGTTATTAGCACAGTGGGTGAAGGCACTCAATTTATGATATTATTACCGATCAAACAGGAGGCAGCACCTGCAAACACACCGCTTCTTGCTCCTATTCAAGAAAATATTTACCAAAAAACACCAATCAATACTGCTTCTAAAAACAAACCCTTATTGCTTATCGTTGAAGACAATGTATTCATCTCCAATTACTTACGCAATACACTTGCCCCTCATTTCCAGTTAGAGTTTGCTATTGATGGTAATGCTGGATACGAATCAGCGCTGAATCTAGTACCCGATCTTATCCTTACCGATGTAATGATGCCCGGTATGGATGGTTACGAACTTACCCATAAACTCAAAAATGAGGTACCAACCAGTCATATACCGATTGTCATGCTGAGCGCTCGCTCCGGACTGTCGGATAGGATCATTGGGCAACAATCTGGTGCCAATGTTTATATTGGTAAACCATTTGATGAAGATGAATTAATCCTGACTTTAAATAATTTATTCCAATTACAACACCGTTGGCGTGAACGATATGCGCACTTATCTGCTCATCCAACTCAAAAAAACGCTTCTTTGCTCGTCAATATACCCGAGCAGGAGGCTACAACCATACAACAGACCGATGCTTTTATGTATCGACTGTATGGTATTTTTGAAGAAAAATACACGAATGAAGACTATGATCTACTACAACTTTGCGTTGATATAGAAATGAGTAAATCTCAATTACAACGCAAACTCAATGCCTTGTCTGACCAATCGGCCATGCAATTATTGCGGCAATATCGACTGCAAAAAGCGTATAAAATCCTGTTAACAGACCCGAATAAAAATGTAAAAGAGGTTTGCTTTGAGGTGGGCTTTAAGGATGCATCTCATTTTTCACGTCTTTTTTCAAAAACATTTAATATCGCCCCTTCCGATGTAAAGAAATCCGAATAATTTCTACCGCATTGAAAAATGAAAACCCAATTCTTTTTTTAATTCATCGGGCAATTCGGGCAATTCAGATCGAGGAATCAAAAGCGTAGAAATATTGTGCAAATCCGTAAAAATTTGATGTTTTACGGCCGTTCCATGCAGGTAATCATAGCCGGAGGATCCACCTGTGCCAATTTTTCGCCCCAGCATACGCAGTACCATTTGAGAGTGTCGGTATCGCCATGTAGTGAGGTGTTCGTCAATATCGATCAAACTCATCAGTAAGTTAAATGGCAGGTGCAAAATCGGTTCATCGCGGTAAAGATTAATTAAAAGCGCAGCAATTGTAGCATTATAAGATAATCGTAAACTACCCTCTTCGCGCATGGCCTCGTGTTTGGCTGGGTCCAGCACCGATTGAAAATAAGTATCCGTTCCTCCCAACATTTTGAGGCGCATTTCGCGTTCGTGTTCATTCAAATATTCCGAAGAGCGTATTGCATCGGCTTCTTTGGTGAGCATTTTTTGAACGGCAGCCTGATAATGCTCCAAAAAACGGAACTCCCCAAATTGTAAAAAAGGGGTACGTTCGAGCCAATCTTCTACCAGTTCGAACATAGATCGGCGGCTGGCCAAATCGCTTAGTTCTTTTTGCTGATCTTCTGGGAAAACCGATGAATAGGCTACATTATTATAGGTCATTCTGCCTTTTTCGGGCAATCCTAACATGGCCTCTACCTTTCGAAATTGAAAACTTTGAAAACCTGATGCCGGAAAAAGGTAATTCCGAAAATCTAAAAAATCCAGTGGTGTCATTGTTTCTAATACGTGAATTTGCTGGATCAAAAGTTTTAGGATTTCGACCACTCGATCGAGCCTTGCAACAGCAGTACCTATATTGCGTTCGTCCACGTGGTTTTGCTCAAACATAACCCCTACCGATTCTACTTCGTGGATAATTTGTTTGAACCACAATTCGTAGGCTTGGTGGATAATGATAAACAGCATTTCTTCATGGGCAGGCTTAGGCTCTACATCGCCACTCCTTAAGTGCTGTGCGTCAAGTATTTTATCCAATTGTAAATAACTGTGGTAGTGGATGGTGGCGTACTTTTTAGTACCTGAATTTTCCATGTGTTGTTGTTGAATAATTTAGTAAGGTATAAAGGCGGCTCAAAGGTAGTTGAATGATTGGAATTTTGAGTGTTATCAGATTTTACAAAAAAAACTACAGGCGTTCAGGCAACCAATTCGACCTTTGTGGATATATACATTGTGAACCGTTTTTTCACGCTATCATTTTTGAACATGAATTTTTTAAGATTACTCGCATTGATGTTTATTTTCTCCATGGCTGCTTGCCAAAAGGAAAATATAAAAGATGTCACCGAAAATCCACCTGTATTTGTACCCGATACCATTTTACAGCATAATGCGGGTACATTTTCGATTGATAGTAGCCAACTTGCAGTTGACACAGCGTACTGCTTTGTACAATTAGGCTATGATTCTTTGGGCAACGTGTACAATGGTGGCTATGCATTGTTCACAGGATTAGATGCTTGGACACCACTAATACTGAACTGGTTACCACCTACAACCACAGAAAATAAAATTCAGTTGGGAACCTATATCGGTTTGTCAGCATCGGTTATTTCGCCGATAACAGTAGAAATATTAAATAACTGGACACTTGAAGGCGAAGACCCTAATAACCTACCTTTTGGGGGTTTCTTGCCTACTGAAGATTACGACGCGATGGGTATTAGTATTACAGTAAAGAACTTGGTTTATTCAGTAATCGTAGAAGATTTAGGTAATGGTGTTAAGCGCATCGTAGATCGTGGCATGGTGGAGTTGAGTGGCAATATGGAAGGGATACAAGGAAATACAGTGCCAGTTTCGGGTAAATTCATTTGTTTTTTTGAGCGTATTGAAATGTAAAAAAGCCCATTTATAGGGATAAGTACAGTTGAAACGACTAATGCATTGGATCTGATTCCAAGAACATAAAATATATTTATATTATATTTAATAATTAATGAAAATTGTCAGTATTTTTTCTAAATTTCGAGCAAAAGACCTTGATACGGTGATTGCAGGCTGCTTGTTAAAGGACGAGCAATGCCAGCAACTGCTGTTCAATAAATTTGCACCAAAAATACTGACAACTTGTCGAAGATACGAGACGGCTTGGTTAGGCGCGGGCGATATTTTGCAGGAGACCTTTATTTTGGTTTTTGAAAAAATTGCTCAGTATGATGCCTCAAAATCGGCGATAGATACTTGGATCAATCGTATCGCTATCAATACCGCCCTCAAGGCTTTACGAAAAAAACAACCCGTATTGGAGGATATCGATTTGATTCCCGATATGGCAGACGATATAGCGGATGAAAATACAGCAATGGATGACATTTCGGAAGAGTACTTACTCGCTTTGATTCAGGCACTTCCAATTGGATATAGAACGGTGTTTAATCTCTATGTTATAGACGGTTTTGGACACCAAGAAATTGCCGATACACTCGGTATTAGCCCACAAACCTCAAAATCTCAACTCTTCAAAGCCAAGGCTATGCTTCGACGTAACCTGACGACTGAAAAAAAAACACTTAAAGAACTAATATCTACAATTTGAATAACATGGATATTTTTGACGGTATAAAAAACAAGTTACAAGACTATGAATCGCCCTTAAATCAGGACGAGGTGTGGGCTGAATTGTTAGTGCAAAAACGAGCACGTGAACGATCCAAAAAGAAAAGGATAATTTGGTTATTCTTGGGTTGTTTATTTGGTTTGGGCGGCATAGGATATTGGGTCGAACGTACGCAATGGAAGGAGCAGCCAATTGCTCAAAATAATCATAAACCCTCCAATGGAATTGCGATAATTAGCGATAATTCGAGTAAAAAAGCATATAATAATAGTATGCCAGCCAATACGGCTTCGGATGCAAATCAAACTCATATTACGCACCAAAACCCAAAAAATACAGTAAAATTATTACCCAAACAAGCGTTTTTTAGTGATAAAAATAAGTTGATGCAAAAGGATTTCAGCACTTTAGGCATCGATCAAAACCGGAACACAACTCTGGCTAATGGTATGCAAACTATGCCAATTGACGCCTCGATCTCCCCATCTCAAAGTATGGAAAGGGACGTTCTTTTAGTTCCAACATTAGCAGAAAAGGCAGAAAATATAACCCTATCGACACAGCAAACAAACACAACGCCGGATAATACAACAACAGATGCTAAGGCGATATACACTGATAAAAATCAACCTTTATCATTAGCAAAGTTACCATTCAAAATTAGCCCATTTGAAAAGAAAAGAGTGATTACGATGATGGCCTCCAAGCCAATGCCCAATAACAAGTCGAAACACCTTGAAGTATATGCAGGAAGTGGCCTTTTTTCGACTCAACAGCGTTTTAGCACTCAAGATAATATGAACAAAGATTATATGGCGCTGCGCAATGAGACTGAAATAGATTTAGCCACTTTTGCTTTTGATGCTGGTATAAACTACTGGTTTTCAGACAAAAACTTTATCACCCTTGGTATCCAACGCAACCGTTGGTACGATCGCCTCAACTATACTTACCAGCAAACTAAAGATTATACCTACGAAAATATTCTATTACGCATCGTGAAGAACGAGCAGTTGGGAACACAAGAGGGGCAATATGGTGATACAGTAATAACAGGTACAGAAATCGTCAAAATGACCCACTATAACCGTTATGTATCTACCAATCTTCGGTTGTTGTTGGGGCGGCAAATATGGTCTCGAAAAAGTCTAAGTCTTGATTTGGCGGGTGGTATGGATTGGAGCGTTTTTGCAACGGCCAAAGGGAATATTGCAGCCCCTATATCAACAGGTGGTATTTTTGATTTACAAAATACGGGAGGAAATACGATTTATAAAAAGTCGTTGGGGATCGGTCTTTCAGGCACAATGAGTATCAATTACCGATTGAACCAGCATTGGGCCATACAATTCCGGCCTTCTGCAACCTACTTTTTATCTGATGCAGCCAGAGCCAATGCATTTGCTGAAGCAAGATTTTATCGCTTTGGCGCAATGCTTGGGCTGCGTTATCGACTTTAAATTAACCTAATTTTTTCGGCAAGCGTCGCATTTAAATATTTGCTGACGTATTAATAAACCTCCATGCCAGTCATGGAACAGTGCAATTATTGCCTATTCAAATACGTAAAAAACACTACTTAATATTCTCAATTTTTTTCAACACAAAAATTTACTACAACAATGATTAAAAATGTTTTATTTCTGTTAATGCTTATTTGCTGTACTGCAAATAACTCGTCGGCCCAAGCGGGCGGCCTATGCGATCCGATTCTTGTAAATCAAGTACAGGCTGACATGATTGCGCAGGGCTTTCCCTGCCTAATTGGTGCTGGGCCTTTTGCCTGCGTAAATGACGTAAATGATTACGCATTCGAGCATTGCCCACCGACATTTGACACAACAGGCAATACCTGCGACCCAGTTGTGGTGGCTCAACTTCAAGCAGACCTGATTGCTCAAGGTTTTACTTGCCTGATCGGTGCCGGCCCATTTACCTGCGAGAGCGAGGTGATTAACTATGCATATGCAAATTGCCCTCCTAGTATTGATACAACAGGAAATAACCCATGCGATCCAATTGTAGTGGCTCAAGTGCAAGCAGACCTGATTGCTCTAGGGTATGATTGCCTGATCGGTGCTGGCCCTTTCACTTGTGTGGACGAAGTATATAACTATGCATTCACCAATTGCGCACCGCCTATTGATACAACAGGTGGCAACCAATGTGACCCAATTTTTGTGGCTCAAGTGCAGGCAAACCTGATCGCTCAAGGTTTTGATTGCCTTGTAGATGCGGGTCCATTCACTTGCGTGGATGAAGTATTCGATTTCGCTTTCACCAATTGCGCGCCGCCAATAGATACCACAGGAGGTAATCCATGTGATTCTGCAATGGTTGCCCAAACAATAACAGACCTTGTTGCGGAAGGTTATGACTGCTTAATCGGTGCTGGGCCGTTCGCCTGCGTACATGAGGTAGTTTGTTTTGCTTTCGACAACTGCCCATTGGCTTACGATAGCACCAATTATGTACTGCCAGATTGCATAATATATGCACCTGATTCGATGGCAACATTCCAGCAGATGATACTATATATCGTTGCCAACTGCGATTCGACTGTAACGAGTGGTATTCCGGCTTGTTGGTTAACGGCACCCATCTTTGCTACGGATGATGAATTTATCCAGTGGCTTGTTGAAAACTGTGATCTTGACGGTTTGGTAAGTGGCAATAGTGGTGCTATGACTCAGGCATATTTTGGTAGTCAGGTAACATCGGCCGTACGCATACCAACAGTAAGTTACAACATGAGTATCAGCCCTAATCCTGCTACTAATGTTATCAATGTTCGTTTGAAAGGTGCTCAGATCAATTGGGTTGAATTGGTTGATATCAATGGTCGCCGAGTACTTTCTATCCAGAATGTAGCAAACGATCAGACTACTATCAATATCGCTAATTTACCATCTGGTATATACATGTTGCGCGTTCAAACGCCTGATAATAAATTAGTTACAAGCCGTATTATCAAACAGTAGAATTGTTAGTTATAGTTTATACGCTTTTAAATTTATTCCTAAACAATTAAAACTACAGGGTCACCTTGCGACAGTCAAGGTGGCCCATTTTATTTTTAATGGGAAGGCCGCTCAATGCTTGCTAACAAAGGTATGGCTTACCGAAATGTGGGTTGATGTAATTCAATTACCCATATTTCGGTAAGCCACTTGTTGTATTCAGCCCTTACTTTTTTGACATGGTATTCCTAATCTGTTCTACTATATCTTTACCAGAACTTAACGAACCAATTTTCTTATATACAATATTTCCTGTTGGGTCAAGCATAAAATGGCTTGGATAACTACTGAATTGTAAAACATTATTTAGAATTTTCGTCTCATTACCGTTTAAAGAAATAAACTCCCCATTTATCTTATACTTGGTTTTCACCTCTTGTATCATTTCTTCTTTGGTCTCCACTGCAAGAAATAAGAAAACAATAGGTTGGTCTTTAAACTGCTCTATTAAATTAGGATAAAGCGGCATTTCACCCATACATGCTCCACACCAGGTCCCCCAAAAATCCATAAAAATGTAAGCATCTTTATGATTTTGTAGCAAAGTGGCAAGCCTGTTTGATAAGGAATCGCCTGAGCTGTGTTTTTTTATCCTTTCTACTAAATTGAAGGGGGTAAATACTTCTGCCTGATTACTTTTTGCACTCATCAATAATTGCTTTAAATATGGCTCAGTAATAATGGAATCAAATTGGGAAATGTCAAATTCGTACTCATTATTACTTATAATAGCATTTGCTTTGTAACTGAAATAATACATCAATTCTTTTGTAATTCCGGTTGAATAGGCATCAATCTTTTCCAAATTGAGCACTAATCTGCTATTCCCTTTTTGTTTTATGGAATCTTTGTAGATGGGATTTAATTTTGCAATTAAATGAAAATCAAATACAAGTGTATATAAATAATAATAATAAGAATAATTATTTAATGCCCCAGGGTTATTAATGGCAATAGAAGATAAATAATCGGTTAACTGATTATATGTAATTGTTTTATTCGATTTCGCCCAAAAACAATAATATGCAATTTTCTGTGCAATACTATAAACTATCTTATTTCTGCACCATTGTATGTATTTTTCATCTTTTATGTTCTCTTTAATGACATAGTTGTCAAAAAGATCTAATTCCTCATTCATTCGGGCAATACTTTTTTTTGCAAAGCCTTCATCTCCCTGTTTTTGGTCACCCATATCAGGATTGTTCTTGAATGGTTGGTTGCTTTTATAGTATTCAAAGTCAATCAATCCCTTAGAAAGGGAAGACGATTTTCCACGAAAAGATATTGCTTTTGTTTTATTTTCTTCCGTTTTCCATTTGTCCTCATAAATCTCCATAAATATTTTTTCTGAAGGACTTGCATACATTTCGATAAATACATCATTATACACGAATGCAATATCACCTTCAAAAGGCTGGTATAACTCGCAACTAAAATTTCCATTCTTATCTATTGATATAGCGGTATCTTTTGACAGCCCAGTTATTTCATATGTTCTGAAACTAATAAATTTGTTATTGTCGTCTGGTTGATAGCCCTTAATTTTTCCTTCAATTTTAAAGTTACGTGTTTGCTCAAAAACTGACAACTTAGTAACCTGTGCTTTTGCAACAATAACAAATAGTAATAGAAGTGTAAGTGAAAATGCTTTTTTCATAATTTTTAAGTTTTTGTCCAATGAAGAAATGGACTTTGATTGATTTCTTAATAGATTGTTAATTAGTAAAACGTGTGTCTGACATTACCACTAACGTGATAATACGCACACCTTTTGTAGTACACTGAACAAAGGTGAAGCATTTTTTTTAATTTTCCAACATTGAGGCATTTTTTTTATAATTATGTAAATTTAATGTTTTATAAAATTAGAAAATGGCAATTTTCATCATAAACATGCGCACATGATGTAGTTTGGTATGTTTTGATCAACGGCCTATACGCTTTTTAAATACATTCCTAAACAATTAAACCTACGAGGCCACATTACGGCAGTTGAGGTGGCTCATTTTATTTTTAAGATTTCCCGGTCTCGCCCATAAAATTACGGTTTTAGATTCAATTTACACGAACGTCAAAAAAAATCATACATTTGCCCAATATCATATTATCAATATCCCACGGCATCTCCATTTATGTTCGCCCAACTTCATCCGCTCATCGTACATCTCCCCATTGGTTGTATCCTGATGGCTTCTATTTGCACATGGTGCTTTCGCGACCAGCGAAAAGTGATCACATTTACTTGGTTTTTGGCGAGTTGTAGTGCAGCCCTCGCCTGTTTAACCGGGTATTTGCGTTCTACCGCACAAGATGGATATGATCCTGATTTGATGCAATTACACCAGTATTTGAATATTAGCATTACCACTATTTGCGTGGGTATTTGGTGGTTTTCCCGTCGATCTTTGAAGGGAAATACTTTGGCTGTCGTTGGATTGCTGCCTAGTTTGATGGTGGCTATTGGTACTTATTCAGGTGCAAGCCTTACACATGGCAGCGATTTTTTGACAAAAGACATACGTGTTGCGGAAGGCAATGACGAATCAGCGTTTATGCCTGCGATAGATCTACCAGCAATAACTGTACAAGCCGCTGATAATGAAGCCATTACGAAGGCGCGACAAGCGGGCTTGAGTGTGATGCCTGTGGGTGTCGAAAGCCACTGGTTATCGGTGAGCAGTATCAATTATGAGGGATTTTCGGATCAAGATATGGTATTATTGGCTCCTTTGGCGGAGCAGATTGTATGGCTGCGGCTGACGGATAGCAAAATAACCGATCAAGGTCTGGTAGTGCTATCCAAAATGAAAAATTTAACGCGACTTTATTTGGATAATACGAACGTACATGGTGGCGGTTTATCTGCATTAACGGGCCTAGAACACCTGACTTTATTGAGTTTATCGGGGACAAAAATAGATTTAGAGGGTTTCCGTAATTTACCCGTTTTGCCGGTATTGAAAAAGGTGTTTTTATTCAAAACCCCCATTTGTGGCACATCAATCGCTGATATTACAACAAAATATGCACCCGCAATATTGGATACGGGTGGGTATAAATTGCCTATTTTGGAAGGGGATACGTCGGAATTAAAGGCGAAAAAATCGTATTGATCCCGTTTGATCCCGTTTGATCCCGTAGAGACGTTGCACTGCAACGTCTCTACATCAAAATTGGTTTTAATAACGATAAAATCGGGATTTTTTCCGTACAATTTCCCAACGCGATTTTTTCTGCATTTTTCTGCATTTTTTACCGTGATTTTAGACGTTGCAGTGCAACGTCTCTACGGGCGGCGGCGGGCATCGGCGATGGCCCATCTGATTTTTTCAAACGTATATTTTTGGTAAAAATGCTCAAAAATATCCTTCATAATATACGGTTCCTCAAATAAAGACAACGATCCTTTGATGATATCCAATTCCTCCGGCGAAATCCATGGCGACAAATCCAAATCTTCTCCTCGTTCGTACATATTGCACAAATGCCCCAGTACCGTGGTTGGGCTGATATTCCGCTGCACTGCAATTTGCTCCAGCGTTACCCCTTTTTTGTACAACGCATACGTCATTAAGAATGTGCTACCCGATACTTTTACGCCATCGTCCTCTTTTTCCAATACAAATCGGCGAATTTCGGCAATAAACGCAGTACCAAACTGTTGGAGTTTCTTCTCCCCTACCCCACTAACCATCAGTAAATCGGTGTCGGCCAATGGGCGTTTTTCACACATTTCGCTCAATGTTGCATCACTAAACACCTGATACGGTGGGATACCCGACTGCTGTGCAATATCGCGGCGCAATACCCGCAAACGCTCGAATAATTCGTCTCGAAGTCCTTGCACCTTACCAACAGGTTTGACCTCCGCAATGGCCGCTTTTTTCTTTTCCTCCTTGTTGACAGGAGTGATCGGCATTGCCAACTGAACTTTTTTACCTGAAAATAGCACATCCTCGCCTACGGGAGTAACACGCAGGCGATGGTTGTCATCATAAGCAATTTCGATAAGCCCTGTATGCAGCATTTGCATGATAAAATAGAGCCAATCATCAAAACTGTACTCTTTCCCGATGCCGTAAGTCTTTATTTGATCGTATTTATTGTCCAAAATCTCGCGGTTGCGGCTACCGCGCAAGATATTGACCAACATATTCATACCAATTTTTTCATTCGTCCGCTTGATCGCAGATAATGCTTTTTGGGCGGCTAAAGTACCTTCAAAATAGCGGGGAGGGTTTTTACAGACATCACAATTCCCACAATTTTGGTCATAAGCCTCATCAAAATAGGCCAAAACCGTCTTTCTTCTGCAAACCGGTGCTTCCGCAAACTCATACATCCGGTTCAATTTGGCAATTTTAAGTTCTTTTTGCACAATATCGCCCTCCGAATCATTGATCATATCGCGATAGGTCATTACATCAGCATAACTAAAAAATAACAATGCCTCCGAAGGTAGCCCGTCGCGACCTGCTCGACCAATTTCCTGATAATAGCCTTCAACATTGCGGGGTAAGTTATAATGAATGACAAAACGCACGTTACTTTTGTCGATCCCCATACCAAAGGCAATGGTCGCGCAAATTACAGGCACGCGATCATTGATAAAATCCTCTTGCACTTTACTTCGGCGTGGGGGAGGTAATTCAGCGTGATAATATTCCGTTTTAAAGCCTTTTTCGTTGAGTTTATTGGACAATTCCTCACAGGATCGGCGACTAAGGCAATAAATGATCCCTGATTGGTTGGGGTGTTTGCGCAAAAAATCATAGATCTGTTCATATCTTTTTTGTCCAGGTTTTACAGTCAATGTGATATTCGGACGATCAAACGAAGAGATAAAAACGGCTGGATTTTGCATACTCAATTGCGTCAACATATCCTTGCGCGTCAATTTATCGGCAGTTGCAGTGAGTGCCATCATTGGAATATGCGGGTACTGCATTTTAAGGATTTTCAATTGGGTATATTCCGGCCTAAAATCGTGGCCCCAAGCAGAAATACAATGCGCTTCATCAATAGCGAAAAGACTGATTTTCAAACGTTTAAGAAAGGTTTGAAAACTTTGAGTGACCATTTTTTCGGGGCTGACATACAAGATTTTGAGTAGCCCATCTACAGCATCGTCTTCTGTTTTGGTTACAGTGCGCGAATCCGAGGAACTATTGATAAACGCCGCGGGAACACCATTGGCCACAAGCCCTTCTACTTGGTCTTTCATTAAGGCAATCAGCGGGCTGATCACGACCGTAAGTCCGGGCAGGGTAAGTGCCGGAATTTGAAAACAGATACTTTTACCTCCGCCGGTAGGCATTAGTACAATAGTGTCCTTCCCGTCATAAACCGATTGGATAATTTCAGATTGCATGGGACGGAAGGAATCATAGCCGAAATACTTTTTCAGCGCAATTAATGCATTTTCCATAAAAATAAAATTGGTGCTGTTGGAAACTGCCCGAAAACCCATTTAAAAAGGATTTTCGAGCAGTTTCTTTAATACACGATAAGATAGAGCGGCAAATGTATGGCTTTTTCCAAACAAAGTGTGTTATGTTTATGAAAAAAATTACGACTATCTTTTATTTTTATTGCATTGTACGATAGATCAATGATTTTCCACCACCACTTTTCGGACGATACTACCTTCGTGGTTCATCAATTTTACCCAATAGATACCACTGGGCAAATGCGTGGTATTGTATTCAAAAACAAGATTTTGCCCTGTTTGGCTAGCCTTTTTATCTATTAATTGCCCTTGAATATTATACAATTCGGATGTCAGGGTAAGCGAACGATCAAAATTTGCCTTTACGATAAAATAATCTTGTGCCGGATTTGGACGAAGCGACAGATCTACTAAACCTTGCATGTCGTTGGTGGCACTGGGCGAATTGACCGTAAAAGTAGAAGTTTGGGTACAGCCATTCGTCAAATTTGTTATCGTTAAGGTATAAATACCAGCGGTTAACCCCATAATAGAAGAGGTTGTATCCCCTGTATTCCATTGAAAACTATAAGTATAAGAGCCTGTACTACTAACAATGACCCAAATGGCACCATTTGATGCGCCTGCTGGCATTTCATCAGTGACGTTGGCAGTGACTACAGTAGGGTTATAATCAGATGAAATAGTAATACAACTCGTTGACGTACAACCATTTGTAGTATTAGTAGCAACGGCACAATATGTCCCAGCATCATTGACATAGAGAAATGGCCCAATGGATACCACAGGCGTTAACCAAGTGATTACCGTATTACTAGGATTACTCGTTATTGCTTCTAGTATAATGGTCGGATTATTACAAGTAAGGACCGTGGTGGGAGCAGTTATACTTAGACTAGGAGCATCGATACTCTGACTGACGACAAAATTTAAGGTACCGGTACAACCCGTATTTTTATAGGTTATAGTCAAACTATAAGATCCTGGGATAGAAATCATAAGTGAATCTCCTGATTCATAAACTTGACCATTATAAGTAAAAGTTATATCCCCAGGTATTGAAGGGACAATTAATTCAGCGACAAGATTAATACAATTAAGGACAAGAGGTTGCACAATAGTAATAGATGGAGTCCCAAAATTACCTACTACAAATGACGTTTGGGAGGCAGTACAACCAGCCGAATTTGTTACCGTCACCGTATAAACACCTTGTTGTGAAACACTTAGCGTAGATTCAGTACTTAGGATAACACCTGAACTGCCCGCCCATTGAAAAGTAAACTGAGTAGGTGTTGGATTCGCCGCAAAAGCCGTTAAAACAACCGTCGTATTATTACAGGTCAAAGTACCATTAGCAATAGCATTGACCGTTGGAGCAATACCCGGTACAAAAATAATCCGCTCAATTAAACCTATACTATTATTGTAAAACATGCCACCGCCGGGTGTATGATCTACGCGTACTGCCCGAACTTGATAAAATAAAGTATCCGCTAAGGGAGCGTCATCTGTCCATTTCAAATCCGTTACTAGATTGGTTGTCAATCGGTTATAAGGCCCATCCAAACCCAATGCACGATACACATGATAACCTAAAATGGCAGTATCCGGCGATGCACCCCAAGCAAGTTGGATGGTAGAACATGTACTTGTAGCACCCAAACCCGCTACTGGTGCTACGATCTGAGCCCGGGTAGTTGGGTCGCCCAATAAAGACACATGTGTACCACCTGTACCAAAGTTAGAACTGTATTCGCTGTTAAATTGTGCATTTTGGGTTTCTTTTACACAATAGCCAACCGTCTCGCCGGAGGCCATGCCTTGCAAAAACCAATTAGGGCGACCTGCCCAACCACAACTCAAAATCCCACCTTTGGTCGCCAGTACAGATGGCATCAATGGATCGCTTTCGTAGTCCCAATCGCCGTGATAACTACCAAAAATATTGGAAAAAACAATATTAATCGAATCCTGTGCAAAATTGGCACTAGTGCCTACACCGCCAGCACTCGTATAAGAACCAGGCCCTGTGCCATACCCCATCAAAAAGGACGCATTATCGGTACCTGTCAACAAGTCACCAGAAATTACGTTACCCTCACCTACCAACGGATAAGCATTTCGGAAACCATTGGAAGCAAAGGACTCGCCCCCAAAATAACCAAAATTATCATCTACAATGGCATTATTGCTCACAGTATATTGCTTGGTACGCCAACGCGCACTTTTCAAGAAATAACGCTTCAATAACTCGTTTGGCGTGGCACCGAAAGTAGCCGTGTTGAGCCGACTAAAATCAATACGGCCCACCATTAATTCAGCGGCAGAAGGCATTACACTTTGGTCAAATTTGCCATCGCCAGGTACATTTTTATTAGCAGCACGCGCCGCTGTGGTATTATTGATAGTTATATCGGTCCAATTACCATTTATTTCCCCATAATAGCTATCGGCCGGCCATGCGCCATTGTGCTCTGCGTGGCCGTCCCAATTGGAATTACCTGAGTACGGCACAGGAACAGCGCCGATCAGAAGTACGGCCTTAACATTGGTAGGATCGGCGTTATAATCTGCAATGATTTGATTTTTAACACTTTGCACTGTTGCGGACACTCCTGTTTTATAAGGTACAGGCTGCCATCCATCGCCACGCATAGCATCTTTGAAAATCTTGAGTTCGAGGCCAATTTCTTCGGCGGCAGCGGAATCAATAAATACAATAATTTTTCCTCGATAATCCACCAATGGTGCTAACACAGCCACATGTGCAAACCCACGAGCGGTGACACTGTTGGCTGTTTTACGGATGGAATACTCGTAAGTACTGCCCAATTCCACATTGGTATCTTCGTAAGTACCTGTAGTAGAAGCAGTTGCGTTGAGCAATTGCGTCCATGCCCCACCTGCTTGTCCTTTTTTCCTGCGGCGTAGGATAAGGTCGGTGGCTGTTGGATTGGGCCATGTTAATACAATTTTGGCTGGATTTGTAGTTGCAGTTGCCGTGATAGCGACAGTTGCATCTTTGGGGGTTTGCGCATGTATTGCGTTGGCCAAGCAACACAAAAGGAGCGAGAAAAGTAATATTTTTTTCATATTTAATGATATTTGATTGTTTAAAATAGTGTTTTTACTTTTCGGCATTTTTCTTTTGATAAAAAAACTTGTTTCACTTACAAATCTCAAAAACTTGAAAATTTGTGCAATAATACCTACTTCCTACTTTTTTTCGCCAAAAAAAAAAGTAGGCAAAAAAGGCTTCGGCTGACGAAAAATGCGGGGCTTTTGCTTCCTCGCTCCGGCGGCGCCAAAAAAACTCGCCGAACTATCGAGCGGAGGCTAGGCCTCATCAAATCCGTTTGGCTCAAACAGTTTTTGGCTTCATCCGCCTCCGCTTTCATGCTGAGCCTAGTCGAAGCACAAGCAAAACCTGCATACTTCGGCAGGCTCAGCATAAATTTTTTCTAAGGCCGGCTTTGCCACACTTAGGGAACTGTACTTCATCTCTAATTTAAATGTCTTTTACTCAAAATAAAAGTGTACAGTTGCAAATGTTTTATTCTCCTTTTGATCGAGCAAGCAAAAAACCTAATTTTGTAACAAACTACAAACCGCCAATCCACTCCTAATCCTCGGCTCAAACCACGTGCTTTTGGGTGGCAAACTATCGCCTTGATCGGATAAATGATAGAGGTCTTGTATGGCGACTGGAAAGAGCAAAAAACCGATTTTATTGGTGTCATTTTGAGCAGTTCGGAGCATTCCTGTCCATCCACTTGCACCATCCAAATAGGTGATGCGTTTGTCCGAACGCACATTTTCCACGCCTAATATATCGGTAAATACTAGATCATTTAATAAGGCCGTATCGAGGGTATATGTATCGTGAACATCTGGAAAGGTCTCAGATTTTGGGTTATTAACTGAAAAATCCAATGCATAAAATTGCCCTTGATATACCACTATTACCTCGCGTTTGTGTAAAGGCAAGCGTGGTTCGTGCAACAGTATTAGGCCAAATTTATCCTTAATAGATACAATAAACTGCTCTGCCGCTGCTTCATTATCTAGGGCTACAACACGGTGATACCCTAAGATATCCAATTGGTCATCGGGAAAATAAGCCGCAAAAAGATGGCTAAAATCCAGACCCTGCTTTTCTTCATCTGTTCGTTTGTACATATTGGCGATAGCGGTGGTGCGGTGGTGGCCGTCAGCGATATAAACCGCTGGAATTTTTTCAAAAATCGCTTTTATATCTGTAATTTTGGATGGATCAGTTACCAGCCAGTAAGCGTGTACTTCGTCGTATTCGGGTATTGCTAGGTTAAAACTACTGGTATGGGCACTCAAATAGGCATTAATCCAAGTAGTTAATTCGGGATTTGGAGCAAAAGTGAGCAGAACTGGTTTAATCACTGCCTTCCAACGGCACAACAACTCAAAATATTCCTCTTCTCTTTTGGTAAGTGTTTTTTCGTGTTTTTTAATTTTTCCTTGGTCAAAATCGCGGATATCATTCAACGCCAAAATGCCGGTATGGATATGTCCTTTAGCCGCTATTTGGTAAATACAAATGCTAGATTCCATTTGTTTGTACCAGCCATTGGACATATAAGTATTGATTTCATCTTTTACTTGCACCGCCAAATCTTGCATAGATGGCACGAGTTCGACACGAGGAGTTAAGAGGGATAAAGGTTTTATATTCATTTTAATTCATGTTGTAATTGATACCAAAGCGCATTTGGCGGCGTTGTTGAAGGGGAGCGAGCAGGTCGTCAATAGAACCACTGGCATCAATTCCATAGGTTTTTTTGTTAAAAATATTGACGGTATTGAAATAGAGTACAAAGTTTTTGTTCAAGTAAAAACGGAGTAGTAAGTCCCAGGTTGTAAATTTACTATATCGTTCGTTTTCTCCCCTCCTGCCATACTGAGTCCACAATTCAGCGAATGGTTTACTTTTAGATAAAACAGATGATTGGTTATTGGCCGCAACAGTAAATTGGAGGCGGCCAGTACGCCCAGAAGACCTAAACTGAGTAATAAATTTAGGAAAATTCCGGATTTCATCAGTTGGACTTATGTTTAATCCAAACCATTCCTTACCTCTTGAGTATTGTACAAATAGTTCATTACGCCAAGTCACATTGCGCTCTAACTTACCTTTTCGATTTATTTCCTTTGTATTTTCGCGCACTATACGCGTTTGAATACCCCATATTTGATGGGACAAGCCTTGGTTAGTATAATAACCACCAAGGAAATTATAGGTTTGACCTGGTCTAAAATAGCCATCTCGGCCCAGATTATAACCTTGCTGTGCAAAAAAGACGATTTCCGATTTTTTTCTTCGATAGCCGAGTTCGGCACTTCGGAAAGTTTCGATTGCGTCCCATACATAGTCACCTTCTACGGTATAAACATAAGGAATTATTCCCTTCAATCCAGCCGTATCAAAATACCCAAAAGTATTCCTTAGTTGATAATAGTTGAACTGTTTGTAACTTTGAGATGCATTAGCAAAAATACAAGAAGCAGAATCGATGCGATACAATGCAGCAAATCGTGGTGATAATTTAAAGGATGTGGCTGCACCTGATCCTAACGTAATCCTAATTTTTCTCCCTGTCCACTCCAGATTAGAATAAATGTGAATTATGGCATAACCCTCGTTACCTGCATTACGAAAGGGATTATCAGAATCTTCTTCATATCTAAATAACCTTTGAAATTGTGGTCTTCTAAATTGTCCTAGTTGTGGATATCCCATTCCACCGTTAAGGCTCATGCCATTATCCATCCATAAATGCTTCCAAAGCCTAAATCGAGCAATACCTTCCCAACGGTATTCGGCACTCCTTGAATAGATATATCTTGGGCCAGAAGTATAAACACCTTCATCTTGATTTAACAATATATTTTTATCTAAGCCTGATAACGCTACACCTCCTTGGGATAAATAACTTAAAGCACTGACACTATTAAAAATATACTCTGCGCTGGATGTACTTTCTATTTTATATAACTCCAGCGATGTATTTGAAATCAATTGATAATTAGGCCTTTTTTTCCAAAATTTAAGACTATATACATCTATCCTATCCTTTATTTGTTTGCCAGGAGTGGCGTAAGATATGGCAAGTGGACTATAACCTAAGCACGAGGGATCTGAGCGGCTCATCCGATGGTAGCTAAACTGAGTACCTCTCCAAGTTGCCAACATGCCAAACATACGACTAACATGCTCTTGCTGCCGGGTAATGGAGTGATTACCAGTGTCAACACTTTCGCGATAATGCTCAAACGTGGAGAAGTCAGATTTTTCTATGCCTGCCAAATAATAAGTTGCGGGCTCAAAAGCTTTTTTATCCCAAAAAATATCCGTTTTGTTCCTCACTGTACTACTACCATACAAACTAAAACGCATTACATTTTTATCTTTAAATAAGCGACCACCAAACATCAGATCGAGGCTATTGTACCCTTGTGTCCCAAAGCCCAAATCCGCTTGTGTATAAATGGGGCGATCGGTCTCCTTGATAATAATATTGACCACTCCCGCGCAGGCTTCATTACCATACATCATACTCCCTGATGTTCCATACAACACTTCAATGCGTTCTGCTTGCCGGATAGGCAATTGAGCCCCGATAGGCATACCTAGCGCAACGAAGGGCTTAATAGGTACGTCATTGATCAGTATTTTTACATATTGGTTGCCACTCAAACCACGCATCATAAAGGTTTCGCCTTCGGTGGCGTTGCCAGGCTGAGATACCCGAATGCCTGGGGCGGCTTTGAGTACATCGGTGAGGGTAACAAAACCGTACCGCAATATATCCTCGGAAGTAATGACCCAAGTAGAAAAAGGCAGGTCTCCGGGCTTCTCTTTTACCCTTGATACCGACTGTATGACCTCTTTATCTTTAATTTTATAAAATGAAAGGATATCGTTCTCATTCAATTGCTCCGGCCTGAGCAACATAGAAGTATCACGCTGCGCACCAGCCTCTTTTGCACAAACAAAAAAAAGAACTATAAATATGGTGCAGACCTGTGTAAACTGAAAAAATTTGGATGTATTCATTTCAAGTGCAAAAAAAGCACCTTTTGGCGAATTATCCATTCTTTATTTAAAAGGAATTTTGTTGAGTACTGAGATTTTCATGGCTGAAAGCAAAAAGAGCCACCTCAATTGCTTGAAGTGGCTCTTTTTTATACTATTATTTAGTAAAAACTTAGCCCAACGGTTTCGAGTCAAAAAAGTAGGCAGTTTTTGGTCAGACTAGCCACTTTTTTGAGTTCGATGCAGCGCATCGGACGAAAAAATGGCGAAGTATGGCTAAAAATTGACCTTTTTTGGCCGAAATGGGAGTGGGCTAAGTATTTGCAAAAATTAAATACAAATGAAAGGGAGATTTTTGACTATTTCCGCTAACTATGGTTTGCCGTCCCCCCACTCCCAATAGCCCCCTATTGCGTGAAAATCCGCATTGTCGCTACCAATTACTTTATCGCAGTTGCAGCAAACCAACCCGTTCGGACATGTAAAACGCGCAATAAATGATAATGAGAAGATGGCTGATTTCCTATTTATTGGCATTTATGTTGTTGCGAAGCGTTTGAACTTCAATAAGTAGCATTCCTGTACTTTCTGAAATTTGTGCATCGCTCAAACCTAATTTTATAAGGTTTTTTGCTGTTGCTATTTGCCATTTTGTCTTTTCCTCTTTTACTTTCTGCTCCGTTTTTTCCTCATGCTCAATTCTCACCGTATCTGCAATGCTCGCCTCTGTATGAAGGTTATCTAAAAATCTATTATATCTTTTTCTTTCGTCATCAGGCAAATTATGAACAACCATTTTCTCACGAACCTCTTTCATGCCTTTTGCCCGAAATTCATCAAGCACCACACTATTTTTGAAAAAATAAATCCATTCGTCCAAACCATCATTGATTATATCTTTGAATTTTGTTGTTTGGATTAGGTAGTACTCAGGAAATACCTGATGAATTGACGGTTTATTAAGCAATTTTTGTTGCGTTTTCGTCAATTGGAGTTCTTTTTTTGTGTGCAAACCTGTAAATTTAGTCTGCCCAACATAAATGTAATCGTCACCTTTGCCCAAGCCAAAATATACGATACTCACTGCAATAACCTTTTTTATGTCGGAATACGGTGCATTCATGTCCAAATACTCCGTAACAGCCTTCGACGTGCCGAATAGCATACGCATAAGGTAGTCTAACTCTCTCGTGTTTTGGACTTCGATGATGATATGTTCGCCTTTCGAGTTTTCAGCGTACAAATCAACACGGTTGAATTTATCATCTTCCTCCTCTTGGTTGCCTTCGCTTTCCAAAAGTCCAGTTATGATGATTTCTTCTTTCAGAAGTTCAGAAAGGAAGCCTTCGAGGATGTCGAAGTTTGCTTTGTCACGAAGCAGTTTTTTGGCTGCCCAATCGAAGCGGATATGTTTCTTTACCATTTTAATTCAACTTTGTGGTGCAAAAGTACGGATTTTACGTAACAAAATGATGGGAAATATTTTTAAGGATTGCAAGAAAAGTTTCATTAATCACAACAAATTCCTCTCCGGATTACTGTTCTACCTAGCCTTGTTCTGTCAATAACAGTTCCATGATCGCCAAAACAAGCACCAATACACATTAAAACAATACAACATCCTAATGTGCCACCACTATCTGCTTTTTGAATCTCATTCCTTAGAATTGAAAGATGGTTCATTAAATGAGGTAGTTGACTTTTTTGAATGAATTGCATGGCGATTGCCAATAACTGACCTAACTTTGCACCCTTATTTTCAATGCATTATCAACGCTTTTAGCACTCAACTAAGAGTACCAACCACCACCTCATCCATCCTCAAATCCTATAAAATATGATCGTCGTAACAGGAGCAGCCGGATTTATCGGTTCTTGCATGATTCAAAGCCTCCATGAAGCGGGCTATACCGATATTCTTGCGGTGGACGACTTTTCCCACCCAGAAAAAGCGCGCAACCTTGAGCAAAAAAAACTTTGGGGACAGGTACACCGCCTCAATTTCCACCGATGGCTCGAACGCAACCACGGCGATGTGGAGGCCGTTATACACCTCGGTGCACGAACCGATACCACAGAACAAAGTATTCCCATTTTTAACGAACTCAACCTCGAATATTCCCGCGCACTTTGGATGCTTTGTTCGGGCTTCCAAATACCTTTACTCTATGCCAGCAGCGCAGCCACTTATGGCTTAGGCGAACTGGGTTACGACGACGATCACGGCATTATCCCCAACCTCAAACCGCTCAATCCTTACGGGCAAAGTAAACAGGATTTTGACGAATGGGTACTCCAAACCACCTCAGAAACGGCGCCGCCACAATGGGCTGGATTCAAATTTTTTAATGTTTACGGCCCCAACGAATACCACAAAGGCCGAATGGCTTCGGTCATTTTTCATACCGCCCGACAAATAAAAGCCACCGGTGCCATGAAATTATTCAAATCGCACCGACCCGACTATAAAGACGGCGAACAAAGCCGCGATTTTATCTATGTCAAGGATGTTTGTGCCGTTTTGTTGCACTTTTTGGAGCGAAAACCCAAAAATGCCATTTATAACCTAGGTACCGGAAAAGCCCGAACTTTCTACGACCTCGCTTGTGGTACGTTCAAAGCACTCGGACTGCAACCTGATATTTCTTTTGTGGATACGCCCGTTGATATCCGCGATACGTACCAGTATTTCACCGAAGCCAACATGAAAAAAGTGCGCAATACTGGTTTTATTGAGCCTTTTTATGATTTGGAAGAAGGAATAACAGATTATGTAGGCAGGTATTTGAAGGACGAAGTCATTTATTAATTACCTTTGCCCACAACATGCGCCACACCGTTCTCGAACTCGCCGCCCAATACCTTTCGGAGGTTATTGAAATTAGAAGGCATTTGCACCAATACCCCGAATTGTCGTTCGAGGAAGAGCAAACCAGTGCTTTTGTCGCCACAGAATTGGATAAAATAGGCGTAACTTACCAACGTGGCGTAGCGGGAACGGGCATTATCGCTTTAGTAAAAGGCCAAAATCCCGATAGTTCTGTGCGCGCACTCCGTGCCGATATGGACGCATTGCCCATTACCGAAACCAATGACGTACCTTACAAAAGCCGTCATACAGGTATAATGCACGCCTGCGGACACGATGTGCATACAGCCGCCTTACTCGGTGCCATTCGTATCTTGCACAACCTGCGCGACCAATGGCAAGGCACCGTAAAATGCTTGTTCCAACCCGGCGAAGAAAAAGTACCTGGCGGTGCCAGTCTGATGATTAAAGCAGGCGCATTAGAGCAACCCGCCCCTCGAAGCATTATTGGACAACACGTGTATCCTGTGCTGGAAGCAGGCAAAGTGGGTTTCCGTTCTGGTATTTATATGGCCTCTTCCGATGAATTATACATCACCGTAACAGGGAAAGGTGGGCATGGCGCTATGCCACACACCACGATAGATCCGATTGTGATTGCGGCGCATATAATTACGGCCTTGCAGCAAGTAGTGAGTAGAAATGCCAATCCGTTTTTGCCTACAGTGCTTACTTTGGGTAAAATAAATTCTACGGGCGGCGCAACCAATATCATTCCTTCGGAAGTAAAAATAGAAGGCACTTTTCGCGCTATGGACGAACAATGGCGCGCAGAGGCACACGAAAAAATGAAAAAAATGGCGGAGCATATCGCCGAAGGCATGGGTGGTAGTTGCACATTTGAGATTGCACATGGCTATCCAGTGCTGTACAACGATGCACCACTCACTGCTCGAGCCAAAGCCCGCGCTATTGAACTCCTCGGCCCCGATCGCGTTGTGGAACTTCCACTCCGCATGACCAGCGAAGATTTTGCCTTTTATACCCACAAAATTCCAGGATGTTTTTATCGTTTGGGGACGCGTAATGAACAAAAAGGGTTTGTATCTCCCGTTCATACATCCAGTTTTGATATTGATGAAACAGCGTTGGAAACAGGAATGGCCATAATGGCTTTTTTAGCCATGGACGATGCACAAATTTAAACATTAAACCAGTAATACCATTGGCACAACAACAAACAAAAGCATTTTTACAGCGCCTTTCCGACGAAGGTCGTGTTCCGCATGCCTTGCTATTGCTGGGTAATACAGGGGCGGGTAGCCTCGAACTGGGCTTATGGTTGGCGCGTTTCCTCATGTGCGAGCAAGCAGGCGCGCAAGGCCCTTGTGGCACGTGCAATGCTTGTCGGAAATCGGAGCATCATGTGCACCCCGATATTCATTTTTCGTATCCCACCATTGGTACCAACGCCGTAAGTACCGATTTTATCAAGCAATGGCGCGCTGCCATTACCGAAAATCCATTTATGGACGTAAATATGTGGCTGCAACTCATTGGCGCGGAAAACAAGCAGGGCAATATCAACAAAGAAGAGTGCAATGCCATTATGAAAAAACTCAGTATGCGGATTTTT
This sequence comes from Chitinophagales bacterium, assembly GCA_043764095.1. Lineage (GTDB taxonomy): Bacteria > Bacteroidota > Bacteroidia > Chitinophagales > Saprospiraceae > M3007. The sequence continues at coordinate 72,182 of JAYUKX010000212.1, forward strand.
GAAGGCAAATACAAGATATTATTGATGTGGAGACCCGAATTTCTGGGTAAAGAGGGCAACCGCTTGCTCAAATTGATCGAAGAACCGCCAGAACAAACGCAATTTATTCTCATCGCCGAAAACACCGAAGATATTTTGCCCACTGTGCTTTCGCGTTGTCAAATCGTCAAATTGGACGCATTATCGGATGAGGAAATTATAGCAGGATTGGTCGAAAGGCGCAATATGCCCACCGACCGCGCCCGAAATATCGCTTTTCTGGCTGATGGTGACCTGCGGCAAGCCCTTCAATTGGCCGATAACGAAGCCAACGACGATTCCGCTTTTCTGCTCGATTGGTTGCGCAAATGCTGGCGCGGACACGGCCCAGAAATGGTATCTTGGACGGAGCAATTTGCAAAAATGGGGCGCGAAAACCAAAAACAGTTTATCCAATACAGCCTCCATTTTCTTCGCGAACTGATGAGTCTGGTGGCCACGGGCCAAACCCAATTGCGTTTGCCCACCAATGAGTTGACGACCGCCCAAAACATGTCAAAAGTGCTAAATATCGAAAAAATAGGCAATATTGTAGAGATCCTCAACGATAATGCCTACTATATTGAAAGGAATGCCAATCCTAAAATTTTGTTTTTGGACACTTCTATTCGGGTACATGAGATTATGAAAGCGGGTTGATTTAAGAATCCTATACCACTTTTTACAACGAGCAAGGCCTTTTTATCGGTCTGCCGCCCAAAGTAGAGGGTGACGTATTGACCACTCCAATTATTACTAATTTGCAAGTAGATGTGACTGAAGTGTTTTGGGACTAAATAATCATTAATATGACTAAAGATATTTCCATAATTAGACAGGCAGGGTTCTTTAAAAAATACGAAACCCTAATAATGAATGGGTGGGAACTAATTTGACCTATATTCGAGTGACCGAAGACGAAAAAAAGTTGCTTATTGACGAACTGGGATGGACGTTCTACAACGAAGATAAGCCATATTTAGGGCATACTGAACTATAAGTATTACCGGCATAACCATCTTTTTTGTTCGATGCCCTCTCCATATTTCTCCAATAAGTGTCCTGTTTTTCGGCCACAAATGAACATCAGCCTAAGGATGATTTTATGGTTAAAATGCAAATAAATATCCATAAAACATACTTGCCGCTGGTTTAATTGAAAGATGTTGGCGGCAAGTGCCTTTTAAAACATACTTACCGCTGGTTTTTTGAAAAGATGTTGGCGGTAAGTGCCTTTTAAAACATACTTACCGCTGGTTTAATTGAAAAATATTGGCGGTAAGTGTCTTTTAAAACATACTTACCGCCAACATTTTTTTTCAATGTTGGCGGTAAGTTTCTAAAATAATCGTAATTTTGTCTTACAAAATTGTCAAGTGCGGATAGTGTACATACGATACTATCTGAAAACCAAGCAATTGTAATTTATTTGAAAAAAGTTATTACTATGGATAAAGTAGGTTTAAATGGTGTATTGATTGGCCGGAAATCCGAACAGGAAAAGCTTGCAAGAATGTACAAAAGCCCCAAATCGGAATTTGTGATATTGTATGGCAGGCGGAGGGTAGGCAAGACTTATTTAGTGCATCGTTTTTTTGAGGATAAATTCACCTTTAGGATCACCGCACAGGCCAAAATTGGCACAAAAAAGCAATTGGCCAATTTTTTTACGGGTATGGTCAAGTCATATCCGCAATCCAATTTTACGGATATGCCACAAAACTGGTTTGAGGCGTTTCAGATACTGAGTGATCTGCTCGAAAAACACCAAAGCAAACGCAAAGTTGTGTTTTTGGACGAGATGCCTTGGTTCGATACGAAAGGATCTGATTTCTTGTCAGCATTAGAACATTTTTGGAATAGTTGGGCTGCCAATCGCTCCGATATATTGCTTATTGGTTGCGGTTCAGCGGCCTCTTGGATGATGAACAAAATCATCCATAATCGCGGCGGCCTTCACAACCGTGTAACAGAGCGCATCTTGCTGAGGCCATTCAACTTATATGAAACCGAGGCATTTTTGAAGGCAAAAGGGGGGCGTTTTGACCGCTATCAGTTATTGGAACTGTATATGGCTGTAGGTGGTATTCCATTTTACTTGGACAACATATTGACCAATCGGAGTGTTGCTCAAAATATAGACCGAATGTTCTTCGATCCCACAGGTTTATTGTACACTGAATATTCCGATCTTTACTCTTCCCTCTTTACAAAGTTTGAAAAACACTTGGCTGTTGTGGAGGCTTTGGCTGCGCGTCCCAATGGCATACTCCGGTCGGAATTGTTGCTACAGAGCGGCCTAAGTGATGGAGGGAGTACATCGACCGTTTTTGAGGAGTTAGAACAATCGGGCTTTATTAAACGATACTTACCCTTTGGAAAACTTAAAAGAGAAGCCTTGTACCGACTGATAGACCCCTTTACTCTTTTTTATCATACGTTTGTAAAGGATTCAAAAGCCGCTGGAAGTGGGGCTTGGCTGACACAAGCAAATAGCCCTAAATGGCGGGCTTGGAGTGGTTATGCCTTCGAGTTTTTGTGCCTCTACCATGCAGACTCGATCAAACAACAACTTGGTATTGGGAGTGTCTATACGGAATTATCGGCGTGGAGAAGTCAACGGTCGCCAAAAGGTGCGCAAATTGACCTTATTTTTGACAGAAACGACCGGATTATCAATCTTTGTGAGATCAAATTTTCAAGTAAGTTATTCACAATAGATAAATCATACGCAGAAAACTTATCCCACAAGGTAGCCACATTTCGGGAGGAAACTGGTACATCTAAAACAGTATTATTGACCATGATAGCCGCTTTTGGAGTAAAAGAAAACCAGTATGCTCAACAGTTGGTGCAGGACTTGCTAACGATGGACGCACTTTTTAATCCTTAAATTTTTAAATGTCATTTACCCGATCAGGCTGATAAGAGACGGATACATCCTTTAGATTTTTCCGCTAAGGCTAAGTTTTTTGAGGTTTTATTGAACGAGTTTCAACGTTTCAAACACTATTTTTAAGCAAATGCACAGATAATCCTATTTGTGCATAGTTTATCCTATACGTTTTTTGTGGCAGTACGCACCTTTGTGGCGTTCTTTTAACAATTAAAATCGTATTTAAAATGAAAAAATTAATAACCACACTCTTATTTTCTGCTTTTAGCCTCCTTACTTTTACACAAAGCACATTTACTGAAAAAACCTTGACCGATATGCGGCAACGGATGTTAAGTACGGGTTGGGACAAATTTTCAAAAGAAGAAGTTTCCCCCGATTTTGTGATGCACGGCAATGATGGGAAACCCTGTGATATGAGATGTATGGAGGAATTAAACAAAAGTGCAACCCTAGTGGAGTGGCCTATGGAGCAGGTTAAAATTCAGCAAGTCGATAATGCCGTCACGGTTACGGGCATTACGCACCATTCAGGGGTGGACAAAAAGACCAATGAAAAATGGACGGCTAACCAAAATTTTACCGAAACTTACGCCTACCAAAATGGCAAATGGATATGGCTGACAGCGCAATACACAGATATTTAAATCTCTATGCTTGGCCATCTTATTATTAGTATTTTTCAATCATTTTTTTTAAAACAACAACATGAAAAAATCCACTTTTTTAGCCTTCTTTTTGGCTATGGTCTGCCTTGCTTCTTGCACAGACAACACCCCTAAAACGGCTACGCAAACAGCCGAAACGCCTGCAACCACCGCTGATGATGCCGTAAAACGCGGTGCATATTTGGTGCAAATAACGGGTTGCAACGATTGTCATTCGGCAAAAAGAATGGGCGCAAACGGCCCGGAAATCATCCCGGAAACGATGCTCGCAGGCTATCCCGCCGACCGGCCAATTATGAAGTTCAAAGACCCAATTTTGAAGCAAGGCTTTGCGATGTTTTATCCCGATTTGACTGCTGCCGCTGGGCCATGGGGTGTTTCCTTCGCAGGCAACTTAACACCCGACGAAACGGGCATCGGTAATTGGTCGGAAGAACAATTCAAAAAAGCCTTGACACAAGGTAAATACAAAGGCTTGGACGGCGGACGTATGCTGTTGCCGCCGATGCCATGGGTCAATTATACGGCAATGGCGGATGCCGATGTGAAAGCGATATATGCTTATTTGAAAAGTATAAAACCGGTGAAAAATCTTGTGCCTCAACCAATTTCGCCTGAAAACATGTAGTTTTGCCCATATTTTCTTATGTTCGGGGAATTTTCAAAGTTCCCTGAACACCTTTGCGTGGAATTGCGGTCAAAGCCATAATTTTAAACAACACACATGAACAAAATCACCGCGCTACTCGGCAACACCGATATTTACTTACTCGATCAAATAATGAAAGGGCGTTACGCGCCTTCGGATAAAATTTTGAACGCAGGCGCGGGTGGTGGCCGCAACCTCCATTGGTTTGTGCAGGAGGGTTTTAGTGTATTTGGTACCGACCGCGATCCTGAAGCGGTGGCTGCTTTGCGACAAAACTATCCAGCAGTGCCCGATAGTTGTTTTCAAATGGCAGCGGTGGAAGCACTGCCTTTCCCGGATGCCTTTTTTCAGCATATTATTTGTAGTGCGGTCTTGCATTTTGCCGAAAATGAGTTGCATTTTGAGCAAATGTTTGGCGAAATGATCCGTGTACTTAGCCCCGGTGGTTCTCTCTTTATCCGCGTTACTACAGATGTGGGCTTGGAAGGTAAGATCACGCCCTTGGGGCATGGCCGCTTTTACCTACCCGATGACACCGACCGCTTTCTACTGACCAGAAAGACACTGGATAACATCCTCCAACAACACGGCTTGAGTCTGTTAGAGCCCTTTAAAACGGTGCTGGTGGAGGATGTACGGAGTATGGCAGTGGTGGTGGTTGGAAAGCATTAAGCGAATTAATTCGATTTAACCGTCTCCAACAGTTCACTATCAAAAACAGACGAAGGTGAAATAACCGTTTCTTCCAATGGTATTTTATCTCCATAACGGGCCTTCATTATTTTCTTTACGGTTTTACTCGTCAAATCAAAATCCTTCAGTTTACCCAGTTTACCAATTTCAAGACCCGTTGCTCCTTGGTATATTTTCCAAATCAGTTCGGAGCAATAAATTTTTTCGTCCGACCACTCAAAAGTAAGGTCGTAGTGTTTGCCTTTCATTTGATCGCCAATCTGTTTCATTTTGGTCAGTACGGCTGGCGTTAATACCTCGTCTGCATTTTTAAGGCGTTTGATGACGTATTTGCCATCTTTTCCTCGGGCAATCCACTTGCTGAGGAGAGTACGCTGTACGGGTTCGACGGCTTCAAAAACGTAAAAATTGTCGCCTTCTTTGAATATAATTCCGCAATGGGAATATTTTGATTTTGTGGCCAATTGAATGGCCTTACTTTGTCCCGAGAGCGAAGTATGAAAAATGAGATCGCCATTTTTCACATCATCTTTATTGATGGTTAGCGGCACTGCTGCATTGGTGTTACCTTGCAGGTGGCTTGGGGTATCCATATTGCGTTTGGCATAAAGTCCACCAAAAATAGTTATCCCTAAAAATCCAAGTATTATTATTTTTTTATTCATTTTATCTAGTATTCTACCACCAATCATTTTTCTTAATTTTATTTTCATATCCTCGTACATTGTAACTCACGCTCAGCATATAATAACGCGCTAAAGTATTGGCTACACTACTCGATACAAAGTTTTGAGAACCATTTTGGTTGATCGTCACACGGCGATTCAGCAGATCAAATGCAGCAAGCCGCAATTCTATTCTATTGGTTTTACCTACTAAGCGACGAATGGAGGCGTTCAAAATTGGAATGCTTTGATCAAAACCAAAACGTTTATTTTCGTATTTGGAATATTTAAAATTACCTTCAAAAAATGTTTTACTCACCATTTGCCATTTGATCGAAATGTCGGAACCATAACGATAAATCTTTTGGTTTTGCTGTTCCTGAATTGAATATTCAATCGTTGTAAAATTGACATCACCGCTGGCTCCAATAATCAAATTTGGGCTTGGCGTATAGTTCAAACCTGGGCGAAAACCAAAGCTATTACTCTGCGTTTCGTTGCGTACATTATTCACCAATGCTGGCGTTTGGTTTATATTCACATTGCCATTCACATTGGCCGTCAGTTTGGTTTTAATAATGGGGAAACCGTACCAAATATAAGAACTCAAACTTTTTCCACCGGAAATATTATCCGGGCGTGTAGTCGTTCTAACACCCACACTATCAATCACTTGAATCGTTTGGTTGTACGTAATTTTGTCATCGAATACCTCGAAATCCATGCCGATATTCATATTGCTCAAACTGCTTGGATTCCAAAAGCCATAACCTAGGCTCATTTGATGCGTCCGCTCGGGCCGTAAATTGGGATTGCCTTCGGTACGGAAAGTGGGGTTGTTTACATTCGGCACAGGTTGCAAATCATTCAATTGAGGCTCGCTAACGCCATAAACATAACTCGCATTGAGCCATTTGTTATTGGCCAGTTCAAAACTCAAATCCAAATAGGGCACAATATTGCGAAAAGTACGCCCGTACTCTGGCGCAATCAATGGCCGACCTTCGTCCAAAGCATACTTACCGCCAATATGCAATTGCTGCCCTGCCAAACCGGCCGACAAATTGGCACCATTGTGGGAATAACGCACGCTGGATCCAATGCGATTGTATTGTATCCCGTTGTCGAACCAAAGACTTAGGCTGTCGATACGCGTATTTTCATCCAATGGATTGGTCACTTGCCGGTTGGACAAGTTGGTGGTATTGGCGAAGTTATAAAACGTTTCCAAAAACCATTTTTTACTCAGCGGTTCGGTCAACAATAGGCTAGCGCGCCATTGACTGGTATTGTTGTTTTTGGTATTGAGTTGTCGAATTTGTTGGGTAAAATTAGTGGCACTAAAAAACTGATTCAACGATTCCAAATTATCCGTACCATCAGAAACATTCCTGTTGTAACCACCACTGGCGGCAAAAGAGCGGCCTTTTTTCTTAAATTTATGGCGATAAATACTACTTGCACTCAACTGCATGGAAGCAAGCGACGTGCTATTATCGATATTCAACTGCCGCTCGTCTTCACTAAAATATTGATTTTGAATATCGGTACCCGTGTTGGTTGTAAAACGAGTATTGGCTTTAAAGATCAGGATATTATTGGAATCAATTTCCTGCTCAATACGCCCGTTGATACTATGATTACCTTTAAAATCGAGCCGATTGAGGGTATCGGTATTAAAAAAAGACGAACCCGGCAAAAAGGTTTGCCTAAAGCCATATTGATCCAGCGTTAGTTCGGTTTGGTTATAGAAATAACTCGCGTTGGCCTTGGTTTTTTTATGATCGTAATTATAGTTGACACCGCCGCCGTAATTTTCAGAAAAACCGCGCCCGTCGTTATTATTAAAAGGAACATCGCCGCCATCAAAAGAATAATATCGGTTATTGCCTGCGCTAAAACCAAAATCTCCATTATCGCGGTTGTTCCAAGTGTTTTGGCCTTTAAATTCACCGTAATCTTCCCAGTTTAGTCCCGTTTGGTTGATATTATTTCCAAAGCCAAGAATAGAAAACTGTTCTTTTTTATTAAATTTATTGTAGTTGCCCCTTGCGGCCCAACGCTTATCGGTACCAATAGCACCCGTTATTTTACCAAAGGAACCTTTTTTGTATTCGTCTTTGAGTTCGAGGTTCATGGCTTTTGTTTTTTTACCATCGTCCACGCCTGTGAGTTGGGTTTGCTCTGATTTTTCGTTATATACTTGTACTTTGGAAATGGTTTCGGCGCCTAAGTTTTTTGTAGCGGCTTTCGGGTCGTCGCCAAAAAACGTTTTTCCATCCACGTACAATCGTTGTACATCTTTTCCTTGCGCTTTAATATTGCCATCGGCATCCACTTCAATACCGGGCAGTCGCCGCAGCAAATCTTCCACGGTAGAGCCGGGTGGTACTTTAAAAGAAGCGGCATCGTACTCAATGGTATCGCCGCGGAAAGTAAGTGTGGAACGCGCTGCTTTGATGACCACTTCATTAAGTTCTGTACTAATCGCCTTGACGAATACCGTACCAACGTCGTTGGTCTCTGTGGTAGAAGCGGGCAAGTATTTTTGAAGTGGAATATAGCCTACGTAGGAAACTTTGAGCAAATAAGCACTGTTTTTGACGTTTTTAAAGACAAATCCACCTTTGTCATCGCTGCGGGTAAAATTGACCAAATTAGAATCCGAAGGATTGAGGAGCATGATTGTTGCAAAGGGCATATCAGCACCCGAAGTATCCATTACCAGCCCTTTTATGGTAATGCGTTTGAGGTCTTGGGCTTGGAGGGCGCAGCACCCAAAGAGGAGTGCCATGCAGATAAGTAGTTTATTCATTTTTGAGTTGATTAGTATATTCATAGCTATGGTGATAAATTAAGTCATTTTGTTGCATGAAGAACATATTCCATCATGCAAACGCATACAGAGTAATACATAATTTCCCTATTTAAGTATTTGGACACAATTAATTGCATTTTGAACTTGGTCTTTTCCGCCTATACATCCCCATTTTTTCGTTAGATAGTACCGCTATCTGCCTTAAAA
>JAYUKX010000213.1:0-1003 GCA_043764095.1 Chitinophagales bacterium
CCCCATTTAAAGAACCGGTGCAGGGATGGAAAAGACAAGTGCAAAAAGTAACGCTCAAAAAAGGCGCTGACTCGACAGTGATTTTGCGACAAATACGCGATGAGGAATGAACTTCTTTTTTGATTCCTCTTCTTTATTAAAACGCTACTTGAACGAAGTTGGTGATGATAAGGTACAGAAGCTATTTGAACAAGCTGATAAAATTTTCATTTCAATTATAACCCATGTAGAATGTGCTAGTGCTTTTAAACGATTGCTACACACTAAGTTTATCAATGAAAAAGAATATCAGCTATTGCACAGTGAAATAAATCTTGATTTACCTTTCTTTGAAACAATCTATTTTGATGATGATACAAAAATCAATGCGTTAAAAATCATAGAAAAATATCCAATGAAAGCACTCGATACAATTCAATTGGCATCGCTTATCCAGGTTTCAAATGAGATTGACTACTTCATCGTCTGTGACCAAAAATTAAAGAAGTATGCATTAAAGGAAGGTATCCACATTATTGACCCAACCGAATAACATGATAATAGTAACCGGAGCCGCAGGCTTTATTGGCAGTTGCCTCATCAAAAAGCTCAACCAAGAAAATTTTAACGCCATCATTGCGGTAGATAAGTTTGATGTGCCTTCTAAGGCAAGCAATTTGATGGGATTGAAAATACAGGAATACGTTGACCGCGACCGTTTTATTGATTGGCTCGATAAAAACAACGAGCTGGTAGAATTCATTTTTCACATTGGAGCGAAAACCGACACGTCAGAGTTTGACGTTGACTTGCTCACGCGGATGAACACGCAATACACAAAAGATGTTTGGCAGCGGTGCATTGACTATCAAATTCCATTGGTCTATGCGTCCTCTGCCGCTACCTACGGGCTAGGCGAAAATGGATATGAAGATGACGAATCAAAAATAAACTTGTTGAAACCGTTGAACCCTTACGGCCAATCGAAACAAGATTTTGATGTATGGGCATTGCAACAAAAAAC